>CADBOO010000133.1 GCA_902796225.1 uncultured Ruminococcus sp.
CAAGTGGGTCTGTGTCGACTGCTGGAACGAGGACGAGGGTCTTTGTACCGAATGTGCGCCGCGCGAGGCGAGCTATGTCGCAAAGGCACGCAACGAAGCGATGCGCCGCAATATCGACGAAGCGGCAGAAGCCGCAACGGTATGGCAGGGCAAGATCGAGACCAGAACCACCGTTTGTCCCAACTGCGGCAAGCCTGCCGGGACGGGCAAATTCTGTAACTACTGCGGCACGCCGCTGGGCACCAACCGCTGTCCCAACTGCGGCGCTCAGGTCGCGCAGGGACTGAAATTCTGCGGCGAGTGCGGATCGCCCATGCAGGCGTCCGGCAAATGCCCTCAGTGCGGCTTTGAAAACGCGCCCGGAATGAAATTCTGCGGCGGCTGCGGCACGAAGCTCTGATGAAATACAGCGGTCAGGCTCTCGGTCGCGACTGTGAGCTTTCTGTCGAAAAGGAAGGGCTGAGGATCGGCAAGCGCTTTTTGGATTATGCCGATTTTAAGACCATACGCCCGATCAATCACCGGGTTTTTGTCGATACGCTGAGCGGCGAGGTCGTCGAGATCTCGATGCTGGGCTTCTCCTACGACGGATTTCTGGAAGAGCTGACGAACTGCTTTTCGGATCGCAGTATGGAGGCGCTGTTCGCGGACGAGGAACCGGTTATGCGCTGTGAGGGCGAGTATCGGCTGCCCGGCGAACAGGGCAGAGGCACCGTGATCCTGCTGCCGGACGCGATCTGTATCCTCCCCATGACCGCACGGGCGATCCGTATCCCGCTGTGCTTTACCGTGGAGATCTCGCTCGACGGATATCTGCTGCATATCACGATGCGCTCGGGCACAGTCTATACGGTCGGCAGAATGGGCTATGACACCATGCCCTTTGCCGAACGGGCACAGAAAGCCGCCGATCTGACAAAAAAGAAACGTGCGGCGGCGATCTCGAAGCTGAAGCCTGTCCCGCCGTTTACACACTGCGGTCTTTTCCGGACAGAGCAGCCGGAGTTATACTGGACGGCAGCATTCGGTAAGGGCTGCTGTGCGGTCGAGCTGTTTACGGACGATGACGCCGCGACCTACCTGTATCGGTTCGACGAGTCGGAGGAAGAGTTCCTCAGAAACGTCGACGAGGCGATGGAGGCGATGGGCGTCCACCGGGAGATCATCTATCTGACGGATGAACAGCTCAGCGAAAAGCCGCTGTACCGGATGTCGGTCATGAGAAGCGAGGCGGTGCGGTATCTGAGGAGCAAGTCGTGCGGACGGTTGATCCACAACGCGACGCACGAACAGCGATTAAAAGAGTTTTTAGGATGCTGACAAATTCCATATAACATAGAACAAACAAAAGCTGCCTGTGAGGGCGGCTTTTGCAGTGAAGCGGATGAGGCGGAAGCCTTTCCGTTCCATCAATATACGGCATGAGGCAGCAGCGTTTCCACCTCATCCGACCTTTTCGGCTCATTGAGAGCCGAAAAGCCCACCTTCCCCTCAAGGGGAAGGCTTTGAAAGCACGTTTCTCAAAGGAAGCCTGCAGCATGACAAAAGCCGCCTGTGAGGGCGGCTTTTGTTTTGATGAAATTGATTATGTATTCAAAATGTAGTTTTGTTCTCAATTTTATGCGAACGATCTTTCCGTGTAATCGACAGAGTACAGGAGCGTATCGTTCTCTTTTGTTACCATTGTGATCTGCAGTCGCGGCAGCATCTCGTGTACGGTCAGGACAAAGCCGTTGGGGCGATTGTCCGGTATGCCGGTCACCAGATGGCGTGCGTTGATCCTGCGGGCGAAGCCGGCGGCGAATCGCGGTGCGTTTTTGTCAAAAGCAATTGTCATATCGGCGCCAAGCTCCTTGGCGGTTCGGTAGAGATACTCGATCTCTTCCGACAGCCGGGAAATATCATTCATCGGCGTATGGATACACAGGACATGGAGGTCGCAGGAACGCTCGGTCGCTTGCGCATACCCCGCCTGTATCAATCTGTCGCAGTCATACTGACCGGTGACGCACACCAGCACGGACGGCTTCTTATCGGCGCGCATCATTTCACCTCCCTTTCGGTTCATTGGCTATATGATAACAGACAATTGTGATGAAAGTTGTAAAACCGTGTGAATAGTGTATGAACATTTTATAAATAGTCTGCAGACACGCAATACAGCGCCGGCGTCTGCAGTTTTTCTTTGTGATTTTCCACAACAGAAGCCGCTTTTTTTCTACATCCATTTTGTCCGAAAACCTTTTTTCTTGTTTTTCGATGTGCTATACTAATTTTAACAATGTGATAACGGAGGTAAACCATGTACAGAGTAGGAATCGATTTAGGCGGAACCAACATCGTTGCGGGCGTTGTAGACGAAGAATATAACATCATCGCTAAGGCGAACTGCAAAACCGCTGTGCCCCGTCCCGAGGCGGATATCTGTGACTCGATGGCGGCGGTCGTCAAGGAAGCGGTCAAAAAGGCAAAGCTGAAGATGGACGACATCGACTACATCGGCATCGGCGTTCCCGGTGCGGTCAACCCCGAAACAAGGATCATCGAAACATCGCCCAACCTGTTCTTCCAGAACTGGGAGGTCGCGAAGATGATGGAGGAACGCCTCCATAAATATACCAAGGTCGAGAACGATGCAAATGCCGCGGCGCTCGGCGAATTTCTCGCAGGCTCGGCAAAAGGTTCGCGGAATGCGGTCGCCATCACCCTCGGCACCGGCGTCGGCGGCGGTATCGTCATCGACGGCAAGATCTACTCCGGTTCGAACTATGCCGGCGCGGAGCTGGGTCATATGGTCATCGTCAAGGACGGCATCGAATGCGGCTGCGGCAGAAAAGGCTGCTGGGAGGCGTATGCTTCCGCTACCGCGCTGATCCGCATGACCAAGGATGCGATCAAGGGCGAAAAGCCCGAGTTCTCCTATATGCTCAACGCGGTCGGCGGCGACCTCGATCAGGTCAGCGGAAAGACGGCGTTTGACGCGATGCTCGCAGGCGACAATACCGGCAGAGAAGTCGTCGAAAAGTACATCGACTACCTTGCGACCGGTCTGATCAACGTCATCAATATCTTCCAGCCCGACGTGCTGTGCATCGGCGGCGGGATCGCCAATCAGGGCGAAAACCTGCTCGGCCCGCTGCGCACCATCATCGAGCGCGAACGCTTTACCAAGCATAACGAAAAGCAGACAAAGGTCTGTGTCGCGACCTTAGGCAACGACGCCGGCATCATCGGCGCGGCGTGCATCTGATCAGCGATCCGGATACAATGCCATTGAGAACGACCGTGAGGAAACAGCGGAATCCTTCGGCGTTTCCTCAGGAGAATAACGTAACAAAAAACGCTTCCGGCAAATGTCGGAAGCGTTAACTTATGCGTTGTTTTTGATCCGCTTGTAGCGGAAGAGGGTGTTTTCCGCCCATTCGCGGTCGATCTTGATGAAGCCCGAGAGCTTTTTGTCGTTCGCACAGATGGCGTCGACGATCTTGAGGCTTTTGCGGTAGATCTCCAGCCGCGCCGACTGGACGAACGGTTCGTTGTCCTCGCCGATGAAATAGGTGAAGCCGATAGTGTTGTTCTCGCGGTTGTACATCGAGAGGTAACCCTCTGACACGCTGCTGAGATCATGCTTTTTTGCGATCATCGCCGCGATCGCGTATTTGGTCAGCTCGACCGCCATATCGTCGAGTCCCGATTCGAAGATGAAGATCTTCTCCTTCAGCGCATTGAAATCCGCGGCAAGGCGCTTGCGGATGCCCTTTAAGTTGCGGTAGTCCTCCTCGAGCGAACGATCCTCCAGCTGGAACCGGTCGATCTCGGGGATCAGGTATACCATGAAGCGGCGCTTCATATCGTTGTAGAGAAGGGGATAGGTATAGCGTCCCGTATAGCCGCAGTTGGGACAGGTGTAGTCCAGCAGCTTGCCCGACAGCAGATCGTCGCGGAACTGGGGATCGTTGGTAGCGTTGATGCTGATATACAGGTGCGCCGATCCCGTGTGGGAACACTTCGGACAGCTGACCTCTTTGGAGATAACGTTTGACATGACTTCCTCCGAACATACCCTTTTTCGGACAATGCTCACTGATCGCCGATCACTGATCACTGTTCATTTCTTTTATATTACCACATTTTATCCAAAATGCAAATTATTTATCATACATTTACAATTTGTTATTGATTTTCTCCGGCGTTCATGCGATAATACTATTGTATCAAGCTATCTTTTCTTTACGGAGGTTTTGTTATGGCTATTAAAGACAGCATCAAGTCAGGCGTGGAATTTACCGTAGATACCGTTTCGGAGATCGCAGCGGCGATCGCGGAGAAAAACCGTATCAGAGGTCAGCTCAATCACATCAAAAAACTGATCAAGACCGATTCCGCTACCAGAGATCAGGCGTATATCGAACTGGGTCGCTTTTTCTATGAGAACCTCAGAGAGAACGCTTCTCCCGAGAACGAGGCGATCTGTGCCGTGATCGACGCAGCGTCCGACCGCATCAGCAAGGCTTCGCTGAAATATATGGAGCTGCTGAATCTGCAGAATGAGACGAAGATCCGCTCCGAGAACGCCGAAAAGATCAAGAAGGTCGTTTCGGAAAAAGCGTCCGTTACCGCCAAGGCGGCAAAGGAAAAAGGCGCCGAGCTGGGCAAAAAAGCGAAGGATATCGCGGCGCAGGGCGTAGAGAAGGCAAAGGATATCGCCGGCGGCATCAAGAATAAGGCGACCGATACCGTTGACGACGTCAAGGAACGCTTTGATCCCGAGGGCAACGCAGAGGTCGATCAGATCATCGCCGAGGAACAGGCGAAGGTCGGGACGGAAGCTCCCGCAGAGGTTTCCTCCGAGCTGGAGGAGATGATCGCTGCCGAGCAGGCAAAGATCGATCAGGCGCAGGAATCCGCACCTGCTCCCGCAGAGGAATCCCCCGAGTCTTTTGATTTCTGATAACAAACAATGCAAATACAAAGCGCGCTTCCGTCGGGAGCGCGCTTTTGTCGTCTTATTTTTTTGCTTTTTGAGTGCGTTTGGAAGAAAAGCTGTCGGGGATCTTCGCGATCGCTTTTTCGAGCTGCGGCGCGAGGATCATCACGACGGCGATCTTGATCAGGTCGCCCGGCAGGAACGGGATCACGCACAGGCTCAGCGCGTACACGACGCCGACGCCGTTCAAAATACAGAACCACGCGGTGCCGAAGGCGTAAAGCACGATGTTGCCCGCGAGCATACCGGACAGCATGACCGCATATTTTTTGACGCCGCGGCTGTTCCTGCCCCACTGTGAGTAAATCGCTCCGCAGATGAACGCGAGCGGGATATAGCCGACCAGATAACCGCCGGTCGGACCGAGCAGCTTCGGCAGGGCGGGGGTATAGCCCGCGCATACCGGCACGCCGACCGCGCCGATGATCAGATAGATCACCACGCTGAGCGCTCCCATCCTGCCGCCGAGCAGAACGCCCGACAGCATCACCGCAAAGGTCGCAAGCGTGATCGGGATCATGCCCGCGATCGGGATGCTCAGCGGCGCGATCACACAGATGATCGCTGCAAACAGCGCACATAATACCAGTTTTTTTGTTTTCATGGGATTTGCCTCATCAAACCTGCAGTCAGGAAACCGTTACCAGTTTTCCAGTTCGTCGGTGATCTTTTCGTAGTCGAACTTGTTGTTCGCGTTGTACGCGATGACAAAGTTGCCGCTTGCCGAAATAACGCCGGTCAGTTCGTCGAGATTCTCCAGCACCCTGAACTTACCGTCGTCCTTGATGTCGGCAAGGATCTTCTTTGCGGTCGCGTCGTCCTGCTTGCCGGTGAAATCATAGATCTCGATAAAGGTCTTGTTGTCGGTGAAGTAGTAGCGGACGCCGTTTGCCGCGCCGATGATATCATAGTGGATGTCTGTCTTCAGGGTGACGCCGGTCTCGTCGCTGTCGCCGGAATACATCTTGGTGTAGATATAGCCCTTGTCGAGCAGGTATTGCTCAAGCCCGTCAAAGTCTTTTTTGTAGTCAGCCGCTTTGATCTCTTCGGCTTCTTCGTCGGAGGTCGCGTTTCTGACAGAGTAGGATGTGCCGCCGCAGCCGGTGAGCGCAAGAAGCATCAACGCTGCAAGCAGGAGTGCCGTTAGTTTTTTCATGTGTATGCTCCATTCTGATGAAAAATCATCGGGTGTTCTGTTAGACTATCCCTTATTTTACAATAAAAGCGGGAATAAATCAACCCCCGAACGATGATTCGTTCGGGGGCGTTGTTTTGCCTTTCGGCTGATTTGTTTTTCAACGAGCTTGGATCTATGATCCGCAGATTATTTTGCGCGCTCGGTGAGGGTCTCGAAGCGGGCAGCCGCGGTGTCTTCCGCCTTCTGGAAGAGCACTTCCGCTCTCTCGGGGAAGGTACGGGTCAGACCGCTGTAGCGAGCCTCATTCATGATGAAGTCGCGATAGGACTCGGACGGAGCCTTGCTGTCGAGGATGAACGGGTTCTTGCCCTGCTCCTTGAGGCGAGGATCATAGCGGAAGTTGTTCCAGTAGCCGCAGGCTACGGCACGAGCCATTTCCTTCTGGCAGTTCTGCATGCCGCCCTTGATGGAGTGCATCTCGCAGGGAGCATAGCCGATGATCAG
>CADBOO010000134.1 GCA_902796225.1 uncultured Ruminococcus sp.
GCTCAGGCCATCTCACCCGCAATTCTCGGTGACGCCGATGGCGACGGTGTAGTTACGATCCTCGACGCGACCGTCATCCAAAGATATTTAGCTTCTTTTGTGGTACCGAACCCTGCGATTGTTGAAGAACGCGGCGATATCGCTCAAGACGGAATTGATATCATTGACGCAACACTGATCCAAAGATATCTTGCTGGATTAGCTATTCCCTATGAAATCGGAAAGCCGATCCCCAACGACAGATAAATCGGATTATGAACAAAAAACAGTCTCCAGATCAAGGTGATTTGGAGACTGTTTTCATGCCTTTTCTGGCGGGTACTGCTCAAATGATGCTAATCAGACTTGCGCCTTAAACTAATCACGTCGATTATCCGAAAACTGATTGTTCAAAGAGCGCCTCAATGTAAACAATCTTTCACCATGAGTACATACATTATTGTAAACCTACATTTTTGCATAATAATAGTCATTTTTGTATAATAATAGTCATTTTAGCATTGACTTCGCCCAATAAAATGTATATAATATACTAGATATTATCTTGGGGTATTATGAGAAAAACGGTAATATTATTCTTGTAGCACGAATGGCAAGATCTGCGGTCCGGCAAAGAGAAAGCAGATGATCAAAGGAGATTACGGAAACATGGAAAAGAAAAAGCCGCAAATAACTCGCTCAGAGATCAATCTGATTCCATTATTAAGAGCGTTACTCAAGAATGTTTGGCTGATGATTTTAGTAGGGCTGGTACTTGCCGGCGCTACATACGGTATGACGAAGCTGCTGATCAAGCCGACCTATCGATGTGAATTCACTGCATATATCAATAACCAGCATGCACAATCGGACAAAAACTCAGTAGCGAATTCCGATCTTCTGGCTGCACAGCAGATTACCAAAACGCTGCAGTACATCATTCAGAGCAACACGATCTTATCGGCGTCTCTGCGATCGATCGATTCGGATCTGACAACCGGCGAATTGAGAAAGATGGTTTCGACCGAGATAAAAGACGAGACGGAGTTGATCTCCGTTTACGTCGTCAGCGAAGATCCGGAATTATCATATTTGTTAGCGACTGCCATCTCAGAAACCGCGCCGAAATATATGGCGCAGATCGTTGAAGGCAGTTCGATGAAAATAGTAGACTATCCGGTACTGAACACAAATCGGTTCGGTCCGAGTTATATCAAGTATGCCTTGCTGGGCTTCTTTGCGGGCGTACTGATCATTGTTATCAAAAGCATTATCGAGTTCTTTTTGGATGATAAGATCAATAGCGAACAGGAGATAGAAGAACGCTTTGACATCCCGATACTCGGCGTTATTCCGAACGTTGCCTTAACGGGCTCGGAAAAAGGGAGTTATTCGGGAAGCTACGGTTATCAGCAATCATACGAAAGGAGCGCGGTGAATAATGAAAAGCAGTAAAAACAATATCGTTTTCGACGCAAAGAGAATGCTGCTGTCCTCCCAATCTCCTTTCTCGGTCCAGGAAGCGTATAAAACCCTCAGGACCAATGTGAGCTTCTCTATGCCCGGAAGCGACTGCAAATGCATCGGCATCGTATCCGCTAACCGCGGCGAAGGCAAAAGCTCGGTTGCGTCCAATCTGTCTATCTCTCTGGCGCAAATCAATAAAAAGGTCATCCTGATCGACTGTGATCTGCGTCTGCCGACGATTGCCCAGAAATTCGGGGTCCAATCCACTCCCGGGTTATCGAATTATTTGTCGGGCGATGTCCAGGAGATCCCGATCATGCATATCGGGGATAAAGGAATCGACGTGATTGTGTCAGGCAATTTGCCTCCGGATTCTACAGCGTTGATCAGCTCTCAGGAGATGCTTGATTTAGTCGAGAAGCTTAAGAAAACCTATGATTATATTGTTTTCGACTTTCCGCCTATCAATATCGTTTCGGACGCGATGATCGTCGCCTCTATCATCGACGGATATCTGGTCGTTATTCGTCACGAATCCTCTGAATATCAAATGGTGTCGGAAACGATCCGTCAGATGCGGTTTGCCGACGCAAAGATCATCGGATTTGTCTATAACGGAAAGGGCGAGGACAAGAAGTACTATAAAAAGGGAAAATACGGAAAGTATTGGGGTCATAAGAATTACTACTATAAGAAAACACAGTGAACCTTCCTTGCAACCCCACATTTTATCTTGAACGGAAGTAAAGTATATGGAAGCATTTAAAAACAAGGTGTGGTTATCTACGCCCACCTATCATCAGGAAGAATTCCAATATATCGCAAAAGCAATCGAAACAAACTGGAAATCAACAGTCGGAGAGAATATCGATGAAATCGAGCGCCGTCTGTGTGAGATCACCGGCTGCCGGTATGCGGTGGCTGTCATCAACGGTACCTCTGCGCTGCATTTGGCGGTGATCGAAGCCGGTATCGGCAAGGGCGACTATGTATTGTGTTCCGATATGACCTTTTGCGCGACGGTCAATCCTGTTATATACGAGGGCGGGATACCGGTCTTTATCGATTCGGAATATGAAACCTGGAATATGGATCCCAAAGGGCTTGAAAAGGCGTTTGAACGATATCCGCAGGCAAAAGCGGTGATCTGCGCAAATCTTTACGGCACACCCGCAAAGCTCGACGAGATCCGCGCTATTTGCGACCGTCACGGCGCGGTATTGATCGAAGACGCCGCCGAATCGCTCGGCGCTACATATATGGGAAGGCAGACAGGCTCGTTCGGTATGTATAATATCGTCAGCTTTAACGGCAATAAGATCATAACCGGTTCGACCGGCGGATGCTTCTTGACGGATGACGAGGCTACGGCGCGCCATGCCCGAAAGCTGTCTACACAGGCAAAGGAGCCGACGCCGTGGTATCAGCACGAGGAGATCGGCTACAACTATCGCATCAGCAATATTATCGCAGGCATTGTCCGGGGACAGCTGCCGTATTTGGATGAGCATATCCGGCAGAAGAAGGCGGTTTATACGCGCTACAAAGAAGCGCTTGCCGAACTGCCTCTTACCATGAACCCGCATTCGAGTACCAGCCAGCCGAATTATTGGATGAGTTGCATTTTGATCGATAAAGCTGCGATGTGTCCGCAAAACAGAAAAGACAAAACCGTCAGCTATCACAAGGAAACCGGAAAGACCTGCCCGACAGAGATATTTGAACGTTTGGGTCAGATGAATATCGAAAGCCGCCCCATCTGGAAGCCGCTGCATATGCAGCCGGTTTATGCGGACTATCCTGTTGTGACAGCAGAGGACGGCGTAAGCGTCTGCGAAGATATCTTCGAGCGCGGGCTGTGCTTGCCGAGCGATAATAAAATGGATGCCGCGGCGCAGGATACAGTGATCGAAATTGTCAAAGACTGTTTTGATTGATCGTAAACAAATAGATATGAAAAAACATAAGCCCTATGGTATTTACGAGCGTTTTTTAAAACGTCCGCTTGATTTGATTTGTGTTTTGCTTGCATTGATCGTCTTCTGTTGGCTGTATGCGCTTGTAGCGCTTCTTGTCAGGATCAAGCTGGGTAGTCCGGTGCTGTTCCGACAGGAACGTCCGGGAAAAGACGAAAAAGTATTTTGTATTTATAAATTCCGAACCATGACGGATGAAAAAGATGTGAACGGAAACTTGCTTCCGGATGGGAAAAGACTGACTAAGTTTGGCAGATTTCTCAGAAACACTTCTCTAGACGAGCTTCCCGAGGCTTTCAATATCCTCAAGGGAGATATGAGCATCGTAGGACCGAGACCTCTGCTGGTGAAATATCTTCCGCGATACAATGAAGAACAGCGACGCCGCCATGAGGTCCGCCCCGGGTTGACAGGGCTCGCACAGGTTAACGGAAGGAATGCGATTTCCTGGGAAGAAAAGTTCAAGCTGGATGTTGAGTACGTTGAACACATCACCTTTGCAAGCGACATTAGAATCATTTTTATAACAATATTCAAATCTTTCATTAAACAGGAAGGGATATCGTCGTCTTCCAGCGAGACGATGGAAGAATTTTTGGGTTCACCCGAATAGAGGCTGAGAATAAATGAATCTATTGATTTGCAGCGCCGGAAGAAGAAACGAACTGTTGAAGGATATCAGACTGTCTCTGTCAAAAGGCAGCAGAATCATCGCTACGGATATCAGTCCTTACGCGCCGGCACTGTATTACGCTGATAAATCTTATCTTGTTCCGAAGATCACGGACGAACGCTATATCGATACTCTTGCAGAGATTTGTCAAAAAGAGAACATCAACGCAATGATCACTCTGATCGATCCCGAGATTGAGATTCTTGCAGAAAATCGATGCGTATTTGAGAAAATGGGCGTTACGGTGTTTACACCATACTTGCCAACTGCTCATCTGTGCTTTGATAAGTATAAAATGTATCTGCATCTTGTGAGGAACGGTATTAACACTGTTCGAACTTTCGGTACACCGGAAGAGTTTTTTGAACAATTCCATAACGGCAGTATTTCTTTCCCTGTATTTGTCAAACCAAGAACCGGCAGCGGCAGCGTCGGAGCAAGACGTATCGATGATATTTCCAATTTAAAAGCCGCTACAGCAGCGGATCAGTCGCTGATTATCCAGGAATACATGGACGGTTCAGATCTTGACGCCGACGTTTATGTTGATGCGATCAGTAGAGAAGTGGTCAGTATTTTTGCTAAGAAAAAGCTCTCTACTACTATCGGCGGCGCTAATAAGACAATCTCTTTCCATGATGACAGACTTGTAGAACTGATCAAAAAGGTTGCGGATTCTTTGGAATTGTACGGAGCTAACGACATGGACTTTTTCTATCGCAACGGACAGTATTATTTGTCTGAGATTAATCCCCGTTTCGGCGGTGCATATCTGCACGCTTACGGCGCTGGAATTGATTTCATCAAAATGATGGAGAACAATGTGAAGCATACGGTTAACACGCCCTGCTTCGGAAATTATGACGACGGACTCGTGATGATGATGTACGACAGCGTTGTAATTAAAATACAAGAGGAGCTTCTGGATGAGGAAGAAGATACTTGTTATCGGAAATGATTCAAACGGGATGTTCCTGTTCAGAAAGACACTGCTAAGCGAATTGGTTCGTGCCGGTCACGATGTGACCGTACTCACTCCGTTTGATTACAATGTTAACGACATCAGAGCTTTGGGAACGAAAGCGATAGAAACGCCGATGGATCGGCGCAGCACCAATCCTGTTGCCGATATTAATTTGCTGAAATCATATCGGCGTATTTTTAAAGAGGAAAAGCCGGATTTTGTTATTACCTATACGATCAAACCGAATATATACGGCGGAATCACAGCAAGAAGGATGAAGATTCCTTATGCCGTGAATATCACAGGTTTGGGAACAGCCTTTCAAAACGAAGGCGTCCTCAAGCGTTTTGTAGTAAAAATGTACCGCGCCGCACTCAAAACTGCGCATACGGTATTTTTTGAAAATTCCGAGTGCAGGGAGGTCTTTTTGAATAATGGGATCTGTCCTGCGAACACCTCATTTATCTTGAACGGAGCAGGCGTAGATTTGACGCGCTTTGAACTTGCTGAATATCCTTTACAAGACACGGTCAGGTTTTTGTTTATCGGCAGGATCATGAAAGAAAAAGGCGTTGACGAATTGTTTGAAGCGATGCGTCGGCTTTATCGGGAAAAACAGAACTGTGAATTATGGATGCTGGGCTCCTGTGAGGAGGATTATCACAGCGTTATAGAAAAATACTCAGCCGAAGGTTGGCTGACATATTACGGCCATCAACAAGACGTAAGACCGTTTATCGAACAGTCGCATTGCTTTGTATTACCCTCATGGCACGAAGGAATGGCCAACACGAATCTGGAATGCGCTGCGATGGGTCGACCGGTCATCACGAGCAATATTCACGGATGCTTGGAAGCTGTAGAGGACAGCGTTAGCGGTTTTCTGTGTGATAAACAGAATGCAGACGATCTGTACAGATTGATGGGAAAATTCGTTTCTCTGTCTTATGAACAGAGAAAAGCAATGGGGCGCGCAGGAAGAGAACGTATGGAGCGGCTTTTTGACCGCCGCGTTATAGTTTCTCAGACGCTTAACCAGCTTGACCTTGCGTAGAAAAAACGGAGAGAACGGAAAAAATGTCCGGAAATAATGAAAAAAAGCCGTTGGTATCCATTGTGATACCTGTCTATAACGGTGCAAATTTCGTAAAAGAAGCAATAGATTCTGCACTTGCTCAGACCTATCATAATACGGAGATTATCGTTGTTAACGATGGGTCGAACGATAACGGAGCGACACGAGAGGTCGCCTTATCCTATGGCGATAATATCAGATATATTGAAAAAGAAAACGGCGGTGTATCTTCGGCGCTGAATGCCGGAATCAAGCAGATGAAGGGTACATACTTTTCATGGCTTTCACATGACGATATGTATACGCCCGAAAAGATAGAACGACAGGTAAATCACTTGAAGAGACAAAAGAAATGTGTGGCGTTCTGTTTTATGGATACCGTTAATTCCTCTTCTGAATTAATAAAAACAGGCAGTCGAATGCCGCTTCTTAAAGTTAATGAAGCAAATTCCCCCGAGATTGCTCTGCGTCAGATGTTCAGCACATCTTCCTACGGCGGATGCAACTTTCTGATTCCCCGTGAGGCGTTTGAAGAGTGCGGACTGTTCGACGAAGATCTGCGCTATGTGCAGGATATGCTGATGTGGATCCGTCTGTTCATTAACGGTTACAGTTTGTTTTACAACGACCATCACGGCGTGTTGTCCCGTGTTCATGAGGGACAGCTAACCCAGAGGGGACAGGCGATATTTGAGACGGAAAGTACTCAGCTGTGTGAAAAGGTTCTGCCTGTTTTACTGGATAACAGTACCCGCGGGGAGAAAACGCTGTATTATTTTACAAAGTATAATGCGAAGTATAACAATAAAGAAGCGGTAAAGCTTTGTATTACCGCTGCAAAACAAAAAAAGCTTTTTTCTGCAAAGCAGTTGATAGAAATCAAGCTGTTCTATGCATATGGCGTGTTTCGTCCCGTAATCAGAAGAGTATACTACCAATTATTCAGAAAAATGAAGACAAAATAGTATGCAAAATCAAGCTGTGACCGGGCAGCTGGAAGGAGAAGTATATGTGGCCTTATTGTTTGATGGTCGGTATTCCGTGCGCCATTTCCGTGTTTGAATACACACGTAAAAGAACTAATGCCAATAAGGCGATCATATCATCTTTTTTTCTGGTTTTCCTTCTCCTGTTAGTGTTTCGGTCCCAGAATGTCGGCTTGGATATGCCGAGCTACTATTGGATGTATAATACTGCGGGTAGGGAGAGTTGGAAGCGCATCTTCACTCAATACGATGAATTTGGCTATTACTCGTTTTCAAAGCTGATTTATCTCGTTTTCGGCGATTTTCAGTGGCTGGTGGTTATCACATCTCTTGCTTCGTTGGTACCGATATGGTTTTTATACCGTAATAATATTGACAATCATATGTTTTTGGCGATCGTCATTTTTCTGAATATCGGTCTTTTTTCCATTTATTTTTCAGCGATTCGTCAGGTTATAGCGATGGCGTTTGTTGTTCCTGCGTACTATTTCACAAAAAAGAAAAAGCTCATTCTGTTTTTACTGATGATTGTTCCGGCGTTTCTTTTTCATAAATCGGCGTTTATCATCGTATTGATGTATCCTGTCTATCATATACGTATCAAATGGTATCAAATGCTGATTATATCAGCGCTGCTTATCCCCTTGTGTATTATATTCCGTTCACAGCTTTTTACTTTTTTTTCCAATTTGTTCTCGTCAATATATGAAACGCGCGAAATCACCTTGACCAACGCTATTTCAATTCTTCTGTTATTGGTTATTTTTCTTGTATTCAGCTTTGTCATACCCGATAACAGTTTAGTGGACGATGAAACTAAGGGATTGAGAAATCTGTTGATTTTATGCTGCATGCTTCAAGTGTTTTCGGGCGTCGATACGCTGGTGATGCGTATGAATTACTATTTCCTTTTGTTTGTGCCGATTACCATAACGCGCGTGATCGATTATACGTCGCTGAAAAACAAGAAGCTTACCGAAGTTGCTCTCCTTGCAATGCTTGTATTCTTCACGGCTTTTTATTTTATTTCAGCATTCAGCGGTCCCGGCTCGCTACACATATACCCCTATCAGGCATTCTGGAACGTATCATGAAGATTGTACAAATCAATACTACCTGCTCGACGGGAAGCACAGGGAAAATATGTGCAGCTGTCAGTAATCTGCTGACAGAAAGAGGCATAGAGAATTATGTTCTGTATAGCTCCGGCTATTCCAATATGCCTAACTCGATACGCTACAACAATGACTTGCAGATAAAAATAGGAGCGTTTAGCTCTCGTTTGCTTGGAAATTGGGGCTTTGAAGGATCGGCATCAACCTTGCGCCTTATTACCATACTTGATGACTTAAAACCGGATATTATCCATCTGCATAACATACATACGCATGCGTGCAGGCTTGATCTTCTGTTCCGATGGATCAAGCAGCATGGAATTCGGGTGTTGTGGACCTTTCATGATTGCTGGGCATTTACCGGTTATTGTATGCATTACGAAAGCGCCGGCTGTAAAAAATGGGAAAGTGCCTGCGCTGAATGTCCGCAGAGAATGAATTACACCTGGCTTGTTGACCGCAGTAAGGCTTTGTATCAAAAAAAGAAGAAGATATTTGAAGGTGTAGATCTTACTGTAATCGCCCCTTCAGAATGGATGCTTCGTCAAGTAAAGAAATCTTTCCTAAAGGATCAACCCGTTACTGTCATAAAAAATGGAATAGATCTTTCGGTTTTTCGTCCGACCGATGATCCGCCGGAACAACTGCCGTTTGTGCCCGATAGATTTACGGTTTTAGGTGTTTCCAATATCTGGAACGAAAAGAAAGGGATCAATACCTTTATTCGGTTATCAAAGTTGCTGGACAAGCGTTACCGGATCGTATTGATTGGAGTCGATGAGTCCATGCGGCAGCGATTGCCGTCTGAGATCATTGCACTCGGCCGTACAAAAAGCCAGAGCGAATTAGCGGCATACTATTCCCATGCGGATGTTTTTGTCAACCCTACCGAAGAAGATACTTTTCCTACTGTTAATATAGAGGCGCTTGCCTGTGGAACGCCGGTCGTAACGTTTGATACAGGCGGAAGTCCGGAAATCATCGATAAAACCTGCGGCTCGGTGGTAACAAAGAACAATATCGACGAGTTGGCGGCTGAGATACGCCGTGCATGTGAAACCGGGCTCTTTTCACTGCAAGCATGTCTTAACAGAGCTGCAAATTTTGATGAGAATCTGAAATTCAGCGAGTATATCGATCTATATGAGAGCATGAAATGAACGATATTCAAAAAAAAGAACTGGATATTCTATCGTGTTTTATCAGCGTCTGTAACAAGCTGGACTTGTCGTACTATTTGGTATGCGGGAGCTGTCTGGGCGCAGTCAAATACGGCGGGTTCATTCCTTGGGACGACGATATCGACGTCGGAATGAAGCGCGAGGATTACGAAGTGTTTTTACGAAAAGCCCCTCACCTGCTTCCGGAGCATTTGTTCCTGCAAAGCTACAAAAGCGATAAAGCGGTACCGTTTTTATACGCAAAGCTGAGGGACAGTCGCACAACGTTTATCGAACGATCAACGAGAAATCTTCCGATCCATCACGGTGTTTATATTGATATCTTTCCGCTCGACGGGTATCCCGAAAAAGGCAAGGGCCTCTTTGAACTAAAAAAACGAATATACAAATTACAGCAGCTCTGTGCCTACGAGAGCGACGTCAGGCTGCACACCCGCTGTTTTATTGCGGCAGAACGAATTCTGGGCTTTCATAAACGTACCAACAAGACAAATCAGAAACTGGAAAAGCTGCTCAGAAGCGTATCCGCAGATAGATCAATGCTTTGGTGCAATTACGGCAACTGGCAGGGAAATAAGGAGTATGCTCCGAAAGAACAGTATGGAGAGGGAGCAGAGGCTGTCTTTGAAGGGTTAAAAGTTCGCATTCCTGCCGGGTATAACGCATACCTGACTCAAAAGTACGGCGACTGGCGTGCCGAGCTGCCGAAAGACAAGCAAAAGAGTCATCACGACTATATCGTGTGTGATCTTGAGCGTCCATATACCGTGTATTTGGCCGATTTAAATCGGTAAAATAAAAATCTATATAAGGAGAGAAAACAATGCAAAAACACACCTCTATCCGTGTAATTGCGATGCTGTTAAGCGTACTGATGGTTGTTGCTTTGCTGCCTTTAGCAGCGACAGCGGCAAACGTGTACGATGAGAGCGTTGACAGTTACTATTCCGTGGTTTCCAAGCAGGACTGGGATCTGTCACCCGGCATTACGGAGTCCGAGATCATTGTCAACAATGCTTTGGGCAGCCGTCGTCAGGTGCTCCATGTTGTTGAAGCGGACCTTAACAATCCGTACGCTTCCGTCATGACCAGTTACACCAACCTGCAGCCGGACACCTACATCACTCCCGATAAGTATGATGTATCCGGCATGAGCAAGCATGCGGCGGACATTGAAAAGAACTTCGGTTACAATGTTGTCGCAGGCATGAACTGCTGCCTGAGCTGGTACAATTCGGCTGAGTATGTCAGCGATCCTACCAGAGTCAACGAACCTCTGGGCGTTATGGTCGTTGACGGCTTTACCGCGTTTGACCACAGCGTTGGCTTCCCGACCTGTCTGGTCATCAATAAGGACGAGCGTCCTGACGGTATGGCAAAGGTCGAGATGAAGACTATCACCTCTGCCGATCAGCTGACCGGTTATGAGGAGCAGGTCATCCCCACCTCCAGCGGCTTTATCCTTGAGGATGGCAACGTTATTCCGAGCGAGAACCATGAAGACGCAGCTTCCCGCTCCGTTGTCGGCATCAAGCCCGACGGTACGGTTGTCACGCTGATGAACGACGGTCGTCAGGCTCCCTTCTCCGTAGGTATGTCCACCTATGAGCTCGCGATGGCGATGAAGTCCCTCGGTTGTACCTATGCCGTTAACTGTGACGGCGGCGGTTCTTCCACCTTCCTGTCCCAGCGTCCCGGCGAAGATCTCAAGATCAACGGCACGCTTTCCGAGGGTGTTGAAAGACCGAACACCAGCGGTATTATGTTTATCTCTTCGGCTCCCGCTTCCGGCGAGTTCGAGGTAGCTCACGTTACCGCCGCGAATGACATCGTTACCCCCAACAGCACCGTACAGTTCTCCGCTCTCGGTACCGACCTTACCGGCGCTGAGGTAGCAATCCCCGCTGAGGCTCAGTGGGCGCTGTCAGACGCTTCCTACGGTACCATCGATCAGAACGGTCTGTTCACCTCTACCGGCAAGACCGGCGAGGTTGCTGCACAGATTACGATGCCCGATACCGCTATCACTGACAGAACCGTTATCTTTTCCGACGCCAAGGGCTGGAATGATGTGAAAATCTATTGCTGGAAGAGCGAAGACGGCGAAATGACTACTCTGTCCGCTGCGTGGCCCGGCGATGCCATGACCGAATATGATACCAACGATTTCGGTCAGAAGAGATACATCTATAACCTGCCCGACGGCGCGACTCATTTTGTCATAAACAATAACGATAACGGCGCTCAGACCAGTGATATTGAGTTCAGCGGCAAGACCGGCATCTATCTTGATGATCAAGGCGCTGTACGGACTTTCGATATCAGCAATATCCGCAAGGTCGTCGGCGAAGCGACCGTCACCGTTACCGTTCCCGAGAGAATCGCTTTCGAGATGGAAAACATCACCGTTCCGTTCGGCAAGTCCGTCGATCTGAACGTTAACGCTTTCGTTGGTGCAAAGTCTGTTGCGCTCAAGGACGGCGACATCCAGTTCAGCCTGTCCGATAATGCGATCGGCGTCATCAACGGCACAACCTTTACCGCTCCCGCTCAGTCCGAGGTCACGCAGGCGACTGTTACCGCTACCTTTGCCGGTACACAGATCACCGCTACCGCAAACCTGTCCCTCGGCAAAGGCTCCGAGGTCGTACTCGACTTTGAGGACGGTAACCCCGATCTGTTCTCTTGTGCAGATATGCACGGTTGCCACAACCAGTGCTCCACCTATCTGGTAGACAGCACCACCGGTAAGGTCCATAGCGGCAACTACGCGCAGGCTATGCACGTCGACTTCTCCGAGACCATGGACTGGGGCGGCGTTCAGGGTACCAACTTCTTCTATCGTGGCGAAGAGCTTAATCACACCGGCTGCACCGCTATCGGTTTCTGGGTTTACATTCCCGAAGAGGCTGTAGGTATTTACCCTTCTTTCCGTGCTACCGTCACCGATCCTGACGGCAAGAACGTTACCTTCATGCCCGATAGTGAAACAAACGCTTTTGCAGGCTCCTGTGTAGAAGAATCCGGCTGGCAGTATGTTACGATCGATATGACCAAATTTGCCGGTGATACCATCAAGAACAGAACTAATGTTACCATGTTCCAGTTCTATCTGCAGTATGTATTCAATAAGCCCTATGACAAGTCGATCAACACCGACGTTGTCTTCTATATCGACGACGTTACCGTCGACTATTCCTCTGCCGTAGACGACAGAGAAGAACCCGTATTCGGCGCTGTTAACTGTGTTGCCAACGATATCGCCGGCACCTCCGTTGCAATGCCCAGATACCAGACCCCGTCTATCAACGCAGGTACCGTATCCTTCACCGCGGCTGTTGCCGAGGATACAACAAAATCCAACTACACCGGTCTGAACACTGCTTCCGCCAAGGCATATGTCGACGGCACCGAGGTCAACTGCAACTATGTCGGCGGTACTATCTACACCGATAACGTTACGCTCGCGGCAGGCGTTCATACCGCCAAGTTCTACATGAGCGACGCTATGGGCAACCAGGCGTGCGTCGTCCGCAAGATCAATATCGACGCGAACGCCGATAAGTCCACTATCACTCTCGTTCCGCATGATCCCTCTATCGAAAAGGCGCTGTGCGGTTCTCTGTACTATCTCGACGTTAAGGCAAATCAGATCCAGACCGTACAGTCTGTCGATATGGTTGTTGACCTGAACAACGTCAACGATTGGGAACTCCAGGGCTTGGAGGTTGCCGACGGCTTTACCGCCACCTACTCTGTAGATGAGGTCGAGCACGTAGCTACCCTGCACTTCGAGCGCACCGGCGAAAACAACGAGACCGGCGAGGCGGTCATCGCTTCTCTGCCCGTTCGCGTATGGTGGTGCGAGAGCTTTACCTACGGCGATAAGACCGCCGAGGCTACCGGCGCCAAGACATGGACAGCTGTCAACTACTGGTCCACTAAGACCCTCTGGCCGATGGATATCAAGGTCGACGTCGATTACGGTAAGGTCACCTTTACCGACGGCACTACCGCTACCTTCTCCGGCGACCAGATCGTCACCGACACCGAAGTCTACTACACCCGTCTGACATCTGCAGGTTCTACAGGTATCGCTCTGTTCGACAGCGACGACTGGAGCTCAAAGACCAGATGGCATAAGCACGAAGCTCACGCTGTTGCAGATAAGCCCGCTACCTGCACCGAAGACGGCTACACCGGCAGAACCTTCTGCGACGAGTGTAACTCTGTTGTCGACTGGGGTACTACTGTTCCCGCGACCGGACATACCTATGCAGCTCAGAACGGCAAGCTCGTCTGCGCATGCGGCGAAGTATATCCGATCAGCGGACTTGAAAAAGTCAGCGGCAAGTACTATTACGGCGTCAACGGCAATCTCTACTCCGGATGGCAGATGATCGATAACGATTGGTACTACTTCGATCCCGATACCTACACTACCGTAGCTACTCTCAATAACGGTGTTGTCACCTATGAATTCGAAGAGAACGGTAAGCTCGTTGAAGGCAAGTGGTCTGTCACTTCTTCCGGCAGACGTTACTACTACGGTCCCGACTACTATCACTATATTTATGAGCAGTTTGTTGAGATCGACGGCGACACCTATTGCTTCCCGCGCAGCGGTTATGCTTTCACAGGTCTCAGCCCTGTATACGACCGTACCGAGGATAAGCATTATTGGTACAACTTTGATAACGACGGCAAGCTTATCGATCAGTATACCGGTACAGACATCATTGAATACAACGGCCACAAGTATTATGTCATCGACGGTGTTACCGGTTACGGTATGTACCTGATCGACGGTGATTATTACTATGCGGCTTCCGCAAACCAGAAAGCGCTGGTTGCCGATATCAAGAGAAACTGCTATCTCAACCACGGTTTGCTGCCTGTCGGCGATTATCGCTTCGGCGCAGATGCTAAGATGCTCAACAATGTTGTTTATGATGTAGACGGCAAGCTCTATTACTTCGTACTCGGTAAGGAATCTCAGGGCAATGGCACAGTCAAGATCAACGGCGTTGACGCTGCGATCGACGAGACCGGCTTTGTAGATTACACCGGTATCTTCAACGAAGAGAACTATGTCAACGGTATTGCGACCCCGATCCCGAAGCAGGGTCTTGTATTCGATAAGGACGGCGAGATCCGCTACTATGTCGACGGCGATCCCACCTACGCAGGCGTAGTCACCGACGGCGAAGGCAACTACTACTATATCAACAGCTCGAAGAAGGCTGTCAAGAACTGCTCTTATGCGTTCGGTCAGACAAAATCCAACGGTCTGGTAGTACCCGGTACCTATAACTTTGCCGCAGACGGCAAGATGATCGATCCCGTACTGCCCGAGCC
>CADBOO010000135.1 GCA_902796225.1 uncultured Ruminococcus sp.
CCTCCTTTAATAGTAATCTATCGGTGATCCGAAAGTGAAATTGACGCAGTTATGGCATAGCCGCGTTTCATTTCGTGTCCTATTTAATCATAAAATTACAAGAATTGCAAGTTTGTAACTTTTTGATTTTGATTCTTTTAAAGCATCAAAACCGCCTTTATTTTCTAATTTCGAATTATATTTAGTAAATTATGTACAATATAAACAATAAACAGTAGTGCAATTTGCTAGGACTCACAAAAATAAATGGTGACAAATTGTTACAAAATTATGACGATTTTTTGCTTTCTTTGGCATTTTTTGCACTGAATTATCGACTAAAATCGCGTCTTCGCCTATCAAACGGATTTTTTCCCATGGGATCAAACACTCTTCGCCGCGTCCGAAAATGCCGAACAGCCGCGGTCTGCCGAAAGCGATCAACGCTGTCACTTTTGCACACTTTGTGTCGACAACAAGATCATCGACATAACCCAGTCTGCATCCGTTGGAAAAATTGATCACTTCCTTCTTCTTGAGTTCTGTAAATCGGCAAGACATCCTATCACCTCTTGCTTCATGATATGCAGTATAACAGAGAAATATTTCTGCGGCATAAAGACTTTGTAAAGATCCTGTGACGCAGTTGTAAAACTATAATGAACGCATCATCGTTTTTTCAGACAAAAAAAGAGCCGATCTTAACGATCGGTTCTCCTTTATGCGATACAATCTTAATAGCCGTGGGCTTCTTTGAGCATCATATCCTTGACTTTCATCAGTCGCGTCTGGGTACTGCGCTCATTTTCATCCAGCTTACGGGTGATGTAGCGGATCTGCTCTTGTGTTTCGGGGATCATCACATGCTCCAGTGCATTGACGCGGCGGCGTGTCTTTTCGATCTCGTCCGCCATCAGCTGACAGGATTTTTCGATCTGCGCGAGCTTGATCAGATCAGGCAGAATATCGGCGAGCGACTTGACTGCGTCATCCAGATCCGATGACGTGAAGGCGTATCCGTAGGAATAGATATCATTCGGATCAGGTGTGCGGGTCGTGTAGTCAAACACCGGGATATCTACGCTCATGACGTTCTTGTGCGAGGTATTGACGAAGACCTCCTGTTTCGGGGCAAGCAAGGCTACCTTCAAGGTTTCTTCGCTCATCGAAGATTTTGCCAGAACGAAATTCGCATTCGCCTGCCGGATCTTTTCCTCGACTTCTACTCTGAGGGCGCGGTTTTCGCGAACCATCTCGAGAAAACGACGCATCAGCTCGTCACGCTTATCCTTCAGGAGCTTGTGTCCGCGGGTCGCGGTATTCAGTTTTTTCTTGAGCCGCGAAAGCTCCATACGGGTGGGATTCACCTGTTTAACTGCCATGGTATCACCTTTTTTAGTTAGGAGTTGGGAATTAGGAATGAGAAATTAGGAATTAGGAATCGGGTACGGGCAACGCCCGCCATCAACCATCATCTATATACTATTATCCATTATCCTTTGTCGTAGTACATATCGAGGAACTTGTCGTCGATACGCTTCAGCTCGGATCTCGGCAGGATGCGGAGCAGCTCCCAGCCGAGGTCGAGTGTCTCCTCGATCGAGCGGTTCTTTTCGTAGCCCTGCGACACATATTCCTTCTCAAAGCGATCGGCAAATTTCGCGTACAGCTTATCGATATCCGTCAGCGCGGATTCGCCGAGAATGACCATCAGTTCCTTTGCGTCTTTACCGCGGGCATATGCCGAGAACAGCTGGTTCATGGTGTTCGCGTGGTCGGCACGGGTCTTACCTTCGCCGATACCCTTGTCCTTGAGTCGGCTCAGCGACGGCAGTACGTCGATGGGCGGAGCGATGTTTTTGCGGTACAGCTCACGCGAAAGGATGATCTGACCCTCGGTGATGTAGCCTGTCAGGTCGGGGATCGGATGGGTCTTGTCGTCCTCGGGCATAGTCAGGATCGGGATCAGGGTGATCGAACCGGTCTTGCCCTTCTGACGACCGGCTCTCTCATAGAGGGTCGCCAGGTCGGTGTACATATAACCGGGATAACCGCGGCGGCCGGGGACTTCCTTGCGCGCGGCGGAAACTTCTCTGAGTGCGTCGGCGTAGTTGGTAATATCTGTCATAATAACCAGAACGTGCATATCCGCCTCAAACGCGAGATACTCTGCCGCTGTCAGCGCCATACGAGGCGTGGAGATACGCTCGATCGCGGGGTCGTTCGCAAGATTGACAAACATGACGGTACGGTCGATCGCGCCGGTCTCCTTGAAGCTCTCAATAAAGTAGTTGGACTCTTCAAATGTGATACCCATCGCGGCAAAAACGACGGCGAACTGCTCGTCGGTACCGCGTACACGCGCCTGACGCGCGATCTGAGCCGCCAGCTGTGCGTGCGGCAGACCGGATGCGGAGAAGATCGGGAGCTTCTGCCCTCTGACCAGCGTGTTCAGACCATCGATCGCCGATACGCCGGTCTGGATGAATTCCTGTGGATAATTGCGGGCGTAGGGGTTCATCGGAAGGCCGTTGATATCCATGCGTTTGACCGGCAGGATGTCGGGGCCGCCATCGATGGGCTTGCCCATGCCGTCGAATACGCGGGAGAGCATATCGGTGCTGACACCCAGTTCCATCGATTTTCCGAGGAAACGTACTTTAGAATTGGAAAGGTTGATGCCGGCAGCGGAGTCGAACAGCTGAACCAGCGCGTCCTCGCCGTTGATCTCCAACACCTTACAGCGTCTGACCTCTCCGGAGGCGAGCTCGATCTCACCGAGGTCGTTATAATTGACGTCGGAAACGCCCTTGACCAGCATCAGAGGGCCGGCAACTTCCTGGATCGTCCTGTATTCCTTCGGCATTCTTACTCATCCCCCTTCTTGATGATATCGTCGATATCGACGTCGAGATTATACAGAATATCATCGAAATTCTTATCGATCTCATCTTCCTTGACATATTTGAAACGGCCAATGCGTTCGCGGATCGGCATATCGATCATCGCGTTCAGATTCGCGCCCTTATCAAGAGCAGCGGTAGTCTTATCAAAGTATGCGAGCACAAGTTTCATCATCTTGTACTGCTTTTTAAGCGTCGAATAGGTATCCGTCTCATGGAACGCATTCTGGTGGAGGAAGTCTTCACGGATCGAACGGGCTGCCTCAAGTTTCAGCCTGTCGGTCTTTGAAAGCGCATCCATACCGACCAGCTTGACGATCTCTTCGAGTTCGCTTTCCTCTTGCAGCAAATGCATGATTCTCGCGCGCAGATCCATCCAGTCGGCGGCAACGTTTTCCTTGTACCAATCCGCCATGGTGTCGACATACAGCGAATATGAGGTCAGCCAGTTGACTGCAGGGAAATGACGCTTGTATGCAAGTCCCGCATCCAGTCCCCAGAAGACCTTGACGATTCTCAGGGTCGCCTGAGATACAGGCTCGGAGATGTCGCCGCCGGGAGGCGATACTGCGCCGATAACGGACAGCGAACCTTCTTTATCCTTGCTTCCGAGTGTGATCACGCGGCCGGCTCTCTCGTAGAACTGTGCGAGGCGCGAGCCGAGATACGCGGGATACCCTTCTTCACCGGGCATTTCTTCCAGACGACCGGACATTTCGCGGAGCGCCTCCGCCCAACGGGAGGTGGAATCCGCCATCAGCGCGACGGAATAGCCCATATCGCGGAAATACTCGGCGATCGTGATGCCGGTGTAGATAGACGCCTCACGTGCCGCAACGGGCATATCGGAGGTGTTGGCGATCAGCACGGTACGCTCCATCAGGCTGTGGCCAGTCTTGGGATCGATCAGCTCAGGGAACTCGTTGAGAACGTCGGTCATCTCGTTGCCGCGCTCGCCGCAGCCGATGTAGACGACGATGTCCGCCTCTGCCCACTTGGCAAGCTGGTGCTGAACTACGGTTTTGCCGGAACCGAACGGTCCGGGTACGGATGCAACGCCGCCTTTGGCGATCGGGAACAGCGTATCGATCACGCGCTGACCGGTGATCAGCGGCATATCGGGAGATAGTTTTTTCTTATAAGGTCTGCCGATACGGACAGGCCATTTCTGCATCAGGGTCAATTCATGGATATTGCCGTTTTCGTCCTCGACGGTCGCGACGGTATCTGTGACGGTGAACTCACCGCTGCGGATATCCTTGACGGTTCCGCTGACGCCTGCGGGTACCATGATCTTATGGAGGACGATCTCGGTTTCCTGAACGGTACCGATGGTATCGCCGCCTTCTACCTTGTCGCCGACTTTGGCGGTCGCCTTGAACTGCCAGATCCTGTCGCGCTTCAAAGCAGGTACGGAAATACCGCGGCTGAGGTTATTACCGCTGACTTTCATGATATCGTCCAAAGGACGCTGGATTCCGTCATAGATGCTTTCGATCAGTCCGGGGCCGAGTTCAACGGACAATTGGTTGCCGGTCGATACGACAGGCTCGCCGGGACCTAAGCCGGATGTTTCCTCATATACCTGGATCGACGCGAGGTCTCCGTGCATTTCGATGACTTCGCCGACCAGATTCATCTTTGATACGTGGACAACGTCGAACATATTGCATTCGCGCATCCCTTCCGCGATAACAAGCGGTCCGGCTACTTTTTTGATTACACCAGTACTCATAAATATCAAATCCTTTATCATCGTGAAGTGTGAATCGTTATAATAACAGGGATCGGATGCGGGTACACCCGCCTTTGCCCTTCATTCTTCACTCTTAATTCTTCATTCGTTGAATATATCGCTGCCGACGGCCTTTTCGACCGACTTTCGTACAGCGGAAAGCCCGTCGCCGGTATTGCCGGTCACGCCGGGGATCAGAATGATCGCGGGCGCGGGCTGATCTTTGTATTTTTCTATCTCTTTATCGAGCAGAGAAGCGGCTGCTTCCGTGATATAAATAATGCTGTAGCTCTGGCTCTGACACAGTTTCTTAAACAAAGGAACGTTGTCTTCGTGATAGTTGATAAAATATGTGTCCAGCCCGAGCGCCGCAAAGCCGTAAATACTCTCTTTGTCGCCAATGACTGCAATCTTAGACATACATCATCCTCAATCTTTCTTTAATCACGTCGTCAGATAAGCCGTTGATCTTAGCCGAAAGGATCATCCGAACCGCTTTGATCTCATTTTCACGCGCGATCAGATAAGCGACTACCGGGCCGATCGTAAACGGCTCCCACTTCTGAGGCTTCATTGCTTCGGTGATCGTGTCGTCGCACCATTTTTCAAATGCAGACATCGATACGCGGATCGCAGGGATTGCTGAACTGTAACGGGTCGTCTCGAGATATTTCAGGACGTCCTCATAGCTCAGCGAAGCTGCCGAAGCAAGTCTGTCGACGTCGAGCGTCTCACAGGCTGCGAGAGATCGCTGGATGAAGTCGAGCCGCTTCTTTGTGTGCGCGGAACGGATCGCGATCTTGATATCCGCCGATGCGACAAACAACTCGCAGTACAGGCGGATGATCTCTTCGCTGCTCGCTTTGCCGAGCTTTTCGACGTATTCCATGCACGCTTTGTCGATAATGATATCACAAAGCTGACCGTCAGAAGTCTGCAGCAACACGCTCATCGCCTGCTTGGCAGTCTCCGCCAAAAAATCGGGCAGACTGTCATATTCGCGCTTGCTGACGGCGTCGTATATCGTCATCGGATCGATCGTAGCGTTATGGAGCAGCATATCGTCCGGCTTCATATCGCGGGTGATCGACTTGATCGCGACTTTGAGATTATGGAAATCGTTGGGGATCAGGAGAAAATCGAATACCGATTTATCCGGCACGATCTCGTCGATGAACTCCCAGACCTTTTCTCTCTCCCGTCTGAGCAGCGAATCCGGATCGTCGGTACCGGTATTATCGCCCCAGCCCTTGTCCCTGAGTTGACGGATCACGGCGTCGGCGTTTTTTGCCGAAAGGAGTGTATTCAGATCAGCATCATTCAGCAGCTTATTCTCACGATATCTGATTCGTGCGACAGCATAAGTGTACTCCTGCTGCATAATAACTCCTTTCTCAAAAGAGCAGTTTACCTGCTCTGTCGGACAGATTATCCGCTTCGCTCATGAAGATCGCGTCAAAAGAACAGTTCTCTTCAATACCGCCGTAGCTGAGAATGAATCCCGCGTCGATCGCGGCGGCTTTATCGGAAAGCGTGAGCTTTCCTTTGGAAACAGAATTGATTTTATCGATGAAATTCCCGGGAAGACGGTCCAGATCCTTCTGTCCGAAGAGTATAACGCCGTCTTTCGGCTGAGAATTATTCCCGATCATTTCGAGTATCAATTCAAAATACTCGTTATCAGGCAGGTTTTTGGCAGTTTCCATGCCTGTGTTCAGCATATCGTTGATGATGCTCTGCTTGGTATACAGCGCGACCTTTCGCTCTTCAAGAGCTGCCGATGATTCGCCGCGCTTTTCGATATCGGCGATATGCGAAGCCGTTTTCTTTTTGCCGTCGGCAGTAATCTTGTTTGCCTTTGCCTCGGCGTCAGCCAATATACGATCGGCTTTTGACTTTGCTGTCGCAATGATATCGTCGCAAACGATTTTGGTATCATCTTCGATCTGCCGAATCATTTTGTCGATTCCGGCCATGTCGTACTCCTTATATATTACATAGCGGCGATGCCGAAGATCGCAAGGATAGAGATCAGAAGTGCAAGGATCGCGTAGGTCTCGACCATTGCGGGCAGGATGATCGCCTTACCCATCTGGTCGGGCTTCTTAGCGACAGTGCTGATACCGGCGACTGCGCACTTGCTCTGATATACAGCAGACCAGAGACCAGCGAACGCGATCGGCAGTGCGGAAGCAAAATACAGCATACCCTGCAGGACGGAGATGTCCTTGGGCTCGCCGATGAGACCGACGTTACTGAGGATCAAAAAGCCTACCAGCAGACCGTAGATGCCCTGAGTCGCGGGAAGCAGCTGGAAGATCAGGACCTTACCGAAAAGCGAGGGTTCCTCAGCCAGAACGCCCGCAGCGGCAACACCCGCTTTGCCGACGCCGATTGCCGAGCCGATGCCCGCCATTAAGGTTGCGATAGCCGCGCCGAGAAGCGCGAAGAATAAACCAGAGTTGTTAAAGAATTCTTGCATGTTAGTTTTCCTCCTTGACTGTATAATGCTTTGTATTGATTTTAAAAGGTTTGAATTCTCTTCCGCCGCCCGTATAGAACTTGCCGAAGAATTCAACAAATTGTAACCTGTTGGTATGGACATACGCGCCGAGCGCGTTGATGCCGATATTC
>CADBOO010000136.1 GCA_902796225.1 uncultured Ruminococcus sp.
CAAATTGCTCCGAAGAACTGACCTAAGAACTCGAATAAAAATTTGAAGACAGTATCCATAGTGTTCTACTCCTTGTGCTGGTTTATTTGGTAAGGGCGGAGGGTGATCATCGGAGCACCCTCCCCCAATTATTTATGAATGTAACGATTAGACTTCTTCGCCGGCGATGGAGAAGAACCATTCGAGCTTGACGTAACCGCTGCGGATATCGTCGATGCACTCGGGATCTTCGCCCTCGATCCACATAACGATGGTGTACTTATCGGTTTCGCCGGGAGCGATACCCTCGCGGGTGTTGCTGAAGACCACTGTATCATCTTCCCATTGATTGATGACAAGCTCTTCGTCGGTGACTTCTACAGCCTCTTTGTTCTGCGGTTCCTCGGCAGCATTTTTGATATCCTCCTCAGAGGGAGCCTCGTAATTCGCGGGGATGACCTTCTTGAAGATCTTCTCGAAAGGCATCAGATCATCCGATTTCGCCGGCAGATTGCCGTCGACGTCGGTTCTGTTTTCTTTTGCGTAAACAGTGGGCTCGCCGTTGCGGTAAACCATGATACGGCAGGCGTCATCGGCGGATTTTGCGGCGCGAACCGCTTTCAGCGTCGACACATAATCAATGGTCTCTTTACCGTTGTTGGTCAGCTGGAAGGTGTACGCCATGTAGTTTTTGCCGTTATGAGAGCCGAACGCCTCCATATCGAGGGTGGCGGGCAGCCAGTCGTATGTAATGTTTGTGACGTCGGCAGCCATATCGGCGTAGAGCTTTGTCTGAGCGTCGGAACCGTCTTCATTCGCAGAGATGGTAATACCTTTTTTCGCTGCGCCGGAATCGACCGAAATGACAAGATCGCCGATGGTGGTCAGCAGCCACGAAATAATCCAAAGAATCAAAAGCACAAGCAGCGCAATGACCAATGCAACGCCTGCGCGGCGCTTCCACTTGACCTGTTTTGCGATATCCTTAGCATCACGCTTCGCGTTATATCTCTGGAAAAGACCTTCCTTCTGACGCTGCAGCTGGACGTCTTTGTCGCCCTTATTCTCGAGTTTAGCGAGCTGTTCCGGAGAGAAAGGCTCTTCGATTTTCGGTTTTTTCTTACTCAATGGTAAACAGCTCCTTTTCTCAAATCTATCTTCTGACTATCGGTGGTTATTCCTCGGCGGGAGCTTCCTCAGCAGGAGTTTCCTCGGCGGGCGTTGCTACAGAGGATGCTTTTTGTGCCTCCTTGAACGCGAGGAACTTTTTGAACTCTTCCATTTGTTCGGGCGTCATTTCGGCAGGGGTCTCGGTCTTAACTTCACCTGCTCCGTCTCTTTCAGCGAGCGCGGCGGCAACAGCCTCGTCGATCGCCTCCTGCTTATTCTTCTCCGCCTCTTCCTTCATCTCCTTAAGCTGCGACTTCTTATAGCTGCTTGCGCTCAGGATAACGCGGATCAGCGCGTACATGAAGAATATAATCATCGGGAGCAGGATGATCAGGAAGAAAAACGCCTTGTCGGTTTTCAGTTTGTCAATAAAACCGCCGACGCCTTTGATAACGGTCGCGTGATAATCCTTATCATAGATGACGGACGCGATATCGCCGGCGGACAAATACTGATCCTCGGAAAGCTGATCGGGTACCTTTGACATTTCTCTGTTATCGCCCCATGTCTGGTAAACATAGTAGCCGACAGGTCCCATCTTCTTATCGACGATACGGTGCGCCATCAGGAACATTTCTTGATTGGAATCATAACCGCGGTAGGTAATGATATCGCCGACCTCATACTCTGCGTCCGCAGCAAAATCCGTCGATTTGCCGATCACGAGGTCGCCTTCTTCAAAGTCGCCGCCCTCATAACCGTCGGGAGAGCCGCCCTTCATCGAATTCGACTGGATCGTCTGGATCGTATAGCCGAACAGCTTGGAGACGCCGGTCTCTTTCGAAGAAAGCGCCATGATCGCAACCAAAAGGGATATCAGCAGCACGGCGACGATCAAAATGTTGATGATCGTGTTGAGGACGATCTTCAATACCTTTTTCACTTTGCTTCCGCCGGACTTTTCTTCCTTGACCGGCGCATTGGTTTCCGTTTTATCTTTTTTCATATTATTCTCCAACAATTAGTATTAATCTCTGCTTATCCAAAGCGATAGGTACAGATTAGAACTAATTCTATCCGGGTGAACAGTGAAAGGAGAAACATAGGGGCGTGATGGGCGAAACTGCCGTTCCGCCCCTACACTCCATTTTCGCATAGTTCAAAACGTTTTGATCTCTGCTCCA
>CADBOO010000137.1 GCA_902796225.1 uncultured Ruminococcus sp.
TAACTCCATTATACTCGGGTTTGCTTAATGAGTCTATTTATTTTCTACTGTTGCACTTGTATTGTAAATCCATCACTCCTAATTCCTAACTATTCTTATATCTCACAGAAAGCTCTGAGGATATTCAAGCCCACGTCGCCGGATTTCTCGGGGTGGAACTGGCAACCGTATACGCTGCCGTTCTCGACCGACGCGGTCAGCTCGGCGCTGTACTCGGCGGTCGCCGTCGTATCGGACGCGCAATCGGCGGCGTAGAAGGAATGGACAAAATACACACAGTCGCCCTCGCGGATATATTTGAACAGCTTTGAGGGCTTTTTGAAGATCAGGGCGTTCCATCCGATGTGCGGGATCTTTAATCCGTCATCGATGACCTCGCTGATCGGGCGGATCTCTCCGCGGATCAGTCCCAGTCCCTCGTGCTCGCCGTACTCATAGCTTTTGTCAAAGAGCAGCTGCATGCCCAGACAGATGCCCATGAGGGGTTTGCCTGCGGCGGTTTCTGTTTTGATGACCTGAGCCATACCGGACTCGCGCAGCTTTTGTGCGGCGTCGCCGAATGCGCCGACTCCCGGCAGGATCAGCCTGTCGGCGGCATGGATGACCTCGGGGTCGCTTGTTACGACCGCCTCCTGTCCGATGGCGGCAAACGAGCTTTTCAGCGAGAACAGATTGCCCACGCCGTAGTCGATGATCGCGATCATCACAGCACCCCCTTGGTCGAGGGGATCTCGTCCCTGAACGCCTCATCTACCGCGACCGCCTGCTTCATCGAGCGCCCGAAGGACTTGAACGCACCCTCGATGATGTGGTGGCTGTTCTTACCCTCCAGCTGTTTGATGTGCAGGGTAAGGTTCGCGTTGCGGATGAAGCCGAGGAAGAATTCTTCGGTCAGCTCGGTGTCAAATGAACCGACCTTCTGTGTCGGGATATGCAGGTCGTAGTTGAGGTACGGTCTGCCCGAGATGTCCACCGCGGTCAGGATCAGGCTTTCGTCCATCGGCAGGATAAAGCTGCCGTATCGGATGATGCCGCGCTTGTCGCCCAGCGCCTGACTGAACGCCTGTCCCAGCGCGATGCCGATATCCTCTACACTGTGGTGATCGTCGACGTAGGTGTCACCGTTACAGACAAGCTCCAGATCGAACCTGCCGTGGCGGGCAAACAGGGTGAGCATATGGTCGAGAAAGCCGACGCCGCTTTGGATGCTGCTTTTGCCCGTACCGTCAAGGCTGAGGCGCAGGCGGATGTCGGTCTCGTTGGTTTTTCGGTTGATTTCAGCGGTCCTCATGATGATACCTCCAAAATTTCCTTGATGTTGTTCAGCAGGATCTCCAGCTGTTCACGCGTGCCGACGGTGATGCGGTTGAAATCGCGGATGCGGTCGAGCGTGAAGTGGCGGATCAGCACGCCGCGTTCTTTGAGCTGTACATACAGCTGTTCGCCGTCGAATCCGGGGTGCTTTGCGAATACGAAGTTTGCGGATGAATCGGTGGTGATGAAGCCGAGCTTGTTCAGCTCTGCGGTCAGATAGGCGCGGTTTGCGATGATTTCGGCGCAGTTATGTCTGAAATACCCGTCGTCCTCCAATGCGCCCAGTCCCGCCGCCTGTGTCAGGGTGTTGACGTTGTAGGGATTCGTAGAGAACTTGACGGTGTTCAGATCCCGGATCAGCGACGCGTCGCCGATCGCCATGCCGAGCCGTCCGCCCGCCAGAGAGCGCGACTTGGAAAAGGTCTGGGTGACGATCAGGTTGTCGTATTTGCCGATCAGCGATACCGCACTCTCAGCGCCGAAATCGACATAGGCTTCGTCCGCCACGACGATGCTGTCGGGATTGCTTTTGACGATCCGCTCGACGTCACTCAGCGGCAGGGCGATGCCCGTCGGGGCGTTGGGATTCGCAAGAAAGACGGTTTTATGTACGCCGCAGTAATCGCCGATGTTGACGGAGAAGTCGGCGTTCAGCGGGATCTCCTCGAACGGTATGCCGTTCAGCGCGGCAAACACGGGATAGAACCCGTAGGTGATATCGGGAAACACAGCGGGATGATCGCTGTCGCAGAATGCCATGAAGCAGAAATTCAGCGCCTCGTCCGAGCCGTTGGTGAACAGGATGTTCTCTCTGCCGACGCCGTACAGACCGGCGAGCTTTGCCGTCAGGGCGGTGCAGCCGATATCGCAGTAGAGCTGCAGATCCTCAGCCGCCTTTGCCGCGTATTCCCGCGCGAGCGGCGAGGGCTTGTAGGGGCTTTCGTTGGTATTCAGCTTGACGAACTGTCTGTCCTTCGGCTGTTCGCCCGGGGTATAGGGCGTCAGCGCCCTGTATTTATCGGAGAAAAAGCGGCTCATCACTCTTCCTCCAGACGGATCACCGCAGACTTTGCGTGACCGGTCAGTCCTTCTTTTTCGGCGAACTTCGCCACGTCACGGGCGACCGACTTGAGCGCGTCGGCGGTAAAATAGGTATACTGGGTCTTTTTGATGAAATCGTCGACAGAGAGAGGACTGGAAAACTTCGCCGTACCGGAGGTCGGCAGGGTGTGATTGGGACCTGCCAGGTAATCTCCGAGGGCTTCGGGGCAGTTGCGGCCCATGAAGATCGAGCCGGCGTGACGGATCTTGTCGAGGTAATCAAAGGGATTGTCGACGCACAGCTCCAGATGCTCGGGCGCGATCTCGTTCGCGATATCGATGACGATATCCAGTGTATCGGCGATGATGATCTTGCCGTTGTTGTCGATGGATGCGCGGGCGATCTCTGCACGGTCCAGCAGGGGGATCTGACGCTCGAGTTCTTCGCTGACGGCATTTGCCAGCGCTTCGCTGTCGGTGACCAGCACCGCGGACGCGTTTTTATCATGCTCCGCCTGCGATAACAGATCGGCTGCGGCGTGCTTTGGATTCGTTTTGCCGTCCGCGACGATCAGGATCTCGGAAGGTCCGGCGATCATGTCGATGGACACCTGTCCGAACACCTGCTTCTTTGCCTCTGCGACAAAGGCGTTGCCGGGTCCGACGATCTTGTCGACCTTCGGGATCGATTCCGTTCCGTAGGCAAGTGCGGCGATCGCCTGAGCGCCGCCGACCTTATAGATCTTGTCCACCCCTGCGACCGAAGCCGCAGCAAGAATGGCGGGATTGACCTTTCCGTCGGATGACGGAGGCGTCACCATGACGACCTCGGGAACGCCGGCGATCTTTGCCGGGATCGCGTCCATCAGGACGGTCGAGGGATAAGCCGCCGTGCCGCCCGGCACATACAGACCCGCACGGTCGACGGGGATGATCTTCTGCCCCATCAGAACGCCGTCCATATCGTTGATGATGAAGCTCTGGCGCTTTTGGGCAGTATGGAATCTGCGGATGTTTTCCGCCGCTCTGTTGAGGATCCTGATAAAATCCGCATCGACGGCATTGACCGCCTCGTCGATCTCTTCACGGCTGACCCGCAGATCGCTGAGCGCGGCTTTGTCAAAACGCTCGGTGTATTCCAGTAGCGCCTGATCGCCGTTCTCTCGCACGTTCGCGATAATGTCCGCGACGACGTCTTCTACCGACGACGTCGGCTCGAAGCGCGCGAATATTTCGGCGTTATCTACTTCGTTGTATTTCAGAATCTTGATCATATCATAACTCCTGTACCAGTCTGTCAATCAGCGCGCGCTTGAACTTGTAGCTGCTTTTGTTCGCGATCAGGCGCGCAGAGATCGGAACGATGGTTTCCTTGACCTCAAGGTCGTTTTCCTTGAGGGTGGTGCCGGTCTCGACGATATCGACGATCACATCCGTCAGGCCCAGGATCGGCGCGATCTCGATCGAACCGTTGAGGTGGACGATGTCGATATCCCTGCCCTTGGAGGCATAGTGGTTCGCTGCGATCCTCGAGAACTTGGTCGCGACCCTGAGGGTGCGGCTGCTGTCGTCGACAAAGCCCTTGGGCGCGGCGACTGCCATCCGGCATTTGCCGATGTCGAGGTCGAGCAGCTCGTAGATCTCCGGCTCGTACTCAAGCAGGATATCCTTGCCCGCAACGCCGATATCAGCCGCGCCGCGCTCGACATAGATCGCCACGTCGGACGGCTTGACCCAGAAATACCGCACGCCTGCCGCGGGGTTCTCAAAGATCAGCTTGCGGCTTTCTTCGCGGATGGACGGACAGTCAAAGCCCGCCTTCTCGAACATGCTGTAGACCTTTTCGCCCAGTCTGCCCTTGGGCAGCGCGATGTTCAGCATCCCGTCCTGCGGGACGTCGTCGATGACGTCGACGCGTTCCAGCGCGTCCAGATAGACGGCAAATCCGACGGCGTTCGATCTGCGCTTCATGCGGCACATCAGCTTGTCATAGCGTCCGCCGGAAAGCACGCTGTCCGGCACGCCGCTTAAGAAGCCCTTGAAGATCACGCCGTTATAGTAGCTGCGGTCGCTGACGACCGAAAAGTCGATACAAATGTTGTGCTTCAGTTCGCTGTCTGCGAAAAGCGATACCGCCTCGAAAAGCTCCTCGTATGCGTCCTCACAGCCAAGCGCTGCGCAGAGGTCTTTGATCTGCGGACGTACCTTTTCGGGGCTGCCTGTCATCGAGATCAAAGCGATCAGCGGCTCACAGAGGCTTTCGTCGACGCCGTTGTCGCGGCAGAGTGAAAGGACGCCGTGCGTATTCTTCTCGCTGACGCATTTGACCAGCTCGTCCTGCAGAGAACGGCTGTCGGTGATATGCGTCAAGGCGGCGTTCAGGATATCGAGGCTCGATACGTCCAGCACAAAGCTGCCGCCGATGAGGCTCAGACTCTGTGCGGCAAGGTACAGACACTCGGCGACCTCGCGGCTGCCGACTGCGCCGATACACTCGACGCCCGCCTGCATGATCTCTTTGAAATTATCGGTTCCCTTCGAAACACGGTAGACATTTTCATTATAATAGAGCTTCATCGTCTGACCGTCGGTATGGTTCTTGATGATCGAGAGGGTGACGTCCGGCTTCAGCGCCTTCAGCTTGCCGCCGTTGTCGGTAAAGGTGATGACACGGTCGGAGATCAGAAAGTCCTTGTTGCGGCTGTACAGGTCGTAGTCCTCAAATTTGCTCATGCGGTAGGGCTGATACCCGCTGCGGCTGTACAGATCGCGCAGGGTGAATGTCAGGCGTTCGGTGACGCTCAGGACACTGTCGGAGATGTTCATTCCTTACCCTCCTTTGAACGGTCGATCATCGTGCGGTAGCCGCCTGCACCGTAGTTCAGACAGCGGCTGACGCGGCTGATGGTGGCGGTGGATACGCCGATGCGCTCGGAGATCTTCTGGTAGCTGATTCCCTCGTCGATCAGATAGGCGGTGTCCAGCCGCTGCGCCATGTCGGTAATCTCTTTGATGGTGCAGATATCGTCAAAAAAGGCGCTGCACTCGTCCCTGTCCCTCAAGGCAAGGATCGTGTCAAACAGCCTGTCAACGGATTCGGATCTGAGGTTTTTCATGGTTTCCTCCAAATAGTCTGCTTTGTGATTGCTCTGTTATGTTATCACTTTATCACGATAAAGTCAAGCGCTCGTGTGCGATTTCGCCATCTTGACGGACGAAACGGCGATTGCGGAAATGATTTTAGGCATAATATCAGGCGGGACAGCAAACCTTGCCTCCCGCCGGTATCCGTTATTGTCCGTTATCAGATTTCGACTTCTCCCTCAAACACGGTCTGAGCAGGTCCGGTCATGACCACGGTCTCGTCAGTATAGCGGATGACCAGGTCGCCGCCGCGCAGATGGACGGTGATATCCTCGCCCTTCTTGCAGAAGCCGTTCAGACACGCCGCCACAACGGTCGCGCACGCGCCTGTACCGCACGCCCATGTCTCGCCCGAGCCGCGCTCCCAAACACGCATCCTGAGGGTATGATCGTCGATGACCTTGACAAATTCCGTATTCACACGGTCGGGGAATGCGGGATGGTTCTCGAATCCCGGCCCGATCTTCGCGAGATCGAGGCTGTCGACGTCGTCGACAAAGGTCACACAGTGCGGGTTGCCCATGCTGACGGCGGTCACCATATAGACGCTGCCGTCGACGGTGAGCGGCTGATTCACAACGATGTCCCCCGCAGCATCCATCGGGATATCGGCGGGCTTGAGGATCGCAGCGCCCATGTCCACCTTTGCCGATACCGCCCTGCCGTTCTCAACGGTCAGGTCGATGGTCTTGACGCCGCTGAGGGTGTCGATCGCAACGGTGGTTTTGTCAGCGGGGACGACGCCTTTATCATAGACGAATTTCGCCACACAGCGGATACCGTTGCCGCACATCTTCGCCTCGCTGCCGTCTTCGTTGAAGATCCGCATCTTTGCGTCGGCAATCTCGCTCGGACAGACGAGGATGATTCCGTCGCCGCCGATACCGAACCGTCTGTCGGACAGCTTTTTCGAGAGCGCCTCCGGGTCTTCGATCGTCTGGTCAAATGTGCTGAAATAGATATAATCGTTGCCGATGCCGTGCATTTTTGTAAATCTCAGTTTCATCGTATCACCTAGCCTGCCGGGATGATCACCGATCGCCCGGCGTCTGTTTTCTTTCGCCCTCCATTATACCGTCAATGAAAAACCTTGTCAATAAACACGCCTCTGTCATACGAACAATTTCTTGACAATAAACTGTTATCGTAATATACTTTTAGAATGAATGATTAGTTTTTTCAGGGGGATCACTTATGTCAAAAGTACCCGAGTTATTTGCAAAAAACGTCTTTAACGACGAAAAAATGCGTCAGCGTCTGCCCGAGGACGCGTATCTTGCGTTCCGCGCCAGCATCGAGAACGGTACGCCGCTGGACGTTACCGTCGCGAATATCGTTGCCGACGCGATGAAGGACTGGGCGATCGAGCAGGGCTGTACCCACTATACCCACTGGTTCCAGCCGATGACCGGTATCACCGCAGAAAAGCACGACAGCTTTCTCACCCCTGCGGGCGACGGCCGCGTGATCATGGAATTCTCCGGCAAAGAGCTGATCAAGGGCGAGCCGGACGCGTCTTCGTTCCCGAACGGCGGCATCCGCGCAACGTTTGAAGCGCGCGGCTATACGACCTGGGATCCGACCTCCTACGCCTTTGTCAAGGATAACACCCTGTGTATTCCGACCGCGTTCATGTCCTATACCGGCGATGTGCTGGACAAAAAAACGCCCCTGCTGCGCTCGATGGATCGTATCAACCACGAGGCGCTGCGCATCCTGCATCTTTTCGGCAAGACCGACGTCACCCGCGTCGACGTCACCGTCGGTCCCGAGCAGGAATACTTTTTGATCGACAAGGATCTGTACGACCGCAGAAAAGACCTGAAATATACCGGACGCACCCTGTTCGGCGCACGCTCGCCGAAGGGTCAGCAGCTGGACGATCACTATTTCGGCGCGATCAAGAAGCGCGTCAAGGACTTTATGTCCGAGCTGGACGAAGAGCTGTGGAAGCTGGGCGTCTATGCCAAGACCGAGCATAACGAGGTCGCCCCCGCCCAGCATGAGCTGGCGCCGATCTTCACCAATGTCAATATCGCCGCCGACCACAACCAGATCACCATGGAGCTGATGAAGCGCATCGCAATGAAGCACGGCATGGTCTGTCTTCTGCACGAAAAGCCCTTCAAGGGCGTCAACGGCTCCGGCAAGCATAATAACTGGTCGCTGTCGACCAACACCGGCGAAAACCTGTTCAAGCCCGGCAAGCGCCCCGAGGATAACCTGCAATTCCTGCTCTTCCTCACCGCGGTCATCAAGGCGGTCGACGAGCATCAGGATCTGCTGCGCCTTTCGGTCGCGACAGCCGGAAACGATCACCGCATGGGCGGCGACGAAGCGCCTCCCTTCATCATCTCGATGTTCCTCGGCGACGATCTGGAAGCGGTCGTCGAAGCGATCATCAACCTTGAGGACTACGAGAGTCAGGGCAAGGTGATGATGGAAACCGGCGCGGAAAGCCTGCCGGTCATCAAAAAGGATACCACCGACCGCAACCGCACCTCGCCGTTTGCTTTCACCGGCAACAAATTCGAGTTCCGCTCGCTCGGCTCGGCGCTGAACATCTCCTGCCCGAATATCATGGTCAACACCATCGTTGCGGACGCCCTCGCACAGTTCGCCGACGAGCTGGAAGGCGCCGCTGACTTTGACACCGCCTGCCGCAAGCTGATCCGCAGAACGCTCAAGGAACACCGCCGCATCATCTTCAACGGCGACGGCTACACCGACGGCTGGATCAAGGAGGCTGAAAGCCGCGGGCTGCTGAACCTGAAATCCACGCCCGAGGCGCTCTCGCACTATGACGACGAAAAGAACATCAAACTGTTTGAGCGCAACCGCATCTTCTCGCGCCGCGAGGTCAAAGCCCGTCAGGAGATCCTGCAGGAAAACTATATCAAGATCATCAACCTCGAAGCGCTGACCATGCTCGACATGGCGAAGAAGGATATCCTGCCCTCGGTCTCCGCCTTCACCGGAAAGACCTGCGCCACCATCGAACGCAAGCGCGCGGTATCGCCCGATATCAGGGTCGACGCGGAACTAAAGCTTGTCACAAAGCTCAGCGATCTGCTGACCGAATTCTCCGAGCGCATCGAAGCGCTGGAGGAGGAAGTCGACGCCGCCGTCGAGCACGCCGACAGCATCCGCGAGCTGGCACAGTATTCCTACGATCACATCTTTGCCGCGATGAAGTCTCTGCGCGAGACCGCCGACGAGATGGAGATGTGTACCGCCTCCAAATACTGGCCCTACCCGAGCTACGGCGAGCTGCTGTTCAGCGTACAGTAAAACCGATATATGATAAAGAAAACGACCTCGTTGATACGGGGTCGTTACTGTTTGTCAAAAAATGATTCCGGTTCGGTTCATCGATCACATCCGCAATCCGGATGCGTATAGAATCATCACTGAACGCCGAGATACTCTTTGATCTTTTGATGACTTTTCTCAAAAAGCGCCGGCTCGTCTTCGTTTTTCAGGCGACCTTCCTCGACGGTCACCTTTCCGTTTACGATGGTATAATCCACGCTGTCGGAGAGTCCGACCGAGGCGAGCATCGTCTTTGGGCTGTACGCCGCGCCGACGATATCCAGCCGACGTTTGTCGATCAGGAACATATCTGCGCATTTACCGACCTCGATCGAGCCGATATCGTTCCTGCCGAGGGTTTTCGCCCCGCCGAGGGTCGCGATCTTCAGCCAGTCGTAACCGTCGGGCGCATGATTGCCGTAGGTGATGCGGGACAGCAGGTATGCCTGACGCATCTCGTCGATCATATTCGATCCGTCGTTGGACGCCGAACCGTCCACGCCGAGAGAGATCGGGATTCCCAGCTGCATCATATCGGGGATCCGCGCCGCGCCGGAGGCGAGCTTCATGTTCGAGGTGGGACAGTGTGCGATCGCCGTGCCGGTATCGCGCAGGACGCGCAGCTCGTCGTCGTTGAACCAGATGCCGTGAGCGAACCAGACGTCCTCGCCGACAAAGTCCATCGACTGCATATATTCGAGCGGGCGCATCTTGAACGCCGTCGTTGTATAGTATTGCTCCTCTTTTGTCTCGCAGAGGTGGGTATGCAGGCGCACTCCGAGCGATCGAGCGAGCTTTGCCGATTCGCGGTACAGATCGCGCGACGCCGAAAACGGTGAACACGGCGCGAGCGCTACCTGACGCATCGAACCCTCGGACGGATCGTGGAATCGTTCCACCGCCGCCATACTGTCTCTGAGGATCTTTTCGGTCGTCTGCACCACGCTGTCCGGCGGCAGACCGCCGTCCTTTTTGCTGAGATTCATCGAACCACGCGACGCACAGAACCGTGCGCCCAGCTCCTCCGCGGCTCTGAACTGGGCTTCCAGCATCCCGACAGAGCTTTCGCCGGGGAACACATAGTGGTGATCGAAGGCGGTGGTACAGCCGCTTTTCATCAGCAGTGCAAGCGCGCACTTGGTGCTGAGGTAGATCGCCTCCGGATCGAGGTGCTTCCAGATATCATAGAGCACCGTCAGCCAGTCAAACAGCCTGAGTCCCTGTGTTTCGGGCAGGTTGCGCGAAAAAAGCTGGTAAAAATGGTGGTGGGTGTTGACAAGTCCCGGAAAGCATAACAGCTCGGTACAGTTGATGACCTGCTCCGCGCCGACGTCCAGATCCTTTCCGATCGCGCGGATCATGCCGTCCTCGCAGAAGATATCCACTTTTTCATAGATGTTGTCATGCTTGTCGCACGACACGATACAGCGCACGTTGCGCAGCAAAAGAGCCATGGCGCTCTCCTTTTTTCATTGTCGGGGAGGCGTCTGCGTCCTCCCGCGGATCTGTATCAGTACGAACTCAGGGAGGGGACTATGCCCCTCCCCAACATCAGGATTTATGATTGCAAAGCGAAGTTATCGATCCTCTCTGAAGTACGACAGTCCCAGCGCCTCGGGCGGCTGTGTTTCGCGCTTTTTGCGCAGGCTGTTGAAGATCAGGACGATGACCGTAACGGCATAGGGAAGCATCTTGATCAGCGGCTTTGCGTCCATCGGGATCGTGACGAACTTCGGCAGATGCTCCGGAAGGACACTCAGTCCGCCGAAGATGATCGCACCGGGAATTGCAAAATGCGGCTTCCAAACGGTGAAGATGACCAGCGCGATCGCAAGCCATCCAAGAGGCTCGACGACGTCGTTTGCCCATACGCCGGAGGAGTTGTTCATGACATAGAACAGACCGCCCAGACCGGAGATCATACAGCCGACACAGGTCGCAATATACTTATACTTGGTGACATTGACGCCTGCCGCATCTGCGGTCGCAGGGTTCTCACCTACCGCGCGAAGGTTCAGACCGGGTCGGGTACGGCGGATGAACAGCGCTGTAAGCACCGCGATCAGGATCGCGACGTAAGCGAGAAAGCCGTAGCTGAGGAACATATCCCCGAACCATCCCAGGCTGTCGGAGAACGGGAGCTTTGCCATATAATACTTTGTCGACACCTTGACGGAGATATTTGCCGTCTCGGCGCCGGGGCTGACCTGCTTGACAAGGAAGCCGCCCAAAAAGTTTGATACGCCGGAGCCGAAGATGGTCAGCGACAGACCGGTAACGTTTTGATTTGCGCGAAGCGTGATGGTCAGGAAGCTGTAGATCAGACCCATCAGCAGCGAGCCTAACAGGCAGAACAGCAGCGGGATCACGATCGCGAGGAAGGCGTTGGGATTATCGGCGCCGCCCCAGAAGTATTCATACATCAGAGCGCCCGAAAAGCCGGAGATGCCGCCGACACACATGACGCCGGGCACACCGAGATTCAGGTTGCCGCTTTTTTCGGTGATGATCTCACCGGTGCATCCGAAGAGCAGCGAGATAGCGGTCAGTACCGCCCTCTGAAAGATCTCAATAAAAATCGTCATGATTCTGCCGCCTCCTTGCTCTTTTGCTGACGGGCGCGAACCTTGATCTGATAGTTGATGAAGAATTCGCATCCGATGATGAACAGGATGATGATGGCGATCAGAATATTCGAGAAGTCATCCGTGATAACGCCGGAGGTACGGGTCGACAGTTCGCTTGCGCCCTGCTTCAGGAAAATGACCAGGAAGGTGGTCAGCACCATATAGAAGGGGTTGAACTTCGCCAGCCACGAAACGATGATCGCCGTGTAACCGTAGCCCTTGGCGGATCCGTCGTTGATGATATGGTCGGTACCCGCTACGATCAGCAGTCCGGCGATTCCGCACAGCACGCCGGAAATCAGCATGGTACGGATGATGACCTTCTTGACGCTGATGCCGCCGTAACGCGCGGTGTTCTCGCTCTCGCCTACAACAGAAAGCTCATATCCCTGCTTTGTGTATCTCATATAGAGGAAAACCATCACCGTCAGCGCCGCGACGATCAGGATGTTCAGCAGATAGCCGCTGGATGACGGTACGACCACACTGCCCGTAAAGGACGGATCGATCTGAGCAGGAAGCCTCAGCCATCCTGCGTAGCTCGGATCGGATCCGGTGCCGTTGATCGGTCTCAGGGCGGTGCTGCCGCCGGACCAGACGATCTGGATATACCGCACGATCTGGATCGCGATATAGTTCATCATCAAGGTGAACAGCGTCTCGTTGGTATTCCACTGCGCCTTGAAGATCGCGGGCACAACTGCCCACAGCGCGCCGAACAGGATCGCGGTAATGATCGTCATCGGGAGTACGACAGCATTGGGAAGCCGCAGGCCGTCGTCGCCCAGAAGCTTCATCGCCATCAGCGCGCCCAAACCGCCCATCAGCACCTGTCCTTCGGCGCCGATGTTCCAGAAGCGCATCTTGAAGGCGGGTGTGACCGCCAGCGAAATACACAGCAGGATCGCCATCTCCTGGAGCATGCCCCAGAATTTCTTCGGCGTCTTGAACGAGCCGTTGAACATATGTTTATACATCTCGAAGGGGTCTTCGCCGGTGATCACCACAATGATCACCGCACAGACGACAAGCGCCGCGATCAGCGCGCCCGCGCGAATCAGCAGCGATTTCCACATCGGGATATCGGTACGCTTTACAATATGAAACAGAGGGTCTTTCTGATTCCGGCGGCCGGACTTTTTCTGTCCGCTTCCGGGACGCTGACCATTGCCCATTTCAGCCTCCGAGCTGATTCTCTGAAGCTGTTCAGACGTATGAACGGACATACTGATCATTTCTCTCCCTCCTCTTTGGTTTCCTGTATCGTTTCCGCCTGCGCATCCTGAACGGACGCGTCAGACTGTTCCTGTGCCGACTCGTGCGGGACAGCGGACGCATCGTCGGCGAGGTGCGTCATCATCAGACCGACTTCCTCCTTGGTGGCGGTGCGTCCGTCAACGATACCGTTGACCTTGCCGTCGCACAGGACGAGGATACGGTCGCACAGCGCCAGCAGAACGTCCAGGTCCTCGCCGACATAGATGACGGCGGTACCCTTCTTCTTTTGGTCATTGAGCAGCCGGTAGATGGTATAGGATGTATTGATATCCAGACCGCGGACAGCGTATGCCGCCATCATCACGCTCGGTTCCAGCGCGATCTCGCGGCCGACCAGCACCTTCTGGACATTACCGCCCGACAGCTTGCGAACCGGGGTCGCGATGCCGGGGGTGACGACCTCCAGCTCATCCTTGACCTTTACCGCAAGGTCGCGGGGCGTATTGCGGTCGGTAAAAGGACTGTGGCCCATTTTATAGGAACGGAGCATCATATTGCCGGTCATTCCCATGCTGCCGACCAAGCCCATGCCGAGTCGGTCCTCGGGAACAAAAGCAAGGGTCACGCCCATCTTCTTGATCTCGCTGACCGAAAGCCCGGTCAGCTCGGTCTCGACGTGGTTGGAATTATCGTAATAAATGATCGAACTGCCTTTTTCGGTTTTTTGCAGACCCGCGATCGCTTCTAAGAGCTGCTTCTGACCGGAGCCGGAAATGCCCGCGATACCGAGGATCTCGCCGCCGTAGGCGTCAAAGCTGACGTCGTCCAGCACGGTAACGCCATACTTATCACGGCATGACAGGTGGCTGACGGACAATTTCTTCTCTTTATACTCCAGATCGGGTCGCTCGATGTCCAGTTCGACCTTTTCGCCGACCATCATATCGGTCAGCGACTGAACGCTCGCCTCGGCAGTCAGAACCGTGCCGATATACTCGCCCTTGCGGAGGATCGCCACGCGGTCGGAGATCGCCAGCACCTCGTTGAGTTTATGGGTGATGATGATGATGGATTTGCCGTCCGCCTTCATGTTGCGCATAACGGCAAAGAGCTTGTCTGTTTCCTGCGGCGTCAAAACCGCGGTCGGCTCGTCAAGGATCAGCATATTCGCGCCGCGGAACAGCGTCTTGACGATCTCAAGCGTCTGCTTTTCGCTGACGGTCATATTGTAGACCTTTTTCTTGGGATCGACGTCGAAGCCGTATTTATCGCAGATCGCCTTCACCTTCTCGGTGATTTCCTTCGTTCCGCCGGACTCTTTTTTGTCCATGCCCAGCGCAATATTTTCGATCGCAGTGAATACGTCCACAAGCTTGAAGTGCTGGTGGATCATGCCGACGCCCAGATCATAGGCGTCCCTCGGCGAATTGATATGCGCTTCTTCGCCGTTGATATAGATGACGCCCTCATCCTGACGATAAATGCCCGAAAGCATATTCATCAGGGTCGTCTTGCCGGAACCGTTCTCACCCAGCAGCGCCATGATCTCGCCCTTCTGGATATCCATCGTGACGTGTTTGTTTGCGACAACCTTGTTACCGAACCTCTTGGTGATATTCTCAAACCGTATGGCAGGAATGTTTTGCACGTGTTACCCTCCTGTTAATAGTTGATTTGCTTGATACTCAAAAATATGCTTTTTCGCAAATCAGCGACAAAAACCCGCAAGCATATTTCTCAATATAAGCAACGATAGCCGGGCGGCGCAATGCCGCCCGGCTCTTAAGTTGTCAGGTAAATTAACCGAAGTTTGTGTTCAACAGAGTGATACCGTCGATGGTAACATCGAAGTACGGAGCCGAACGATACTCGGACTCATGGAAGTAACCGTCGTAAACGATCTTTGTGTTCTTATCGAAATTAGCGTCGGTGCCTTCGCCGGGTGCAAACTTCTCATCAAGCGCCTTGCCTTCTACTGTGAATGTAGCGGTATCGTAAACATGGAGCTCACCGGACTCGAGCTTCGCCTTGACCTCTTCGATCTTTTCGGCGGTGCCCTTTGCAGCAGCGGTATCGTTGATCTCGGAGAGAACAACAGAACCGGTCTTCAGGGTGCCTGTCCAGTCGGTGTCGATCTTCTCGCCGTCCATCGCAGCCTTGATGGCATACTCGAAGTACGGAGTCCAGTCGATCTTGGAGGATACGATAAAGGTGTTGGGACCGGCGTCCTTGGTGGAGCCGTTGTAAGAGATATTGGGAACACCTGCGTCCTCACAAGCTGTGGGAGCGCCCATGGAGTCAGCGTGCTGAGAAATCAGAACGCAGCCCTTCTGGATCAGAGAAGTAGCGGCTTCCTTCTCGGCGTCCTGATCATACCAGGAACCGGTGAAGGTAACTTCCATCGTAGCAGACTCGCAGATAGAGCGAGCGCCGAGGAAGAAAGAAGTGTAACCGGAGATAACCTCTGCATAGGTGAAAGCGCCAACATAACCGATCTTAGCCTCTTCAGCCTTGATCTTGCCGGACTCGATCATCTCGTTGAGCTTCATACCTGCAGCAACGCCTGCGAGGTAACGGCCTTCGTAGATAGAAGCAAACGCATTGTGGAAGTTGTCAAGGCCTGCGGTATGAGCCTGGGTACCGGTTGCGTGAGCAAACTGAACCTCGGGATACTCCTTAGCAGCCTGGATCATAAAGTTTTCATGACCGAAGGAATCGGCAAATACAAAGCCGCAGCCTTCGTCGACCATGTTAACAGCTTCCTTGTAGCAAGCATCAGACTCGTCGATACCGGTCTTGATAATGCACTCGACGCCAAGATTCTCGCACGCCTTCTTAGCAGCATCGATGAAGTTCTTGTCATAGGTTGAGTTTTCATCATGCAGCATGATGAAGCCTGCTTTGAACTTTTTGTCGTCGTCCTTCTTGTCGCTGCTGCCGCCGCAAGCTGCAAGAGCGCCGCATACGAGCATTACAACAAGAAGCATTGCAATAATTCTCTTCATAATTTCCTCCTAAAAATTCTTTCATGGATAAAACGGAATCAGCTGAAAACTGACATTTTCATTATACCTAATCCGTGAACCATGCGCAATTGAAAATAATGTCAAAATTGTTATCGAATGTTACGGCTATTTTATCGTTTTTTAACAACGCGCCGAAAATCAGGGGAATATTTGTACGAATTGCTCAAAAGTCTTAATTCTTTTTCGGCAAAATGTAGATAATCTTGCATTCATAGGACGAGTATTGTATAATGAAAGCAGCGAAAAAACAGACGCCGGAGCGGCGGTGAGGTGAGCGTATGAACAGCTTTGTGATCAAAGGAGATATCGTTTTCTGTCCCTATCAAAGACAGATGGTCGCCATCGATGACGGCTATATCGTCGTGCGCGACGGCGTGATCGAGCTGCCGTATGTCGAGCTGCCGGACAGCGCAAAGGATCTTCCCGTGCATGATTTCACGGGAAAGCTGGTCATGCCCGGGATGGTGGATCTGCATATCCACGCTCCGCAATATGCCTTTCGGGGGCTGGGCGCGGACATGGAGCTGCTCGACTGGCTGACGCACTACGCGTTCAAAGAAGAAGCAAAGTACAGCGACCGCGAATACGCCGAAAAAGCCTATACGATGTTTGCCGACGCGCTCAGATACAGCGCTACCACCCGCGCGGCGGTATTCGGCACGATCCACAGAGAATCGACCGTCCTGCTGATGGATAAGCTCGAAAAAAACGGGATCGTATCGTATGTCGGCAAGGTCAACATGGACCGCAACTCTCCCGAAAGTCTGACAGAGACGACAGAAGACTCTTACCGCGAGACGGTCGAGTTCCTCGCCGAAGTCGACGGCAGATACCGCAACACCTACCCTATCGTCACTCCGCGGTTCGTGCCGTCCTGCACCGACAAGCTGCTCCAAAAGCTCGGCTGGCTGAGCGAACAGCACGATATCCCCGTCCAGTCGCACCTGAGCGAGAATCCGAACGAGATAAAGTGGGTCAAAGAGCTTTGCCCCGAAAGCCGCTTTTACGGTGAGGTCTACGACAGCGCCGGGCTGTTCGGCAGCAATACGAACACCGTCATGGCGCACTGTGTCTGGTCGACAGACGACGAGATCGCCCTAATGAAGGAGCGCGGGGTCTTTATTGCCCACTGTCCCGCGTCCAATATGAACGTCGCATCCGGGATCGCGCCGATCCGCCGATACCTGACTGAAGGGCTGAAGGTCGGGCTGGGATCGGATATCGCGGGCGGTCAGAGCGTCAGCATCTTCACCGCGATGGTCGAAGCGATGCAGCTAAGCCGGCTGTATTGGCGGCATATCGACAGCACAAAAAAGCCCCTGAGCTTTCCCGAGGCGCTGTATATGGCGACCAAGGGCGGCGGACGATTCTTCGGCAAGGCGGGCTCCTTTGAGAGAGGATTCGAATTCGATGCGATCGTCATCGACGACAGCGCCCTCCCCCATCCGCAGGAGCTGAACCTCCGCCAGCGCGCCGAACGCGCGGTCTGGCTGGGCGGCGATCAGAAAGGCCTGGTTGCGAAGTATGTGAGAGGGGAAAGGCTGTTTTAATGAGGAATTAGGAATGAGGAATGAGGAATTATTGTTTTTCATACGTAGATGAATACACATAAAATGGTTCAGTAAAAAACGCTCACGGTGGAACTGAGTACTCCGTGAGCGTTTCTATTATTATTCCTAATTTCTAATTTCTAATTCCTAATTACAGTGCCGGTCTTGCCGGAAAGGGCGTCTTTTGCCTTGTTCAAATCGGTGATGATCGCCCGTCTGCCCCTGCCGCCTTTGACAAACCGTACAGCCGCGCTGACCTTCGGGAGCATGCTGCCGGCGGCAAACTGCCCATCGGCGATGTAACGCTCGGCTTCTTTGACGGTCATGCGGTCGATCGCACGGGCGTCGGGGGTGTTAAAATTGACCATGACCTTTTCGACGGCGGTGAGAATCAGCAGGGTATCGGCGTTCAGGTTCTCCGCCAGCAGCGCAGAACAGTAATCCTTGTCGATCACTGCGGCACAGCCTTTGAGGAATTCACCCTTGCGGCGCACGGGGATGCCCCCGCCTCCGCAGCAGATGACGACCGATCCGTCCTCTGAGGAAGCGCGGATCGCGTCGATCTCGATGATATACTGCGGCATCGGCGATGCAACCACGCGCCGCCACCCTCTGCCCGCGTCCTCGGCGATACTGTAGCCGTAGCGCTCTTTGAGATTTTCCGCCTGCTCGCGGGTCATGAACTTGCCGATCGGCTTTGACGGGTGCTTCATCGCGGGATCGTCGTTGCTGACTTCGACCTGTGTGATGATCGTGACGACAGGCTTGTACATCCCGCGGCGGGTCAGTTCCTTGCGCAGGGCGTTCTGGATATCATACCCGATATACGCCTGGCTCATTGCGACGCACATCGAGAGCGTCGTCTTTTCCTCGGTGGGATCTTCTAAGATCAGCGCATTCATCGCGGCGTCGATCTTGCCCACCTGAGGGCCGTTGCCATGGGTGATGATGACGGTATTGCCCGCTTCGATCAGGTCGGCGATCGCCTTTGCGGTCACCTTGACCGCCTCAAATTGTTCTGTGAGATTCTTGCCTAAGGCGTTACCGCCCAAGGCGACGACAATTTTTTGTTTCATATTGAAATACAGGTATCGAGTGCAGGCAGCGCCCGCCCTTCACTATGATCTGTTATCCGTTATCTGTGATCGTTCAAAACGCTTTCCGATCCTGTCCGCGCTTTTCGAGTTCTTCGAGGGCGGATGCGGGATCCTTCACCTTTGCAAGGAAGATCATCGCGGCGATGATATAAGGCTTGAACGACGCCTGTTTGTACAGCGGGACGCGATAGCGATCGAATACGCTTGCGGCGACCTCGCCCTCTTTGCAGCTGACGTCGGTGATATCGGCGGGCAGACAATGCAGATACAGCGCCTTGCCGTCCTTCGTCAGCGACATCATTTCCTCGGTGCATTCCCAATCCTTATGGGTGGCGTTCTCTTTTAACAGCTCCTGCTCGAGCGCGTCGATGCCGGCAAAATCACCGTCGCCGTAGAGCTTTGTGCGCTTTTCCATCGCGTGGAAGGACGCCCAGCTCTTGGGATAGACGATATCCGCGTCTTTGAACGCCTCTTTCATATCGTTGGTTTTCTTGAAACTGCCGCCGGTCTTTGCGGCGTTGGCTTTGGCGACTTCTTCGACCTCGGGCATAACGTCGTAGCCGTCGGGATGCGCAAGCACAACGTCCATGCCGAAGCGGGTGAACAGTCCGATCACGCCTTGCGGAACAGAGAGAGGCTTGCCGTAGCTCGGCGAATACGCCCATGTCATGGCGACCTTTTTACCCTTGAGGTTCTCAACGCCGCCGAATTCGTGGATCACGTGCAGGATATCCGCCATGCACTGGGTCGGATGGTCGATATCGCACTGGAGGTTGACCAGTGTCGGCTTCTGCTCAAGCACGCCGTCCTCGTAACCTTCCTTGACCGCGTCGGCGACCGCTTTCTGATAAGCGTGGCCCTTACCGATATACATATCGTCGCGGATGCCGATCACGTCCGCCATGAACGAGATCATGTTCGCGGTCTCGCGGACGGTCTCGCCGTGGGCAATCTGGCTTTTTCCTTCATCCAGATCCTGCACCTCCAGCCCCAGCAGATTGCAGGCGGAGGCAAAGGAAAAGCGGGTGCGGGTGGAATTGTCGCGGAAGTTGGAGATTCCGAGACCCGAATCGAAGATCCTGGTCGAGATGTTGCGTTCCCTGAGATCGCGGAGCGCGTCCGCGACGGTAAAGACGGCGGCGATCTCGTCGTCGGTCTTGTCCCATGTCAGGAAAAAGTCGTTTTCAAACATATTCTCAATGCCGAGCGATCTCAGCTTCTCGGCGAATTCTTTAGTTTTTGACATCATTTACCCTCCGCATAATTCATCGGTACGGCGGCGTAGACTGCCGCGCAGCGTACCAGATCTTCTTTCCATGTCTTTTCGTTGGGAGCGTGCGCCTGTGCCTCGGCGCCCGGTCCGAAGCCGATGCACGGGATGCCGTAGCGACCCATGATCGAAACGCCGTTGGTCGAGAACGTCCACTTATCGACGCGCGGCTCGCCGTACATGCCCTTGTGGGCGGCGACCATTGCCTTTGTCGCGGGATGATCCTCGGGGATGACCCATGTCGGGAAGTAACATTCGGTCGGATAGACCAATCCTGTCCACGACGGACGCTCGTAGGTATACATGCTGACCTCTGCGCCGTACTTTTTGACGGCAGGCAGACTGCGGACTTCTTCCAACGCGCTCTGCCATGTTTCGCCGAAGGTCAGGCGGCGGTCAAGCGAAATCGCCGCAAAGTCGGCAACGGCGCATCTGGACGGCGAGGTGTAGAACTGCTGGGTCACGGTGACGGTGCCCTTGCCGAGGAAGGGATCGTAATGCAGGCGGTCGTTGAGCTCTTTAATCTGGAGCACGATCTCTGCCATCTTATAAATCGCGTTATCGCCGCGTTCGGGAGCAGAGCCGTGGCAGGAAACGCCCTTGACCTCGACGCGGATCTCCATGCGTCCGCGCTGACCGCGATAGATCCCCTTATCGGTCGGCTCGGTGATGACGACGAACTCGGGGGTGATATTCATCTCGTTGTGGATGTACTGCCAGCACAAACCGTCGCAGTCCTCCTCCTGAACGGTGCCGGTGACCAGCACCTTGTAGCCGTCGGGGATCAGACCGAGATCCTTCATGATCTTTGCGCCGTAAACAGCGGATACCACGCCGCCTGTCTGGTCGGAGGCGCCGCGGCCTCCGATCTCGGTATCGGTCTCGTAGCCCTCGTAAGGGTCGAACGTCCAGTTTGACATCTCGCCTAAGCCGACGGTATCGATGTGACCGTCAAAGGCGATGATCTTTTCGCCCCTGCCCATCACGCCGTGGACGTTGCCCTGAGGATCGGTGAAGGCTTCGTCAAAACCCAGTTTCTGCATCTCGGCGACGATACGCCCGGCAACGCCCTCCTCTTCGGCGCTCTCGCTCGGGATCGCGATCAACTCGCGGAGAAACGCGGTCATATCCTTCTCATAGTTTTCTGCTGCTTTTTTAATCGCTGAATAATCCATAATATCCCCCTCAAACAGTACGACTTTTACAATTGGACGCGGGTAAAACCCGCCCTCTGATTTTTTCTCTTCGTTCTAGCTTTTATTATACAAGATTAAGCAGGCGTGTCAATTTGATTTTGCAATTTTTCTGAAATTATTTTTGGTTTTCATAAAAAATGATTGATTATCTGAAAATGATGTATTACAATGGTTTTATCAGGCGTAACCGCCAACCAACAGTGAGGTGACCTTATGCTGAATGAACAACTGAAAAACACCCTTTTTTCACTGGCGCATACCATCGCGGCACACTACGGCAAAAGCTGTGAGGTCGCGGTACATGATCTGACCGACGACAACGCCGCGGAGCACTCGATCATCTACATCGAAAACGGCGAGGTGACAGGCAGAACTGTCGGCGACGGTGCATCCGGCGTCGTGCTTGAACAGCTCAGGGGCGATACTCCCGCCGAGGACCGGATCGGCTACTTTTCCAAAACGTCCGACGGCAAGGTCCTTAAATCCTCGACGACCTACATCCGCGACGACAGCGGCAAAGTGATCGCGATCTTTTCTGTCAACCATGACATCACCGCATTATCGGTCGCGTCAACGGCGCTGTCGGAGCTGGTCAATCCCTTTGAACCCGGCGGCACGGTCGAGCGGATCACGCCGAATGTCGGCGAGCTGCTGGACGAACTGCTGTGGAAATCCACCGAGCTGATCGGAAAGCCGGTATCGCTGATGAACAAGGATGACAAAATGCGCGCGATCCGCTTTCTGAACGCCAAGGGTGCGCTGCTGATCACCAAATCCGGCGACAAGATCGCCAAATACTTCGGTATCTCAAAATTCACACTATATTCCTATATCGATTCCAAGCAGGAGGAAACTGACAATGATTGATTTTACCATCAACAAGGAAGGCTTACAGCACAATATCGAAAAGGCGCGGGAGAATAATATCGTCATTCCGACCATCAGACAGATGCAGCATCCCGAGCTGATCCCCGACGAGATCAAAGACAAGCTCTGTCACACGGGGCTTTGGGACGTCGATCCGGTCAACCTGTTCCGCATCACATGGAAGAACGAGGCGAAGGAATCGGGCGGATTGTTCCGCGAAGTGCCGAATTACATCGAGCTGCCTCCGGCGCTGACAGGCGTCAAGGCGCGGATCTTCGCGATGGTCGGCAAGTGGTTCCCCACAGGCTGCCACAAGGTCGGCGCGTCTTTCGGATGCCTTGCTCCCCGACTGGTGACAGGTCAGTTTGACGCGACCTATCACAAGGCTGTCTGGCCGTCCACCGGCAACTACTGCCGCGGCGGCGCGTTCAACAGTAAACTCCTGTCCTGCGACAGCATCGCCATCCTGCCTGCCGAGATGAGCCGCGAACGCTTTGAGTGGCTCTCAAAGATCGCGGGCGAGGTCATCGCGACCCCCGGATGCGAAAGCAACGTCAAGGAGATTTTTGACAAGACATGGGAGCTCAGAGAGCGTCCCGAGGTCATGATCTTCAACCAGTTCGAAGAAATGGGCAATCCGCTGTGGCATTACAACGTCACGGGATACGCGATGGCGGATACCTTCGAAGCGCTCAAGGGCGAGGGCGACCGTTTTGCGGGCGCATGCTTCACCTCCGGCTCTGCCGGCACGATGAGCGCGGGCGACTATCTCAAAGAGCAGTACCCGAACCTCAAGCTCGCTGTCGGCGAGGCGCTCCAGTGCCCCACCATCCTCGACAACGGTTTCGGCGGTCACCGCATCGAGGGCATCGGCGACAAACACATCCCGTGGATCCACAACGTCAAGAACACCGATATGGCGATCGCGATCGACGACGAGGACAGCCAGAGATTGCTCCGCCTGTTCAACACGGAAGCGGGCAAGGCGTATCTCGTCAACACCCTCGGTCTGGACAGCGAATTTGTAGAAACACTGAGCTGGCTGGGCATCAGCGGCATCGCCAACATCCTGTGCTGCATCAAGATGGCAAAGTATTACGAGCTTGGCGAGCATGACGTCGTCGGCACCGTTCTGACCGACAGCGCCGTGATGTATCAGAGCCGCGTCAACGAGCTGAACGACATGTACGGCGCGTACACCGAACAGGCGGCGGAGCTTGACCACAACCTGCATATGCTCGGACTCAAGACCGACAACCTGCTTGAGCTGCGCTACACCGATCGCAAGCGCATCCATAACCTGAAATACTACACATGGGTCGAACAGCAGGGCCGCAACGTCGACGAGCTGAACGCCCTTTGGTATGACGCCGAGAACACCTGGGACGCCGTTCACAAAGAAGCGGCGAAGCTCGACGAGCTGATCGAAGCCTTCAATGAGGAAGTCGGTATTCTCAAATGAAAAATGTAAAGTATTGCAAATGCGTCCGCTGCGGGCGCGAATATCCCGCAACGCCCGATATCACCACCTGCGAGTGCGGCGGGATTCTGGACGTCGTGTATGACTACGACTTCATCAAAACCAGCTTTCATCGGGAAAGCCTTGCGGACTGTCCCGATCCGACGATGTGGCGCTACCGCGCGCTGCTGCCGATAGAAGAAGACACCGTGCCGCAGGGACTGCGCGTCGGCGGATCGCCGCTTTACAAGGCGGACAACCTTGCCGCCGATCTCGGGATCCGGTCGCTGTACATCAAGGACGACGGCGTGAATCCGACGGCGTCGCTCAAGGATCGCGCGTCGGCGATGGCAGTGACCAAGGCGGTCGAGGCGGGCTACGGCACGATCGCCTGTTCCTCAACGGGCAACGCCGCTTCGTCCCTTGCGGGCAACGCGGCGAAAGCGGGGCTGAAAACCTACATCTTCGTCCCCGACCGTGCGCCGAAGGGCAAGATCGCCCAGCTGATGATGTTCGGCGCGAACCTGACCGCCGTGCGCGGGAGTTACGAGGAAACCTTTGAACTGAGCAAAAAAGCGATCGACAAATACGGCTGGTATAACCGCAACGCCGCGATCAACCCCTATCTCAGCGAGGGCAAAAAAACCGTCGCGCACGAGATCGTCGAACAGCTCGGCTTCAAAGCGCCTGACTATGTGGCGGTGTCTGTCGGCGACGGCTGTACCATCGCGGGCGTGTACAAGGGCTTATATGATATGTATATGGTCGGTCTGACCGACAAGATCCCGCGGCTCATCAGCGTACAGGCGGCGGGCTGCTGTCCGATCAACACAGCGGTGACGACCGGCAAGCCGTGGCAGCCGCAGGAGGAAAACACCTACGCCGACAGTATCGCCGTGGGCGTGCCGCGCAACGCGGACAAAGCGATCAAAGCCATCATTGACAGCGACGGCATATGCGTCAATGTCACCGACGACGAGATCCGCGCCGCACAGCGGTATCTGGCAAAAAACGCGGGCGTGTTCGGCGAACCGGCGGGGGTCACCGCGACAGCGGGCCTCATCAAGCTCAGCCGCGAGGGTAAGCTCGACCCTACCGCGACGATCGTATCGATCGTCACCGGCAACGGGCTGAAGGACATCGAAAGCGCGATCAACAACTGCGGCGCTCCCGTGAGCTGTGCGAATGATCTGGGTGAATTCGAAGAGAAATTCGGGCTGTAAATCACCTGCGGTACGTCGGGACATGCGTGTCGGCGCCGACCTGCCTGCATCATCCGCCTTGCTCTGAGGCATTCTCTACTGATACATATGCTAAAGCTATTCATTGACTATTAGATAAAAACGCTTCCGGCTTGACGTCGGAAGCGTTTTGTGTTATGTGCCGTTATTCGATTATTCGCTCGGATAGCCGAAGCGATCCATCGGGTTATCCTTGTGGATGCCCGCCAGCCAGCGCTGGATATAGGTACCGTCGATGATGGTAACTTTTCCGTCGCCGTCTATATCGCCGTATTTCAGCTGGGTCGCGTCAAAGTGGATAATGCCCGCTAAATGGCGCTGGATAAAGGATACGTCGACGATGGTGATCCTGCCGTCGCCGTCTACGTCGCCGTACTTCCGCTCGGGAGCGGGGGTATCGGGATCGTAGGGCTCTTTATCGGGCAGGGTGCTGTCCGATTTCGGAATGGGATTGAGAACCTCATCGTTGAAAATAAACTTCTTTTCGTTCTGACCCGCAACAACGTGCAGGATGTTATTGATCTCAAAAATGCCTTCGTCGGCGGTGACCGTAAACTCTGCCTTGATCAGGCGGGAGGTATCCCGTTTAAATGCCTTGCCCGTAGAGTTTGAGTAATTGTACTTGATCGCACCCTCTGAATCCTTGATGACCATCGCGTCCTTGATGATCGGGAAGATCAGGTAAACCGCGTCGGTTTCCTCTTCCTCATCATAGGGGATCGTCAGCTTAAGACCGCTTGCGTCATAGAACAGCTCTCCGTCGAGAGAACAGAGGTTTTCGCCGAGGTTGAGGTAATAGACATAGTTGAATTTTTCGCCCTTATTGACCTTGTACAGCACGCCGTCCGCCTTGACATATGCGCCGGTGAGAGGCTTTTCTGTCGGCGACTCTGTGGGAGGATCGGTTGGCTTTTCGGTAGGCTTCGTCGTAGGTGTCTGAGTCGGTTTCTCGGTGGGTTTCTCTGTGGGCGCTTCGGTCGGCTTATCGGTGGGTTTCACCGTGGGCTTCTCGGTCGGCTTTTCGGTGGGTTTCACCGTGGGCGCTTCGGTCGGCTTCTCGGTAGGTTTCTCCGTAGGCGCTTCGGTCGGCGGATCGGTAGGAGGATCGGTCGGATCAGGCTCGGGGGCGTCGGGATCGTACGGATTCTTTCCGGTCAGACCGCCGCTCTCGTTCCTTGCCGGCGCCTCGATGATCACGTCGTTATAGATATACTTCTTCTCATCCAGACCGGCAACAGTCTGGACAAGGTTTTTGATCTCATAAGTGCCCGCGTCGGCGATGACCTTGAACTGCGCCTTGATCAACAGATAGGTCGCCTTGTCATACTTGGTGCCTGCCACCTTGGAGTGATTGTACCTGATGTAACCCGGCTCGAGCTCGTTGGTCACAATGGTACTTTTCAGGCGCGGGAAGATCATCTGGATCGTGTAATCGTCTTCGTTTTCGGGAATGATCATCTCCAGTCCGGATTTGCCGTAGAAGAATTCGCCGGATAGCGAGCAGAGCTTTTCGCCGGAGTCGGGGGTGAAGCTGAAATAGTAAACATACTCGATGATCTCGCCCTTATGCACCTTGTAGGTCACGCCGTCGGCGACGACAAAGATACCGTCAGAGGTCTGTGCGCCGTCGGTCGCCGACGCAGTCGGCTTTTCCGTAGGCGCTTCGGTCGGAGCTGCGGTAGCCGGCGTCGTCGGGGAAGACGTCGGATCGCCGCCGATCGGGGTCAGTCCGGGCAGAGTGCTGCCGGAAAAGAGCAACGGCTTATGCTGAACGCCGTTTTTGAGGAAAATATCCTCGTTTGGACCGGCGACCGAGAGCAGCGTATTGCTGATACTGACCGCGCCGGAGGAGGCGGTCACGGTAAAGCGCGCGCGGATCAGCTCGGATGTGTCGGAATCGAATTTTTTGCCCGTCGCATTGGAGTAGTTATATTTGACCCGGCCGGGGGTATCGGCGTTCACTACGGCGGCGCCCTTTAGCTTCGGGAAGATGCCGGTGATATCCTCTTCGCCGTCATCGTCGAGAGGAACGATCAGTCGAAGGCCGTCCTCGGAATAATAAAGATCGCCGTCGACAGCACAGAGCTTTTCGCCGATATTGAGGCAGTAGACGTATTCAAACACGTCGCCCTGATGCACGGTATAGCTCACGCCGTCGGCAGTCAGTGTGACCTCCCCGCCGGGAGTCGCAGAGGTCGGCTGTTCGGTGGGCTGATCGGTCGGCGTTACAACCGGCTTCTCGGTCGGCTGTTCTGTCGGCAGATCGGTGGCGGGTTCTGTCGCGTCGGGATCATATGGGGACAGTCCCAAAAGCAGGCTTTCCATCCGCTGCGGTTCGACGTTGACCGCGCCGCCTTCGATATACTTTGTGCCTCCGATACCCGACAGCGTAACGAGCGAATTGTCGATGCTGTATGTGCCGGATGAAGCGGTGACCGTAAACTGCGCTTTGATCAGCATGGAGGTTGCTTTATTGAAGGGTTTGCCCATCGGATTTGAGAAGTTGTAGTGGATATTTGCGGGGTCGCTGTTATTGACGACCGCCGCGCCGTCCAGAATCGGGAAGATGCCGTAGATATTCGGCTCGCCGTCTTCATCCTCGGGAACGGTCATCGAAAGCGCATCGGCGTTATAGGACAGCGTGCCGTCGACAGCGGTCATCTTCTCGCCGATGTTCAGATAGTAGACATAGGTTACGGTATCGCCCTGCTGCACCTGATAGGTCTTCCCGCCGGTCGTGATAAAAACACCGCTGCCGCCGTCGGCAAAGGCGATCGTCATCGGAACCGCGGTGATGATCAGCGCGAGCGCCAGGATCACGGATAAGATCTTTTTCATATAGTCACCTCTTATGCGTTGTAAGGGACGACGTCTAGACGTCCCGCAGTCAATCTTGGGATTATTTGATCAGACCCGCAGTGTATTTATACGCGATGATGCGGGTGCAGATCTGCCGGAGCAGATCCTTGCTGATGGTGCCGTCCTGAACAGCGGAAAGGATGGAGTTGTAGGTGGTGCTGTAATTGCGCGAAAGAATCAGGTCGTTGCCCGCCAATACTGCGGCGACAGCGACGTCCTTTCCGTCGGCATAGGCGGAATAATCCATATCGTCGATAACGTCGGTGATGATCAGTCCGGTGAAACCGACAATATCCCGCAGCTCTTTGTGGATCGCGGATGACAGCGCGGCGGTATGGACAGAGTCGATGTTCTTGACGACGACGTTCGACACCATGATGAAGTGCGCGCCTTCCGATGCGCCGAGCTTGAACGGCGAGTAGTCCTTGTTGCGGATATCGTCAGCCTTACGGTCGTCGACAATGGCAGTACCGTTCGCCTGCGCTTCATCGTCAGCGGTATCGGGGATCGTGCCGTAGCCGGGGAAATGCTTGAGCGCGACGGAAAGTCCCTTTGCCTGCACCTGCTTTGAGCAGTATTTTGCAAAGTCGCCGACGACCTTTTCATCGTCGGTCAGCGAGCGGGAGTACATGATTTGGTCGGAGGAATCGGGCATATCCACAACCGGAGCGAGGTTGAGGTTGAAGCCGATCTCATGCAGGAAGGTCGCCTTGTCCAGCTCGGTCTTCTCTACCTCCTGCAGCCCGCCGGACGCAAGAATATTGCGGGGCGAATCGTAGGAATGATCGGGATAGGTATCGGAGCCGGAGACGGTGGTCTTTTCGCCGCCTTCCTCCTGTGCGGCGATGATCGGCGCGACCTTTGCCTCCTTCTTGACGCCGACGATGCTCTGTTTGATCTCTTCGTCGGTCTTGTAGGCGAATGCGTCGCTCTCAAAGAGGAATCCGGCGAGCGAATAGGTCTTGACGTCCTCTTTTGCGGTATCGGCGTCGGAGCTGATACCCACGATCAGCTGACCGACCAGCTCTTCGTCGGTCATCTCTTCAACGTCCTTCTTCGCCTTATCATAGTTCGCGGAAAAAATGCCGTTGTCCGAAAGACTGCCGCCGGAAGTACCCGCGTCAGCCTCGGTCGCTGCCTCGGGCGAGTCGGTCGTGTCCTCGGTCGTATCGGCGTCCGCCTCGTCGGAAGTGTCTTCCTGAGGGTGTTTGACGTCGATGTAGTGCTTCAGCGAATAGGCGAATGCCCCGCCGCCGATAAGCAGCAGAATAATGGAAATAATCACAAACTTTTTCATCGTGAACCTCCTATGCGCGTAGTACGCAATCATTCATAGTAATTATAGCATGAAGAATGGACATTTTTAACGCTAATATAGAATAATAATGCGAATATTTTGTGAATTGTGTTGGAAGCAGAAAGCTCGAATGAAGATCGAGATAATTCAAATAAGAGATCTGAACGAAGAACTGCGGTTGGATTCCGTCATCACCCGATCGATGGGGACTGAATCCGCCCGCCGACCACCGGATACATTTGAGTTGACAGACGGCGGTTTTTTCATTAATATGATAGATAAGTTTGGAAATGAGGAAGGCTATGAAGAAGAACAATCTGCTGTCGTCGGCGCTGCTGCTGCTGGCGGCGATCATCTGGGGCTTTGCCTTTGTCGCGCAGAACACACTGAGCGATACGGTGCCGCCGTTCACCGTCAACGCGGTGCGGTCGCTGATCGCATCGGCGGCGCTGATACCGGTGGCGTATGTCACCCGCCGCATCAACGGAAAACGATTTGCCGAAAAAACGCCCGCCGACCGCAAAAAGCTGATCAAGGCGGGGATATTCTGCGGGATCCTGCTGTGTATCTCCGTAAACCTCCAACAGTTCGGGATCGCGCTGTATCCCGACGGAGCGCCTGTCGAGGCACACAGCGGCTTTCTGACCGCGCTGTACATCCTGTTCGTGCCGATCTTCGGGCTGTTCATGCACAAAAAGCCCGGTCTCTTTGTGCTGATCGGGGTGGCGATCGCGATCGTCGGGCTGTACCTCTTGTGTCTGTCTGACGGCTTTGAGGGGCTGTATACGGGCGATATCGTGGTGCTGATCTGCGGCATGAGCTTTGCCCTGCAGATTCTGTGCATCGACCGGTACATCGGCGAGGTGGACGGCGTCAAGCTCAGCGCCATACAGTTTTTTGTCACCGGCGTGCTGTCGGCAATCCTGATGCTGATCTTCGAGCGTCCCGAACCCGCGGCAGTGCTGAACGCGTGGCAGCCGCTGCTGTATCTGGCGCTGTTGTCCAGCGCGGGCGGCTACACCCTGCAGATCATCGGGCAAAAATATGCCGAAAGCCCGACCCTCGCCTCGATCCTCATGAGCATGGAAAGCGTGTTCGCAACCGTCGGCGGCGTGATCTTTATGGGGGTCGTCCCGAAAACGGCGGAGCTGATCGGATGCGGCGTGATGCTTGTCGCGATCATCATCGCACAATTGCCGGAAGAATGGATAAAAAAGTTAGGAGTTAGGAGTGAGGAGTGAGGAGTTAACTCCGACTCACCTTTGCATAGTATAACAAAAGAGGTACTGACCTAAACGTGGATCAGTACCTCTGATTCTTTATTTGCTTTGCAAAGGGAATTAATTCCTAATTTCTAATTCCTAATTCCTAATATCTAATATCTCACTTTTCTACGCCCATAGGAGTATACCCTGCTTCTGCGATCACTGCGGCGACTTTTTCGTAATCGATCGGCTCGGCGGACTGGATCACGACGTTCTTTGCCTCGTGGGAGGCGACGGCGGAGTCGATCGTATCTCCGAACGCTTTGGTTAAGGCTTCAACGGTATGCTTCTCGCACATCGGGCACATCATGCCCTCGACTTTGACAACGGTTTTGATCATTTTCTCTTCTCCTTTTTCTTCGGCTTCGGCGGGTAACTCCACCGGAGTGTTTTTATATTTTCTGCGCTTGTGCGGGTCGAACAGGTTCAACCGCAGCGCGTTTGTCACGACGCAAAATGAACTGAGGCTCATCGCGGCGGCGCCGAACATCGGGTTCAGCGTCCAGCCGAATATCGGGATCCATACGCCCGCTGCGAGCGGGATACCGATGACGTTATAGATAAATGCCCAGAACAGGTTTTCGTGGATATTGCGGAGGGTGGCTTTCGAAAGCCTGATCGCGGCGACCGCTTCGCTCAGGCGGCTTCCGACCAGCACGACGTCCGCGCTCTCGACCGCGATATCCGCGCCCGAGCCGATCGCGATGCCGGTATCGGCGGCGGTCAGCGCAGGGGCGTCGTTGATGCCGTCGCCCGTCATGGCGGTCTTTCCGAAGGATTTCAAATCGGCGATAATCTCGCCCTTTTCGGTCGGCAGAACGCCTGCGTATACCCGGTCAACGCCTACTTCGCTGCCGATGGCTTCTGCGGTACGGCGGTTGTCACCGGTAAGCATAACGACCCTGACTCCCATTTCGTGCAGCTCTGCGATCGCCTGTTTACTGTCGTCCTTGACAGCGTCGGCGACAGCGATCATGCCGAGGAGCTTGCCGTCACAAGCGAACAGCATCGGGGTCTTGCCCTGATCGGACAGAGCGGTGATCCGCGCCTGTATCTCTGCAGAGATATCCGCAATCGTGCGGATATATTTGACTGAGCCTGCATGGACGGACTTGCCGCCGATAACGCCCTCGATACCGCTGCCGGAGCGGTTTTGGAAGCTCTCGCAGTCTGCGGGGGTGATACTCTGAGCGCCGCAATAGGCGGTGATCGCCTTAGCCAGCGGGTGACTGCTTTTTGACTCTAGTCCATAGGCGACGGACAATAGCGTCGGAACGTCGTCTGCGATCACGTCGGTGACGGACGGCTCACCCCGTGTGATGGTGCCGGTCTTATCCAGCGCGACGATCTGTGTTTTGCCGGCGTTCTCAAGACTTTCGGCGTTTCTGAACAGGATGCCCGCCTTTGCGCCCACGCCGTTGCCGACCATGATACTGACAGGCGTCGCCAATCCTAATGCGCACGGACAACTGATGACCAGCACCGAGATGGCGCGTTCCAACGCGTAGCTGAACTCTTTGCCGACCAGCAGCCATACCGCCAGCGTGACGAGTGCGATCCCGATGACGACGGGCACAAAAACGCCGGACACCTTATCGGCGACGCGTGCGATGGGCGCTTTGGTTGCGGAGGCGTCATAGACGGTGCGGATGATCTGACTGAGGGTGGTATCTTCGCCCACGCGGGTGGCGCGGCAGCGGAGAAAGCCGCTCGTGTTCATCGTGGCGGAATACACGTGCGCATCGGGTGACTTTTCGACAGGGATGCTTTCTCCGGTCAGCATGCTTTCGTCTACCGCGCTTTCACCGTCCAGCACCACGCCGTCGACCGGAATGCTCATGCCGGGGCGCACGATGAAGATATCGCCCTTCTGCACCTCGTCGACCGGCACCTCGCGCTCCTCTCCCCCGCGCTCGATCACGGCGGTCTTGGGCGATAAGTCCATCAAGGACTTCAGCGCGTCGGTGGTTTTGCCCTTTGAATGCGCCTCGAGAATCTTGCCGACCGTGATCAGCACGAGGATCATGGCGGCGGATTCGAAATAGAGCCCGTGCAGCAGCTCGTGCGCATGCGGCGGCTCGGCGATCATGCGATACAGCACGACGACGCTCCAGATAAAGGACGCCGCCGAACCGAGCGACACCAGCGTATCCATGTTCGGAGCGCGACGGATCACTCCCCGAAAGCCGCTGATAAAGAACTTTTGGTTGACGACCATGACGGCGGCGGATAATAATAACTGGGTCAAGCCGACGGCGACGGGGCTTTCGCCGAGAAATCCGGGTAACGGAAAGCCCCACATATTGTGCCCCATCGACACATACATCAGCGCAATCAATAATACCAGCGAAGAGATGAATCGGCGTACCAGCGGACGTACCTCGTCGGGCTGTTTGATCTCCGTTTTCGGCTTGTTTTCATGCGCGGCAGTTTCGGGGGAAGCGGTATAGCCGGCTTTTTCGACCGCATGAATGATCTTATCGGCGCTCGCAGCTCCCTCAACAGTCATCGAATTGGTCAACAGGCTGACGCTGCATCCCGTTACGCCGTCGACTGACAACACCGCTTTTTCGACATGCGCAGAGCAGGCGGCGCAGCTCATTCCTCCTACAGTATATCTGTCCATCTTTTACCTCATCAGCTTGCCGACGATATCCATCAGCTCGTCGACAACAGCGTCGTCGCCCGCCTTGATATCGCGTACGACACAGCCCTCGACATGGCGGCGCAGCAGCTCGCGATTAAACGCGGAAAACGCCGATTTTGCCGCAGCGCTCTGGGTCAGGATATCCACGCAATAGGCGTCGTTTTCGACCATCTGACGGATCCCGCGGATCTGTCCTTCGATACGGGACAGGCGGTTGATCAGCTTTTTCTTTTCTTCATCCGACCGTTCGGTTTTTTTGATACAATGCTCGCAGGGCATAGCGTCACCTCATTATATACCCCTTGGGGGTATGTTGTTTTGATGCTATTATATACCCCTTAGGGGTATTTGTCAAGCCTGATTTTGCAATTATTATGCCCGCAGGTCTTTACTTTTTTACTTTAATGTACTATAATAACAGGGTAATTTATAATGGGGACAGATGGTTTTCTGTTTCCTGCATCAGGAGGTATATTATGTCTATTGATTTAACCAAACACGGCATCTGTGATGTCAAAGAGATCGTTTACAATCCGTCTTACGAGCAGCTCTTCAAGGACGAGATGGATCCTGCCCTCGAAGGTTTCGACAAGGGTCAGCTCACCGAGCTTGACACCGTCAACGTCATGACCGGCATCTACACCGGCCGCTCGCCTAAAGACAAGTTCATCGTTATGGACGACGTCAGCCGCGACACCGTCTGGTGGACAACGCCCGAGTATCCCAACGACAACCATCCCGCAACCGAGGCTGCATGGGACGAATGCAAAAAGCTCGCGCTGGATGAGCTTTCCGGCAAGAAGCTTTATGTCGTAGACTGCTACTGCGGCGCCAACAAGGACACCCGCATGGCGATCCGCTTCATCATGGAAGTCGCCTGGCAGGCGCACTTCGTCAAGAATATGTTCATCATGCCCACCGAGGAGGAGCTTGCGACCTTTGAGCCTGATTTCATCAGCTACAACGCCTCCAAGGCGAAGGTCGAAAACTACAAGGAGCTGGGACTCAACTCCGAGACCGCGGCGATCTTCAACGTCAAATCCCGCGAGCAGGTCATTCTGAACACCTGGTACGGCGGCGAGATGAAGAAGGGTATGTTCTCCATGATGAACTA
>CADBOO010000138.1 GCA_902796225.1 uncultured Ruminococcus sp.
CCGTCGGTACAAGCCCCCTGAACGGTCGCGAATTCGTTCATGCCCGCGTCATCCTCGATATGCTCCTTGAGCTCCAGCAGCTCCGCCGTATCATAGAATTCCGCAGCGGTCGCCGGAATGCACGCGGCGATCATCGAGATAAGTATTACCGCACAGATCACCGCTGAAATGATTTTTTTCATTCAATCCTCCGGATCGATTGTAAGCTTTCTTCCACATCTTACCATCATCGCGCCCATACGTCAACTTCCACGATCGAATGTTCATAATAAGTTTACGTCGTTTATATTTCTGTATTAGAATAATAATGTTTTCAAGCTTCGTATTCAACCGCTTTCGCATCGATCCGCTTTGGAAATCATTTCTGCTTATAACTGACAATAGACGTAGCAAACTATGATCGTAGCGACAAAATCGCTATAATCAAGGTCTGTGAGCACAAGCGGTCGGGTATCGTCCGTATTGTGCCCGACCGCAAAAGAAAAGGAGAAAAACGAAATGGCTAACAGATCCAATATTGCTGTTCCCGAGGCTAAGGAAGCTCTCGAGCGCTTCAAGATGGAAGCTGCTTCCGAGGTAGGCGTTAACCTCAAGCAGGGCTACAACGGCGACCTGACCTCCAAGCAGGCAGGTTCTATCGGCGGTCAGATGGTCAAGAAAATGATCGAGTCCTACGAAAAGAGCATGAAGTAAGAAGCCCTTACAAAACCGATCCGCCGGCAAAACTGCCGGCGGATCGCGGTTTATTCTGGTCATATCGTCCTTGGATTACGGGTATCATCTGTACATACTTGTCACTTTTCGGTCAAAGCTACGAACAATAATCCTCTATAAATTGTTTTAATTCTTCTGCGGAATAAAAGTCGATTCCTTCCCGCAATCTCAGCCTGTCGATTTTCGGCAGGCTGCTCACTTCGGTATCCGTCCTGAACAATTCCCTGTTGCCTGCCCAGATCACGATCCTGCCGTCTGCCTCTCGCGCTGTAAATGCCGCGGTATTCTCTGTCACTGCGGTCTGAGGATCAGCCGCGGACACCCGGCTTTCAGCGGGCGCAAGCGTCGCCGAAAGGACGGTATAGGTTAACAGAATAACGCCCGTGATACCGATCAATCGCTTCATCTCTTTCACAATCACTTCACCTCATCCTTATTCTGGCACGATATTTAGATATTATTCCTATTTTTCGGCGTAGTTTATTGTGAAAAATCTCTGTTATTTTAAAAATAGTTATTTATTTTTTCCTTGAAAAGTGGTATAATTCTTGTATATGTGTAACTATGTCCAAACGAATAGTTGACAAATGACAGGAGGTCGGATATATGAGAAAAACCGACATCAGTAAATATACCGATAAAATCGACGTTCAGCCGAGAAAAAGCAATCCGATCAAAGCCTTTTTCGGGGGCATCTGGCGCATCATCGCGACGGTGCTGCTGGTCGGCGCGATCGCCGGTCTGATCGTCGGCATTTCTGTCGGTATCTTTATCTTCAATATCGCGAACGAGCCGACCGGTATCGACCTGACGGCGCGCTCGCTGAACCAGAGCTCGTTTATCTATGTCAAGGATCCGTCGACCGGTGAATTTGGCAAAGACCCGTACCAGACGCTTTACGGCACGGAAAACCGTATCTGGGTCAACCTTTACGATAAGGACAAAACCTATGAGAGCGACGAAAAGTACATCCCGCAGGCGATGGTAGACGCGATCGTCGCGATCGAGGACAAGCGCTTCTACGAGCATAACGGCGTTGACTGGAAGCGTACCGGTTCTGCGGTTCTGGCGCTGGCGTCCGGTTCCAACAACTACGGCGGTTCCACCCTGACCCAGCAGCTGGTTAAAAACCTTACCGACGACAACGAGGTCTCCCTCACCCGTAAGCTCCGCGAGATCTTCCGCGCGATCAATATCGAAAAAGAATACAGCAAAGACAAGATCGTCGAAGCATATCTCAACGTCGTCAACTTCGGCAACAACTGTCAGGGCGTCGAAGCTGCGTCCGAGCTGTACTTCAATAAGCCCATCAACCAATGCTCGATCTGCGAATGCGCGGCGATCGCCGGCATCACACAGAACCCCTCTCAGTGGAATCCGCTGATCTATCCCGAAAACAACGAATATCGCCGCAGGACCGTTCTGCGCGAAATGCGTGATCAGGATTTCATTACCGAAGAGGAATTCCAGGATGCGCTGAAGGAATCCGATAATCTGGAATTCGTCGGATTCTCGGACGACAATGAAAGCGAGGATGAAGATACTTCCAACGTCCAGAACTGGTATATCAACCAGATGTACTACGATCTGTGCCGTGATCTGGCGAAGTATTACGATATCAGCGAATCCGCCGCTTCTATGAAGCTCTACACCGAGGGTCTGAAGATCTACTGTGCGATGGATACCGAAGCGCAGACTATGATCGAAAAGGAAGCGCTGACATTCAATAACGACGTCGACTATGATCTGCAGATCGGTATGACAATGGTCGACTATGACGGAAGAGTCATCGCAACGGTCGGCTCCTCGCAGGAAAAGGAAGGTCCGCTTGACTGGGACCGCGCATCACAGTCCGTCCTTCAGCCCGGTTCTTCCATCAAGGCGGTCATCCCCTACCCGATGGCGGTCGACCGCGGAATATACAACTATTCCTCTGTTGTCACCGACCAGCCGATCGAAAAATGGAAATCCGACGGATACGGCGGCTGGGTCGCCGGCCCGCCCAATGCGTACGAAGGCTATTTCAACTATGTCACGATGCCCGAAGCGCTCTCGTGGTCATCCAACGCCGCGGCGGTACAGACCATGGAACTTGTCGGCACAAAAGACGCCTTTAATCAGGCGGTTACCAATCTCGGCTTTGAGCATCTCGCCGAAGCAGACGCCGATATGGTCGGTGCGCTGTCGCTCGGCGGTATGGAGGGCGGCGTTACCGTCCGCGAGATGGCCGCTGCTATGGAATACATCGGCAACGGCGGTAAATACTACAAGCCCTACACCTACTATTATATCACCGACCAGAACAACAATATCATCATCGATAACCGCAACAACACGCCTACCGAGGCATACACGCCCGAAACAGCCTACAAAATGAATCGTGTGCTGCGGTATAACGTCCAGACCTCGACCCACACCCATTCATCTCTGGCGGATATCGACGGTTGGGAGATCGTCGGCAAGACCGGTACCACGGACTACGACCGCGACGCATGGTTCGTCGGCGCATCGCCGTACTGTGCGATGGCATGCTGGGTCGGCTATGACCAGCCCGATACCGTACCCGATACCGCGCTTGCGACCAACACGTGGAAAAAGGTCATGGCAAATTACCTCAACGGCAAAGAATACAAAGAATTCGATGTACCCGATACCATCATCCCCGCCACCTATTGTAAGGGATCCGGCATGCTGGCGTCGTCCTTCTGTACCGAAACGGCAATCGGTTACTATACGGCAAGCGATATGCCCGATTACTGTGACGGCAACCATATCGCGGTCATGAAACCCGGCGAATCCTCTACCGAGGGGGCAACCGAAGACGCGACCGCCGATCCGAACGCCACCGAGGGCGACAGCCCCTCAACGGATTCGGGCGCAACGACAGGTCCCGACTCATCCTCGCCCGACTCGTCCTCACAGTCGGCTAGTTCTTCTCCCGCTGAAAGCAGCGGAGGCGATGGAGGAGCCAGCAGCGCACCCGACGACGGCGGCGAAAGCGTGGCGCCGGACGGAGGCAGCAGCAGCGCCGCCCCGGAAGACGGCGGCGAATCGGTCGATCCGAACGGATAAGATTCCGTCAGTAAACGAACAACAAACAGCGGGCGGGTATCACATACCCGCCCCGTCAAAATAATGAAAGGTTGATGAACTGTATGATACCTGTTGCGATTATGGGCCACGGCGTTGTCGGCGGCGGTGTAGCGGAGATCATCGCTACCCATAAACAAAAGCTCTTCTCCGCAGTCGGTGAAGAGATCTACATAAAGCACATTCTCGACTTGCGCGAATTCCCCGATTCTCCCTTTGCCGATCGCTTCACCAAGAATTTTGAAGACATCAGCAACGATATCGAGGTCCGCATCGTTGTCGAAACCATGGGCGGTCTGCATCCGTCCTATGAATACGTAAAGGAATGCCTCTCTAAGGGCAAGAGCGTGGTCACCTCCAACAAAGAACTGGTCGCCGCGTACGGCGCAGAGCTGCTGCAGATCGCGACCGAGCAGAACGCCAACTTCCTGTTCGAGGCGTCCGTCGGCGGCGGCATCCCGATCATCCGCCCGATGAACCAGTGCCTGGTCGCCAACAATGTCAGCGAGATCGCAGGCATTCTCAACGGCACCACCAACTTTATCCTGACCAAAATGATCCGCGAGAATATGAGCTTTGAAAAAGCGCTCAAACTCGCTCAGGAGCTGGGCTATGCCGAGCGCAATCCTGCCGCGGACGTGGAAGGTCACGACGCATGCCGCAAGATCTGCATCCTTGCGTCGCTCGCGTACGGCAAGCACATCTATCCCGACGCCGTTACCACACAGGGCATCACCGATATCACCCTTGAAGACGTCGAATACGCCTCTATCTGGGGCGGCGTGATCAAGCTCATCGGCACCGTCAAGAAGGTCGACAAGGACACCATCGACATCATCGTCGCGCCGATGTTTGTCCCGATGAACAGCCAGCTCGCCAATATCGACGACGTTTTCAACGGCATCATGGTGCGCGGCGACTGTACAGGCGACGTCGTCTTTTACGGCAAGGGCGCCGGCAAGCTGCCCACCGCATCTGCGGTCGTCGCCGATATGATCGACTGCGTCAAGCACCTCAAGGCGCGCAAGCATCTGTTCTGGGTCGATTCCGATAACAGCAGCGTTCTGCCCGCCGAAAAGAGCGTCACCGCGATGTTTGTCCGCGGCGTTGCCAACAACAAGATCGACGCATATTATAAGGCAAAAGACGCTTTCGGCGAGATCCATATTCTGCATAAGGCGTCCGAGCCTGAGAACGAATTTGCGTTCATCACCGAACCGATGACGGTCGCTGAGATCGACGCAAAGCTCGGCGAGCTTGCCGAGGAAGGCATCAAAGTCATCTCGAAGATCCGCATCGGCGACCTTTGATCCGGTGAATAGTTAATGGTGAAAGGTGAATGGTGAAGGGCGGCACATCCGCACCTGATACTGTTTGCACGCAATCACCTTTGTTTGGGAGGAAAATATGAGTTTAATTGTTCAGAAGTTCGGCGGTACATCCGTCAAGGACGCCGAACGCTTACGCAACGTAGCTTCTATTGTCACAGAGGCTTACCAGAAAGGAAATGAAATGGTGGTCGTCGTATCCGCACAGGGCGACACTACCGATGATCTGATCGCAAAGGCGGCAGAGATCACCTCAAAGCCCACCAAGCGCGAAATGGATATGCTGCTCGCTTCCGGCGAACAGATCTCTGCGTCGCTGCTGGCGATGTGTATCCAGGATATGGGATTCCCCGCGATCTCCCTCACCGGATGGCAGGCGGGATTTCTGACCTCCAGCGCCCATACACAGGCGCGTATCCGCCGTGTCACGCCCGACCGCATCCGCCGCGAGCTTGACCAGAAAAAGATCGTGATCGTCTGCGGCTTCCAGGGACTGTCCCGCTATGAGGACATCACCACCCTCGGACGAGGCGGCTCCGATACCAGCGCCGTTGCGATCGCCGCGTCGCTCAACGCGGATCTGTGCCAGATCTTCACCGACGTGGAAGGCGTATATACCGCCGACCCCCGCAAGGTGTCAAACGCGATCAAGCTCAAGGAAATCTCTTATGATGAGATGCTCGAGCTTGCCACCCTCGGCGCGCAGGTGCTGAACAACCGTTCCGTAGAAATGGCAAAGAAATATAACATCGAGCTGGAGGTTCTCTCATCCTACACCAGAGTCCCCGGCACTATCGTAAAGGAGAAGGTAAAAATGGAAAAAATGTTAATCAGCGGTGTTGCCAAGGACACCGACGTCGCACGCCTGTCGATCACCTGTGTTCCCGACCGTCCCGGTATGGTCTTTAAGCTGTTCTCAAAGCTTGCCGCAAAAAAGATCAACGTCGACGTCATCCTTCAGTCTGTCGGCAGACACAACACCAAAGATATCGCCTTCACCGTTGCGCAGGGCAAGGGCATGGAAGCAAAAGAGATCTGTGAACAGTTCGCCGCTTCTGTCGGCGCCGAGAGCGTGGACTACAACGACACCGTAGCAAAAGTTTCCATCGTCGGCGCGGGCATGGAAAGCCATGCGGGCGTTGCCGCCAAGATGTTTGAGGCGCTCTATGATAAGCAGATCAATATCCGCATGATCGCAACCTCCGAGATCAAGGTCTCCGTCATCATCGATAAAGCGGACGCTGACAAGGCTGTTTCTGCGATCCACGAAAAGTTCTTCCCCGAAGAATGATCCCAAAATCGACAAAAGCCCTTTCGGATAGTAAATCCGAAGGGCTTTTTTGATACTTTGATACAAAGAAAGCGCTGTACATCACCGTACAGCGCTTTTTATTATTCTCTATCAGAATTATTCGTCATCGTCGTCCAAATCCACGACATCCGGGAGCGCATAGAAATCGAGATCCTTTGTCAGACGATATGCATTCACCAGCGCGGCAATATCGAACACAGCCACGACGATCAACGTGATTCCGATGATGATCCCGATGGTCTCCAGCGCGAGATAATTGAATATGATCGCGATCACACCCAGGATGATCGACAGGATACCGCTGATAATATGGAACGGCGAAGCAGCGACTCTCTGCTTTTTCAGGGTAAAAAACTCGCCGATCTTCAGAACGCCGTTAACGATCATGATCGCGCCGTAGAAGATGGCAAGCAATCCGGACAACAGATCCACCAGCATAGCGGCGCCGAACGCCAGCACAGCGCCGACAACAAATGCAGTGATCGCAACGATCAGCGTAAAAATGCTTTCCGACTCATTCTTGCGCGCCTTCAGATATTGGATCGTCATAACCAGCGAAAAAATAAGCAGCGCGATCCCGAACAAAGTGAACACAAAGACCGTCAGCTGTCGCGCGTCGATGATCAGCATCACGCCCATAGCGATTTCCAGCAAAACGATCAGAATCGCTCCCCAGAATCTCTTTAAAAACTTCATCATTCTCCTCCTTTGATCTCTCAGAAGCCGGCGATCACATCACCGGCATGCGGGAATTGATATCATACTGCTTGATGATCTCCTTGACCGCTTCTTCATCAAAGCCGTCCTTCAGCTCGTACAGCGTTTCCTTATCATCCGGCAGATACAGATAACCGTCCGGAGAGATCACACATTCGCCGACGAGATTCTCGTCAAAATCATAAAAGCGGAAAAAGTACAGCGTATCCAGCTTTTCGATGTCTTTGATCTCTACCGCGTCGGTCTCATAGAATCTCGCGGAATTATACAGGTCGACCAGCTCTGTGATGCCCGCGCGCTTGACGATATCCTTTTCGGGTTGTTCATCGCCGTCGACAGAGATGGTGATATGCTTGACGTTTCCGACGTCGACACGATCCATCTGCTCTGCCTTTTGACCGCAGGCGGTCAACGTGACCACCGCGACCGCGATGACCAGCAGAATACAAATCCATTTTTTCATAGCATGCCTCCGATTTCCTGCGTGATTGCGGGAAAGCTCTTATTCAAAGTCAAAGTCATCCTGATATCTTTCCTTAAAGATGTCAAAAACAGCCTGCAGCACCTCTTCGTCGTCGATACCGGAATAGATCTCATCCTGATCGTCGAGCGAGTCCACGCGCAGGATCATCACCTCGTTCTGCTCATCCTCCTCAACAGGCAGCAGAACGATGTACTCTTCGCCGTCATACTCGACGGTATCGAGGAACTCAAAGTCTTTTTCGTTGCCGAGGTCATCCTCCAGCGTGATGATCTCCGCCTCATATTCCTCTGCAAAATCTTCGTTGTTCAGCATAACGTACCTCCGTAGAATTGATTCATGTATAGTGTACACCGAACCGCGGAAAAAAGCAAGAACTAATTCGTTGACGACAGGCTGACTCCCTGAGAAGATCGCAGCTTTGATCTGCAGGGGCGGCGCTTGCCGACAGAGCGTACAGCGGGGACGTCATAAACGCCGTACCCTAAAACGCCGATGAAAGCGCAAAAAATCCCGCCGAGTTTCCTCGACGGGATTTGCTTGTGCAATAAAGAGTGAATTACTCGTTGATCGCGATAACAGCACCGGAACCTACGGTACGGCCACCCTCACGGATAGCGAAACGCAGACCGACTTCGATAGCGATAGGAGTGATCAGCTCAACGTCCATCTC
>CADBOO010000139.1 GCA_902796225.1 uncultured Ruminococcus sp.
CGCTATCTTTCCGTTTTCGGCATGATCGATCACGCAGCCGCGAATCGTGAGCAGCTCCTTGATGATCTCGGCGTTGATGAGTACATCCTCCGCCAGCAGGATGTGTCTGCCTTTCAGATCGGCGCGCTTTTTCTCTTTATAGAGCAACATCCGGTTATTCCGGGCGACGCGCTCAAACTCGTCGATGACGTTCGAAGCAAAGAGCGGCTTTGCCAAAAAGCTGTCGACGCCGCTGTGCAGCGCCTCGTCCATGATCTCGTCCCAACTGAAGGAGGTCAGGATGATGACTATCGTTTCTTTATCATAGCGCTCGCGGATCTTTTTTGCAAGCTCTACACCGTCCATTCCCGGCATCTGCCAGTCAACCAGCACCAGGTTGTACGGTTCATGCTTGGTGTACTGCACCTTGAGCATATGCAGCGCTTCTTTTCCGCTGAAACAGGTATCCGCCTTGATACCGGCTTCATCCAGTACGATCCGGGCGTGCTCGGCGGCGATCTCCTCGTCATCCACAACCAATACCCGCAGATCGGAGGTGTTGAAATAGCTGCTTGACGATCCCTCGTGATTGCTGTTCCTCAGCGTGACGACAATGGTAAATTCGGTACCGACGCCCTTTTCCGAGCTGACCGTGATCGTGCCGTTCATCAGCTCGACGATATTCTTGGTGATCGCCATGCCCAGACCCGTGCTGCCGTACTTGTTGTTGCGGCTGCTGTCCTCCTGTGTAAAGGTGTCGAATACCTTCGGCAAAAACTCGGGATCCATGCCGATGCCGGTGTCCTTGACGGAGAATCGCAGCGTCGACTGGCCTTCGTAGACAGCCGTGCGCTCGACCGTGAGCGTTACGTTACCGGGAGGTTCCGTAAATTTGATCGCGTTGCTCAGGGTGTTGATCAGGATCTGCTTGAGCTTCATATCGTCGCCGATATAATAATCGCTCACACCGCCGATGACTTTGCACTCGTATTTCAGTCCTTTTTCGCTGCACTGCGCCATGACCATCGTGTTGATCTGCTCCAGCATTCTGCGGAGCGAGAAATCCTCCCGCCGCAGGATCATTCTGCCGGATTCGATACGGCTCATATCGAGGATATCGTTGATCAGCCCCAGCAGATGACGCGCGCTCTCGCCGGTTTTGATCAGATACTCGCGCGTCTGGTCGGAAAGCGATTCGTCGTGCAGCGCAAGACTGTTCAGTCCGATGATCGCGTTCATCGGCGTGCGGATCTCATGGCTCATATTGGAGAGGAAGGCGGTCTTGGCTTTATTTGCCTCCTTTGCCGATTCCAGCGCGACGCTGAGCGCGTTGCTGCGCGCCAGCGAATTGCGCATTTCTGCGTCGATGACGGCAAGTCCGAGACCGATCGCGTGGACGGTACGGTCATCCCGATCCTCCATGTGGCGAACATCCGCCATGCGGATCATCTCATAATACTCTTTGCCGGCTCTCTTGACCAGATAGCGATAGGCGATGATCGGCTCATCCTGCAGCCGTTTCCTGATATTGTCGGGATTGATAAAATCAATGAAATCCGCGCGGTATTCTTCGGTGACGAAGTTTTCGGCATAATACAGGAATCTTTCATAGAACGGAAACGCCGTGCCGTCGGGCAGCTTATCTTTGTCATCCAGATCGCCGCGAAAACAGATTGCGACGTTCGTGTCCAGATTGACTTGATACACACTGCGATAATCCGACGCAAGCGCGGTGATCATCTTATCCTGCTGATCGCGCACCAGCTCCTTTTCGAGCAGCTTTTGCTGTAAAACAAGACGATTCTCAAGCTCCTGCTGCTTGGTCTCAGCATCCTTGAGGTGCATCATCTGCGTTACGTCGACGCACATTCCCAGCAGACACAGCCGTCCGTTCGTAGCCATAAACTTGCTCTTTGTCGTTTGCAGATTGCGGACCCCTTTGCCCTCGGCGCCGGGGACTTCCACCAGGATAATATAGGGCTTATCCATGCTCAGCGCCTTGCGGTCATCCTGTTCAAAGCGTTCTGCGGTCTCGGCGTCAAAGAGATCATAATCCGTCAGACCGACGACTTCTTCGGGGGACGCCTTGTGGGCGTACTCGGCAAAGGACTGGTTGCAGGCGATGTACTTGCCGGTTTCGGCGTCCTTCGAAAAGCTCATCGCGGGCATACTGGACAACAGCGAAGCCGCCGAGCCCATCAGCTCCGCAAAGTTAGCCGCAGTCTGTATCTCCTCGATCAGCTTGCGGTTATCCTCCTTTGCTCTCTC
>CADBOO010000140.1 GCA_902796225.1 uncultured Ruminococcus sp.
GCAATAGCTTGCGCCGAATGTCGCACAGTATCTTCGTCGCCCTCCGGTGCCGCTGCTACTTCCAGCGTCCATATTCTCGCCTCTTTCTGTTTTGGATTCAGTCCGGCTGCGGATGATGCCGCTTTTCGGCTGTATTACTATTGTACTCCGCACCGCAAAATAAGTCAACCACAATATCTATGAAAAATTCATCAATTATCTCTTGATTTTGTGGTTTCTATCAACTATAATATGTGGTGACAAAACAGAAAACAAAAGTCAGGAGAGTTTCTTATGGAAGCAAAATTTGAGAAAAAACTGAAGGCATTCCTGCCTTACATTATCATTATCGGCATCGTTTACCTGATCGCGCCGGCACTGCTGTTCGTTGAAAAGGAAAAGCCGGGATTCCTCACCTATTTTGTGCTGATCGGCATCCTGCCGCTGACCGCGGGCGGCTGCTGCGCGCACTACTCGATCAAAAAGGAAAACGACTTCTGGCTGTGTCTGGTCGCACCGATCGTTTTCATCCCCGCGATGTTTTTGTACGGCATCTTCCAGAAAAACGCGCTGATCGCGCTGATTTATCTCGTAGCCTATCTGCTGTGCGGCTATCTGGGATTAACCATCGGCGACATCGTCAAGACCACCAAGCAAAAGGATAACAAACGTCCCGAAAGCGACAATCCCGACGGCGAAGAAAAGCCTGCGCCCCGCAGAGAGCGCAAGCCCGCCGACCGCAGAACGCCCCGACGCGAAAGCAGAAGCGCAGAATCCGACGCATCTGCCCGCCGCTCGCGCACCTCATCAGCCCGTGCCGGCCGCGTTGACGTTGACAGTACCGACGATTTCTTTACCGAGGATCCCTATGCGGACGACAGCCTCGATACCTCTACCACCTCCGATGATATCGACGCGATCCTCAATGAGATCCAGCAGCGCCGCAACGACTGATCGGATCACGCCCGTTACCGCCGTCCTGCCGTGACGGCGGTTTTTTGCGTCCGAAATGATCCTGCCGCTTTTGCAAAGTTTTCCGTAAAGTTTTTCCCTTACGATATTGACACAATCGGCAGTTATGCTATAATGAATTTGTATCTGCGCAGTGTGTGCAATGCAGCAAAATTCCCACTTTTTCGGGTTTCAGGGTGACGTATGTTTCGCAAAATCAGATTGCTGGATTACAAGGTGACCGACAGCATCACCAAAATACAATGCCGCTTTCTGGACAAGCTGATGGTGCTCTCGACCTATGCCGGCACCGGCGCGTTCATCTGGTGGATCGGGCTGGCAATCCCGTTTGTCGTTATCAAAGAGTATCGCAATACGGGTATCATCCTGATCGTAACGCTGGGGATCAACTACCTGATCGGAGAGATCATCATCAAAAAGAGCGTCGGACGCGGACGTCCGTCCAACCTGATCGACGATGAGGAAATGAAGATCCATAAGCCCAAAGACAACTCCTTCCCTTCCGGTCACACGGCGTCGTCATTCTGTGCGTTTACCGTGACTTTCTGGAACTGTCCGGCGTATTTCTGGATCCCGGCGCTGGTCGTCGCCTGTCTGATCGGCTTTTCGCGGCTGTATCTGAGGGTACACTACCTTTCGGACGTGATCGGCGGCATGGTTCTGGGGCTGATCGACGGCAGCGTGATCAGTTTGCTGTTCAACACAATGGTATTTGTATAAGCGGAGTCCGTATCGGCTCCGCTTCTTTTTTTGCGGCGCGGAATGCTTTTTTTCATTCTGCGGCTTTTTTCTTTTAAACGATTGACAAGCAAAATAATACAGTTTGTATAACCTCTTGCGCTTTTTTCATCAAAAGAAGATAGTTTTTTTCCGTAAAACAAATTATGGAAAAGTCTGAAACTGTCACAATTCTGTCATAACACAGGTGTATTCTGAGGAAAACGCCATGAGTTATTCATGTTATCCACAGAGTTATCAACATTTATATTGAAAAATACGAATAATACAAATCGTATAATATCCGATACTGATATTGTACAAGGTCTCCGACATATACTTTGTTATCAAACGGTTTTTCGGGGGCTTTATCATGAAAAACAAATGCTTTGTCATATCCGAGGCGGCGGGGTGCGCCGTCATCTTTCCGGCGGCGGTCTTTCTGCACTTTATTATTCAGTGGTTCGGTCCCGGCGCGCTGACGATCCTGTTCGGCGCGGTCAACGAAAGCGTATGGGAGCACGTGAAGATCTTTTCCGCCTCCTATATCGCTTATGCGCTGCTGGAGCTGCTGTGGATAAGAGTGGGATTCCGCCGCTATGTCGTTGCCAAATGCGTCGGACTGTATGCGCTGATGGGCGGGCTGATCGCCTTCCACTACGGATACCGGACGTTTACCGGCAGGGCGTATGTGTGGGCGGATATCGTCGGATCGGCAGTGATCGTCATCCTGGCGCAGGTGATCTCCTGCCGCCTGACGCTCAGCAGGCTTGACCTGAGAGAGTATTTTGCGCCGGCGGTGTGCCTGTTGATGCTGTACTATCTGATGTTTTTCTCATTCACTATCTACCCGCCGAAGGCAGAGCTGTTCCGAGATCCGATCAGCGGCGGGTTCGGATATACGGGGTTTGCGGCGAAAAAGCAGTGAATCCATCGGATCGTGTCCGGATTTTCATAGATAAAAATCGCTTTTTTTCTTACTTGGAAGTAACGGATATATCCAGATATGGTATACTAAATGAGTATGGTTATACAATATCATGTGTAGGTGTGTCCTGTTATGGCAAATGATAAACATAAAGCCGAAGAAATGCACGCATCGGACGAACTGCTGATCGGGCGCAATCCGATCGCCCAGGCATTGTCATCCGGCAGACCCATCATCAAGATCATGGTCGCCAAGGGCGTGTCGACCGGTCCCGCGGTCGAGATCGCCGCAAAAGCCAGAGCTGCGGGGATCCCGGTGCAGACGGTCGAGCGCAAAAAGCTGGACTATATGACCTCGGGCGCCGCGCATCAGGGCGTGGCGGCGCTGTGTGCGATGAAGGATTACGCGAGCATCGACGATATCCTGAAGCTGGCAGAAGAGCGTAACGAAGCGCCTTTCGTCATCATCCTTGACGAGATCGAAGATCCGCACAATCTCGGCGCGATCATCCGTTCGGCGGAATGCGCGGGCGCGCACGGCGTGATCATCAAGAAACGCCATGCCGCCGGACTGACCTACACCGTCTATAAGGCCGCCGCGGGCGCGCTGGAATACATGCCCGTCGCCCGGGTCAACAATATCACGGACGCGATCGAGCGCCTGAAAGAACACAACATCTGGGTATACGGCGCGGATATGGACGGCGAGGATTACTGCCGCACCGATTTTTCGGGCGGCGTCGCGCTGGTCATCGGCAACGAGGGCAAGGGAATCTCGCGGCTGGTTCGCGAAAACTGCGACGTCATCGTGTCGCTGCCGCTCAAGGGCAGGATCAACTCGCTGAACGCATCTGTCGCGGCGGGGATACTGATGTACAAGATCGCGGAAAAAAGATAACAGAGAACAGATAACAACACAGATCGGGACACCCGCGCCCGATCAAAACAATCCCTCAGTCACCGTGACACAAGCGTCCGGTGACAGCACCCATACCAAAGGGAGTCTTACGCTAACCACAGTATAAAGGAGATGAGAAAATGAGCATATTCCGTAAGGATAAGGACAAGCCCGTCTATCCCGTGGAAACCGGCGAAGCGCTTCAGCAAGCCGGTAACGGCGCCGCTGAGGGCCAAGTGCAGCCGGACGAGGAATTCACGGACATCAACGAGGTCGCCGCGGAATCATCCTCAACATCTCAGAATGAAAGCGACGGCATGGAGGAGATCTACTCCACCCATGACAAACGCATCAAATACAAACGGCTTGCGCCGATCGAAGAGGAAGCCGCCGCCAAGCGCAAAGCGGCTACAAAACGCGAACTGGTCAGAGGCAAGCTGGAGTTTTCCTCCAGCGGCGGATTCTTTGCCCCGGAGGTCGAGCTGGAGGCGGAGATCGATCCCGACGCGGTCGTCTCGGAAGAGGTCATCGAGGATATCCGCGACGTCAAAAGCCTGAGAAACGTCTATGTTCAGGACATCGACGAGATCGACATCAGCCTTGATCCGATGGAGAACCTGCGCGAATACGAGCGCAGAGCCACCGATAAAGAACGTTATGAGGAACGCCACACCGCAAAGGTCGTCGTTCCCTATCAGTCGTCCGGAGAAAAGATCGTCGCGCGCGTACCGGTGTACCGCCACGACAGCAAAACAGAAAAGATCTATCTGAAAGCAGGAAAATTCACCGAGGTCGTCGAGAATGAATACGATGAATACCTGCGCTCGACCGACCCGACGATCTCCAAGAATTACCACGCGATGCAGAAGGAGATCAAACCCCGGCAAAGCCTGCTGTTCACCCTGAGCCAGATGGCGCAAAAGCGTAAGGAGGAAGCCGAACAGCAAAAGCCGGAGAAAGAACGGCAGGAGGTACGGGAAAACTTTGACGAGGAACCCGTCCCCCTTCAGGAGAAAAAACCGTCATCCGTCGGGAGATTCTTCCGTATCCTCGGCACGCTGCTGACGCACAGCTTTGCGTCGCAGTCGGCAAAACAAAAAGAAAAACTCCCCGACTATAACAGCCGCGAAGATGAACAATACGTATTGGACGACATCAAGGCGAATATCAAGCATCTGGCGATCCACACCGCCGTCTTTGCGCTGATCGCCGTAACGCTGCTGGTGCTGCTGATCATGATCGGCACGCTGAACGACGATACCCGCGACAGCATCGGCACTGCCGGCGCCGTCCTGCTGTGCGGCATCAATCTGCTGCTCACGATCGGGATGGGAATCGTCGCGCGCGGCTATGTGGTCGACGGTCTGCGTCCCTTGGCGCGGCTGAAGGGCAACACCGATACCGGCGTCGGACTGGCATATCTGGGATGTCTGCTGCAGAGCATCGTTGCGATGTTCTCGGCGGAGTCCTTCATCAACGGCGAGATGCATCTGTACAGCTTTGTGGCGGCGTTTGCACTGACACTGAACACGCTGGGCAGGCTGTTGATGGCGCTGAGGGTGAAAAGCAACTTCAGCTTTATCACCTCCCGTTCGCCCGCTTATGCCGCAAAGATCTATAAAGACGAAGAGACCGCCCGCAGAATGGTCAGCGGTACGACCGCATCCAAGGGGGTCGTCGCCTATCAGCATGTCACCCGGTTTTTATCGGACTTTTTGAAAATTTCCTACGCGCCCGACCCCAGCGAAGAGGTATGCGGCAAGGTGACGCCGATCACCGTGATCAGCACGCTGTTCGTTACGGGCATGTACGCGATCCTCTTCCAAAGCATTCCCGGTACGGTATCCGCGCTGGCGGTCATGTTGTGCATCAGCGTACCGTTTACGGCGCTTCTGGCGGGCAATATCCCGATGCTGCTGTTCAGCAGGAAGATGCTCAGGGAAGGCGCGATGGTCGCGGGCTATCCCTCGGTGCGGCAGTTCTGCGACACCTCCGCCGTGATGGTATCCGCCGCCGAGCTGTTCCCCAAAGGCTGTGTGCGGCTGGACGAGCTGGTGCCCTATCAGAAGCTGCGGATCGACGATAACCTGCTGATGGCAGCGGCGGTCCTGCGCGAGGCGAATTCGCCGATCGCGCCGGTATTCGACGAGCTGGTACAGGAGAATTCCGGCAGGCTTCCTCAGGTCGAAAGCGTGATCTATGAGGACAAAAGCGGGTTGGTCGGCTGGATTAACGGCGAGCGTGTGCTGGTCGGCAACGCCACACTGATGAACCGCTACCATATCACGATCCCCGACCGCGGCGTCGTCGTCAAGAACAGACAGGTGACCTATATCGCCGTATCCGGACAGGCAGTCGCGACGCTGCTGCTGCGTTACCTGCCGTCTAACATATCGATGCCGCAGCTGCAGCGTGCAGAAAACAACGGACTGGCGTTCGTCGTCAGCACGCCCGATCCCAATGTCACCGCAGAGCTGATCGCCGAGGCATACGGCGTCTTCTACCGTTCGGTCAAGATCATGCCCACCGGCTATGCCAATACCATCGACGAGGTGACCTCGCATGTTGAGGAAACGTCGCGCGCCTATCTTGCCACACGCGGCAGGGTCGCATCGCTGGCAAGGGCTGTCGGCGGATGTATCGGGCTGAAATCCAACATCACCCTCGGCATCGTGATCGAGATCTTCGGTCTGGTGCTGGGCGTACTGCTATGTGCCACTCTGGCGCTGTATTCATCGGTCGCGCGGCTGTCGATCGTCGAGCTGATGATCTACATCCTGTTCTGGGCGGCGGCAACGATCATCGCCGAATTGATCAGACGACCGTAAACAACACAGTCATCGAGGATTCCCTCTTCTGCGCAGTTTCCGTCAACCATCAGCTTGCGGCTGTAAAAATCAAGGGAGATTCCCATATCGGGGCGCTGCCCCTTTTTAGGAATAACACGACTACCAACGAGGTAATACTATGCAAATCGCACCTTCCCTATTATCCTGTGACTTTTCCAGATTCGGCGAAGAGATCGCCCGCGTCGATGCGGCGGGCGCAGACCTGATGCATCTTGACATCATGGACGGTCACTTTGTGCCGAACCTGACCTTTGGCGCGCCGATCATCAAAAAGCTGAGAAAGTATACCGAAAAGCCTTTTGACGTTCATCTGATGATCAGCGAACCGCATCGATATATCGACGACTTTGCCGACGCCGGCGCGGACATTATTTCGTTCCACACCGAATGCGACAGCGACATCGGTGAAACGCTCAACATGATCGAAAAGCGCGGCGTCAAGCCTGCGCTGGCGATCAAACCCGGCACGTCGCCCAAAGCCGTTCTGCCGTACCTCGACAGGCTGTATATGGTGCTGGTCATGACGGTCGAGCCGGGATTCGGCGGTCAGCGCTTTATGGCGGACATGATGCCGAAGGTGGAATACCTCAGGCGCGTGATCGCAGAAAGGAACCTCGGCACGCTGATCGAGGTCGACGGCGGGATCGCAAAGGATACGATCGGCGCTGCGGCGTCAGCCGGCGTCGATATCTGTGTCGCGGGAACGGCGGTGTTCGGAGCTGCAGATGCTAAAGCGGCGATCGACGAGCTGAAAGCGCTTTGCTGATGATCCGCAACATGAAAGCGCGCTGCGTGCATTTCGCATAACCGCGGCTCGTTTCCTATCTGATAAAAAAAGCATTTCCCGACACCGGAAAACGCTTGATACATAATACAGACAATAACGGATAAAATAAAAGCAGGAGTTTTTCGCTCCTGCTTCTTTTTGTGTATTTTTAGTTGGTGGACAGCAGATTTCCGTCCGCGTCGTACTCGTACTCGGTGGTAACGCCGTTTTCGTCGGTGACGTATGTGATGTAGCGCTTCATCACGCCCTTGGAGTTATACATGGTGATCTTGGTCAGATTCTGCTTGGAATCATACTCGTACTCGTCGTAGCTCTTGAGGCTGCCGTCGCCGTTGTAGCGATGGATGGACGCTTCCTTGTTGAAGTCGGTATACTCGGTGGTGATGATGCTGGTGATCACGCCGTTGGCGTCGACGTCGGTACGCTTGGTGGTCAGGCCTTCCGGAGTCTTCTCATACTTGATCTGACCCTGGATCTCGCCGTCCTTGTTGTACATGATGGTCTTGATATCGTGACCGTACTGGTCATACTCATAGGCGGTGGAACCGAGCAGCTCGCCCTTGGCGTTATAATCGTAATTGCGGGTCAATCTTCCTTCATCGTCATATTCGTTCTTGTAGAAGCTGGTGGTGATGCCGTCGGGATTTGTATTGGCGACCGCGCCTTCGGGAGCAACTACCTCAGCGTTATCGGATTTATCATTATCTCCGCAGCTTGTCAGCGCCATGGCTGTCAGGATCATCATTGCGGCCAGCGCCAGTGCTAGTACTCTCTTCATATGATTGGCCTCCTATATAAAAGAATCACTTACATATTGTATGCACATTAACCATTATAACACTATTTGGATTTGTGTCAACAATTAAATTGTAAAAAAATGAGTGATATTGTCGGGGGAAATGATGTAAAATGCTGATAATGACAGAGAACAAACGAATCGAAATCGTATATCCCGCGGATATGGACAGTATCCAGAAATGTACGTCATCCGTTAACAAAAACGCAGTCGATTTTGACCGTGACGGCGGATCGTTTGACGCTGAGACCGCATTATACGCAGCGTCGATCGCGATGTCTGCCGCCGATAAAACGCTGCTGCAGGAAAACCTGCGCGAGCTGGGATACGAGAAGGTCGTCTTTTTGGCGTATGACAGCGACAATGTGGACAAGACCGGGCTGGCGCTTGGGATCAAAGAGGAAAAGGATTACACCACAGTGGCGGTCATCCTGCGCCCGACGTTCGGTAAAGAATGGTATTCGAACTTTGACGTAGGCTACGGCGCGGAGCATCTGGGGTTCCTCAAAGCGGCAGAATATGCCGAGCAGCGGGTCTCGGATTATTTGTTCGTGCGGCTGCCCAAAAAAAGCCCGCGGTTTTTTGTGACCGGTTACTCACGCGGAGGCGCTGCGGCGAACATCCTTGCAAAAAGGCTTTGCGATCGTTACGGGTCGGACATGGTGCGCGCCTATACCTTTGCCGCTCCGAACACCTGTGTGTCTGTCAAAGGGGCGCGCTACGGCAGTATCTTCAATCTGGTGCGGGACGAGGATTTCTTTACCCGCGTGCCGCTATCGGGCTGGGGGTATACCAAATACGGGCGCAATATCTGCTTGTCCGACTGCGGGGATATCGGCAAACGATACCGGATCCTTACCGGACAGGATTATATCGGCTTTACCTGCGGCGATGAGGTGCAAAGCTTTTTGTGCGCTCTGATGCGGCTCGCGCCGAATGTGCATGCCTACTACGAGCGAAAGTATCCGGTCGCGGGCCATCAGCTGGCGCTGTGCGACTATATGCTGACGGTGGCGCAGATCCTCGCGGATGAGGCGGATGAAAGCACGTCGGAGATCATGATGGGCGCAGCGATCTCGCAGTTTGCTCCGCTGAGCGATTTTCTGACAAGCGGGATGGATATCGGCGCGCTGTTCTCGCCGGCACAGGGGATCCCGCGGTGCAGCGTTGCGGACAGTCACAGTCCCGCCGCATATATGGCGGCGCTGGACGCGTATCTCAAATAACGGCGGATCGCGGCGCGTACTTCACATGGCGTCGGCGGGGATGCTCCTGCAGACGCTTTCCGTGTTCGCGGACACGGGCGACAGCGACAGGGCTTTCGCGGGTGACGACGCCGAACTCATTCAGCGCCGCACGCTCCGCATTCGTCAGCGGGTATTCCGGCAGGAGATAATAGCTGTCGGACAGGACATACAGCGAATAACCGAGCCTGCCGCTTTCGGGTCTGCGCATCCACAGCAGCAGATCGTCGATCGTCAGGAACCGACAAACATCGACGGTGTTTTCGCGCTTGACGCGGTAGCGACGGCGGGAGGTATCGGCGCGGACAGAGATGATCAGCAGACAGCTTTCTTTGCCGGGCAACGCTTCGATCAGATAACATTTGTTGTGATGGTCAAGCCCGCACTCCGTGCCGACACGCACCATCAGACGGGTCAGACCGCGGCGGGTCCTCTCGCCGTCGGCGTCATCGTTGAAGTCAAGGCTGTACCGGGTCATATCGTCGCGCATCAGCGTGACCAGGATCATCCCCTCGCTCAGGCGATCTATCGTCATTCTCTCTCCCCCTTCGACCGGTTTCTTCTACCGTCTATCTTAGTCATCCGCGGCGCCTCTTTCAAGTGATTGTTTCTGGATGTCAATAATATCCTATGACGCAGGAAAATAATGGTGACAGATATGGCGTATGCGGTTGACATCGGATGGAGGAATGTGTAATATTGAAGTAATTACATAAGGATTTTCGGAGGACGACATGACTGACTGGTTAAAAAACAGCGTATTCTATCAAATCTATCCCCAGAGCTTCTACGACAGCAATTCGGACGGTATCGGCGATCTGGTCGGCGTCACCCTGAAGCTCGACTATATCAAGAGCCTCGGGTGCAACGCGATCTGGCTCAATCCGATCTACGATTCGCCGTTCATGGACGCGGGATATGATGTGCGCGACTACAAAAAGATCGCGCCCCGCTACGGCACGATGGACGACTTTGAGCATCTCCTGAGCGAAGTACACAAGCGCGACATGAAGCTTTTGATGGATCTGGTACCGGGTCACACCAGCGACACGCACGAGTGGTTTCAGGCGGCAAAGAATCCGTTCCCGACCGAATTTGACGACCGCTATATCTTTACCGACTGCGTATGGGAGGCGCCGACGGACTACCGGCTGATGTGCGGCGTCTGTGAGCGCGACGGCAACTATCTGGTCAACTATTTTTCCTCCCAGCCCGCACTGAACTACGGCTTTTATAACGTCACCCACCCCGCGTGGCAGAAAAGCTCGGATTCGCCCGAAGCATGGGCGACCGTCGACGCGCTGAAGGATATCATGCGCTTCTGGCTGGATAAGGGGATCGACGGGTTCCGCGTGGATATGGCGGACTCGCTGGTCAAAAACGACGACGAGAAGATCGCGACCGCTAAGATCTGGCGCAGCGTACGCGAGATGCTTGACCGCGATTATCCCGACGCGGTGATGATCAGTGAGTGGAGCAATCCCCAGCGGGCGATCGTCAACGCCGGTTTCCACGGCGACTTTTACCTTGATCACCACGGCAACGGCTACAACAGCCTGTTCCGCAAAAAGATCGGCGACGATAATCAGAGCTTCTTTGCCGACCACAGTCACGGCGATATCGAGGAATTTCTCGCCGACTACTTCCTCGGCTACAACTGCTCAAAAGATCAGGGCTACATCTGCTTTATCACCAACAACCATGATATGCCGCGCGCGCCGTTTTATATGAGCGACTGGATGATCAGACTCTCACACGCGTTCATCATGACCATGCCTGGCGTACCGTTCATCTATTACGGCGATGAGATCGGTATGCGCTACCGCACCGATCTGATCAGTAAGGAAGGCGGTTTCTCGCGTACCGGATCGCGCACGCCGATGCAGTGGTCGAGCGAGAAAAACGCAGGGTTCTCCGACTGTGACGAGGATATGCTGTACCTGCCGATCGACAAAAGCGCAGACGCTCCTACCGTCGAAAGCCAGCAGGGAAATCCCGACAGCATCTACGAGAACCTCAAAGCGCTGATTGCGCTGAGAAAAGCCAATCCGAGCCTTTCGAACGACAGCGAGGTCGAGGTCGTCTACGGCAAAAGTCACGAATTCCCCTTTGTTTACAAGAGAGGTGAATTCACCGCGTTCTTCAATCCGTCCGACGATGACGCCTGCATCGACTATGACATGACCGGAGCAGAGAATGTGTATGCCCTCGGCGGTTACGAAGATCTCGGCGGAAGCGTGAAGATCAACGCCCGCAGCTTTTTGCTGATCAGGCAGTAAAGCCTCCTTTTCCCAAGGGTCGCTGCCATGGTATTTCGCGTCGGAGATACCGTAGTTTGATCGCAGCAGTCCCTTTTGCGGGATCGCTTCGGGACAAACACGTGTTCAGACCCCGTTTATGACGCGATGAATGAAAGGAAGATAACACATGACCCATAAAGGTACGGTAACGATCGAGACAGAGCGGCTGATCCTGAGACGCTTCCGCCTTGATGACGCGCAGGATATGTTCCGCAACTGGGCGTCGAGCGAAAATGTCACACGCTTTCTGACATGGCCGCCGCATGCCTCTGTTGAAGTATCAAGGGGCTACATACAATATATCATCGACAGCTACGCGGACAATCGATACAACTGGATGATCGAACACAAAGCGCTGCATGAGGCCATCGGCTGCATCGATGTGATCAGCATCCGCGAGGATATCGCCTGCTGTGAGATCGGCTACTGTCTGAGCGACCGGTTCTGGGGCGAGGGCTATATGCCAGAGGCGTTCCAAGCGGTCATTCGCTTTTTATTTGAGGAAGTCGGGATGAACCGGATCCAGGCGACCCACGACCTGAACAACCCCAAGTCCGGCAGAGTCATGGAAAAATGCGGGCTGCGGTATGAAGGCACGCTGCGGCAGGGCAGCCGCAATAATCAGGGGATCTGCGACAGCGTGATGCGCGCGATCCTCAGAGAGGATTATGACAAACAGTAGAATAACGGCAAAAATCCCGCCTTATCACAAGGCGGGATTGTTTTATGCTGTATTCTGTTCTGACGATATACGTCCGTTTATTCGTCCTTGATGTTCGTGATCGCCTTTTCAAATTCTTTCTTCATCGCCGAAGCATCGGATTCTCCCTTTGCGACATAATTGCCGAGCGTCGCCATCGGCGACCAGAAGGTATCGGACATATCCGACATCGGGACGGCGTATTCTGCCTGTTCAGCCAGCGCCATAAGAGCAGGGCTTCCCGTGACAGCGTCTGTCTCCATCACGGCTTTGTTGGTCGGTCCCCACATAAGCTCTTCCGCTCTTTTGCGCTGCGCATCCTCTTCGGTGAGATAATTCGCGAGCAGCTGCGCGGCGTTCGGGAACGCTGAATGAGCGTTGACGCCCATGAGCTTGTAACCGCCCAAAGGCACGATACGCATATCTTCACCGTCGACGTTGATCGTGGGCAGCTTTGCCGCGCCGAAGTTGTCGCCGAGCGCTTGCATATCGGCGGCGGTATTCCAGTTGCCGTCGAAGCCCGCGGCAACAGTGCCGTCATTGAAGCCGTTGCTGATCGCGGCAACCTCTTTGCTGATAAGCACGTCGCTGTAATCGCTGAACAGCTTTGCAAACGCGCACAGAGATGCGACGACCTTGTCTTCGTTGTACGAATTGAACTGCTGGACGCCGTCGCTGTCAGTTCCTTCGAGGGACAGCCCGCCGGTGAACGCATACATACATGAATAGAAGCCGTTACCGGACTCGATGACCATTTTTTTGCCGGCTTTTTTGCATGCCGCCAGGATTCCTTCCATGGTCGCAGCATCTTCGTCGCTGATGATGCTCTTGTCATATACCAGATAATAGCTGTTGTCACAGGTCATCGGATAGGCATAGATCTTGTCGTCGATGGTTGCTGCTTTGATGGACGCCTCGGAATCACGCGGCTTGATCTCGTCGGGGAATGCGGCGAAAGAGATCGCACCTGCTTTCTGGAGCTTGCCGAGCTGGTCGCCGGCAAACCCGAAGACGTCGGCGGCTGTGTCGGGATCGTTGAGAAGATTGGTGGCAGCCTCGCCCTCGCTCATCACCTCGACGTTGATCTCGATGTTCTTGTTCGGATACAGCGCAATGAAATCATCGCACAGCGACTTGGTCAGAGGTTCTGCGCTTGCAGACGCCCATACCGTCAGCTTGATATCATCCTCGCCGAAGAAGAATTCTTCCGAAAAACCGTACTCATCTTTGACCAGTCCTCCGGAACTCTTCTCGGTCGCTTCTTCGGTCTCTTCCTCGGTCATGACTTCTTCCTCCGCCTCGGTCTTATCTGCGGCTGCCGCAGAGGATGAGGTCGAAGAAGACGCATCGGCGGATTTTTGATCGTTATCCTTGAAAACAAAGAGGATCAGCAATACGACGACCGCGGCGATCACGGCGACGCCGCCGATGATCAGACCGATGATCAGTCCCTTTTTGCTCTTTTTTGCGGGAGGCTCGGGAGCCTGTCCGCCGGAAGCGGGCGCTGTCTGATACTGCGGCTGCGCCTGCGCCGGCTGAGGATACTGCGGCTGAACCTGAGCCTGCTGAGGATACTGCGGCTGCGGCTGAGCCTGCTGAGGATACTGCGGCTGCGCATACGGCTCCGACGCCTGTACGGTGCGATAATTATCGCGGTCGGCAGGCTGAGACGCAGGATTGGGGTAACCTTGCTGCTGCGCGGGAGGACTGACGGGCTGCTGTTGTTGAGCGCTCTGAGCAGGAGCGTCCGGCTCGATCTTTTTTCCGCAATTCGTGCAGAAAACCAGACCGGGTTCTAACGGATTACCGCATCCGGTACAATACTTTGACATGATGATCCCTCGTTTCTGTTAAGATACTCTTATTGTACCTTTCACGTGGGTCTATGTCAATCGTTCCCGGCAGATTCTACGCATTTTCTACGACGCGCAGGGCGATGGCTGTGATATCATCGTCGTGATCGTTTCTGCGGCGTTTGTACGCCTCGTCCACGATCGTGGAGGCAAGCTGTTCGGCGGATCCCTTGCGGAAGCTCATAATCAGCTTTTCAAGCCATTCTGTCGATCCGATCATCACGCCGTCAGACACCATGACGATCATATCGTCGGCAGATAGGGCGACGTCCTCTTTGATGAGTTTCGACTCGTTGAGAATGCCAAGCGGCAGTGAGGGCAGGTCTTTTTTCATCAGCTTCGCGCTTTTTCTGATATAGGTGGTGCAGGCGCCGGCCTTCATCAGGCGCGCACGCCCCGTGAACAGGTTAAAATCGAGCATATCGAGGGTCGCGATGGATTCTTCTTCGCTTTTGATCATCAGCGAGGAATTCACAACCGAAAGAGAGCAGTCGTAGCTCAGCCCCGCCTTGCAGAGCTTGGTCATGATGCTGACCGCCATATTGGAATCCACCGCAGCTCTGCCGCCCGTGCCCATCCCGTCGGAGATGATCGCGACGGTACTGCCCTCGCCGTTATTGAAATAGTTCAGGCAGTCGCCGCACAACTCGCCGTTGTTGCACACGTGCTGGGCGGAGCCGATCTCGAGATCGTAAAGCGGCAGTTCGCAAAGACTGACCCTTGCGCGGTCGCCTTCAAAGCTGATGGAGGGCGAGGAAAAGTATCTGCCGCACGCCCTGCCGACCTCGCGGGCAAGCTGAGAATTCGACAGCGCCGTCTTTTTGCCGACCGAAAGCTCCAGCTCTACGGTCATGCCGCGTGAGGATCGCTGCTTGCACGAACAGTCGATCACAACCAGACCCTGTTCTGTCAATGCGGCGATCACCTTTTCGGATGCGGCGGTATCATAGCTGTCAACCTCTTCGAATTCCTCCGACAGGTCATGCAGGATATCCGACAGTCCGGCAAATTGTCCCGCCACGACCGACCTCACCTGCGTGACCCTGCTGCGTGCGGCTTCCATCGAGAGATACTCTTTGTAACTTCGGTTGATGCTCTGTGCAAGTTCACTGCTTTTGCAGCAGCGCTTGAGAAAGTTATCCTCGACGTCACGCTCTTTGACAAAACCGTTTTCTTTGAGAAGCGGCGTCAGCCGGTGCATATCGTCACTGGTCATTTCGCGTTCTTTCTCCCAGCAATAGACGCGCAATCCGCAGTTTTTGCAGGTGTCCTCTGCGGCGCGCTCATAAATCCTGTCGGCATTGGTGCTGTACAGCCTGCCGAGCCGTTCCGATACGGAGTTGACGCAGGAGGAAACATTTTCGAGCGCCTTGGAACAGTGGGAAAGCCGCATGGTCACGTTGCGGCGGATGGCTTCGTTCGAGATTTGCGCGGCGTCATCACTGAAAGCCGCCGAAAAGAATTGTCCCGCCTCCCGGGGGATCAGGAGAAAGATCGCTGAGGCGATCAGTGTTTCGACCGTGACGGCGACGGTCATGGACGCGTCGACGCCGGCGAAAGACATCATCACGTTGCACACGAGCGCTGTCAGCATCACGGCGACCTTTCCCATCGGCGCCATCAGCCCGCCGATCAGTCCGCTCAGCGGGTAGCCTCCCGCCAGAAACAGCAGGTTGTTGTCCGCCAGCGCAAACACGACGCCGGTCGCGATGCCCGCGACGCTGCCGCCCTTGACGAATCCGTAGCGCGCAAAGATCATCACCGCCAGCACCGCGAGGATCCTGCCGACAGACACCGATCCGAAGGTGAATGCGCTGAATGACAGCAGCAGAATACAGCCGGTCATCGCGATACACGCCAGCTCCTGCTGGTTGAAGCCGTTCAGAGATCGCCGCGAATAACCGAGGGTTACGGTCCGGCTCATGAAATACGCGCCGGCGGCAGCGATCAGCCCTTCGACAAAGCACTCGAACACCTCGGTGATCTCGCTGCGGGGACTGAATGTCAGCGCGAGTCCCGTTGCAAACACCGGCAGGAATGCAACCGCCGACGGAAAGAACCGGTTTGCGGAGATCTTTTTGATCTCGTTCAGGATCCAGCGCACCGCGCCCACGGAGATCACCACCGCGATATAGCGGAAAGAATCTACCGGCGAAAGAAACAGATAGCTCAGCGCGGTGCCCATCACGCCGGCGGGCAGATAGGAAAACGGAATCGCCGCGCAGAAAGAGGCTCCGAACGGCGACATCGACCCGAACATCGCGCCGCGGGAGATCAGTACGCCGCTGAGAAAATAGGAAATATGTACCGCAGCTTCCTTCGCCGCACCTTTCATCCGTCTGCGCGAACCGCTTTTTCGCCGGAACGACGGCCCGGACTTCATCGCTTCGATGATTGTCATAGTTGTACTTCCTTTCATAGCCTCCCTGATAAAACGGGAAGTATCCGTGACGATGAGAGAGTAGGACCGCGCCGTTTTCGACCGTCAAACAGCAATGTTCGGTCGATCGCTTCGCACTCCGCCGCAATCCCTCACCCGCCTTTGTGCCTCTATTATAGCTGTCGGGAGGGTTTACGATTGTCGGTGCGTGTAGGGGCTTTTTCGGAATGTTTTGGCAAATCGGACAAGCCGGACGGACAATCCTGCTGTTTTCCGGACAAAAAGTAACAGCCCGCCGTTTTTTGGCGGGCTGTCGTGTGTTTCGCAGGGATTATTTGTTTTCTTTGAGGACGACGGAGGTTTTTGCCGGAAGCTTGAGGGTCGTTCCGTCAAGCTCGGCGGCAATACCGGCGCTCTCTTCCTTTGCGACCGACCATCCGCGCAGCTCGGGATTGTCGATCATGTCGATGGTCAGCTCTTTGTCGTTATCGGAGACATTATGGATGACCATCACACGCGAGCCGTTATAGTCGATGATGTAGCCGGCGCACTCGTTGTCGTTGAACGAGGCGAGCTCGGTGATGTTGCCGCGGGCGATCTCGGGATTCTGCAGGCGGATCTTGAAGAGCTTGCGGTAGGTATTGAGCAGGCTGTTCTCGTCCGCAAGCTGCTGTTTGACGCCTCCGAGTGGTGCGGTATCCTCTGCGCCGACGCCTTCGGTCAGAATCGACGGCAGATTATCGCTGTCCCAGACCATCGCGGTGCGCTTGTATTTATCGTCGGAGCCTTCGGTCTCGATGCCGATCTCCTCGCCGTAGTAGGTGAAGGAGTTGCCGGGGCTGAGCATATACAGTGCGGCAAGCTGCTTGTTTTCATCCTCATACACCATGCTTGCGAGCCGGTTCATGTCGTGGTTCGTCAGGAAGTTGGCGTTGATGGCGTTCTTGTTGTGCTCCTTGATGTTCTTGTCGTACTTCTGGAGCTTCTTTGCAAATTCGCCGACCGCGCTGCCTGCCTTCATATATTCGCCGCCGTTGTTGGCGAACTTGAAGTTGAACAGGCTGTCAATGCCGGTCTCGTACATCTCGTAGAGATCCGCCGTGACGTCGGTCCAGTCTTCGCCGACCATGTAGACGTCCTTTTTATAGCCCTGCGCCATTTCGTAGAACCACTTCATGAATTCCGCTCCGTCGGTATTGTCGTCGTCGAAATACTTGACAGCGTCCAGACGGAAACCGTCGACGCCGCGGTCAAGCCAGAATTTTACTACCTTTGTGAAATAGTCGCGCGTACCCTTGTAGCTGAGGTTCCAGTCGGGCATCTGATCCCAGAAATCTCCCTGATAGTAATAATCGGTGCCGGAAACGGGATGCTGATAGACGGCGTCTTGGGTTTTGGAGAAGTTGAAATACTTCGCATAGCCGTCTTCCTTGCCCTGCTTGAGCTCTTCACACGCTTTTTGGAAGAACTCATGTCCTGCGCCGGCATGGTTGACGACCAGGTCGATAATGACGACAACGCCACGGTCGTGGCATTCTTTGAGCAGTTTATCAAAGTCGTCGAGCGTACCGAACTGGGGATCGATATTGAAGTAGTCCTCCACGTTGTATTTGTGATAGGTGGATGAGGGCATCATCGGCGACAGCCAGATACCGTCCGCGCCGAGGTCGTCGCCGGCGTTCGGGTCGCCGTCGTTGATATAGTCGAGCTTGTCGGTGATGCCGGGGATATCGCCGACCATGTCGTTGTTCGAATCGTTGAACGCGCCGATCCAAACCTGATAGTAGGAACGGTATTTGTCGGTTGATTTTTCGGCAGTCAGGCTTTCGACGGGATCGCCTGCGGATGAGCCTCCGCCAGAGCCGCTGCCCTTTTGATCGTCTTTCTTTTCGCCGCAGGCAGTCATCAGACTTGCCAGCATCGCGATCGCGAGAAGTATTGCTAATAGTCTTTTCATAGGATCACCGTTTCAGTTAGGAGTTAGGAGTTTGAAGTTAGGAGTTAGGGGTTGAAAGCATAAAAGAAACAACAAAGGGCGGAGAGGACTCCGCCCTTGTTTTGTAGGAATGATCAGCCCTTGACGCCGCCGGCGGTAACGCCTTCGACATAGTATCTCTGCATGAACAGGAACAGGGCGGTGATCGGTACGGCAACGATAACGGAACCGGCGAGGAACTCGCGGTAATGCTGGGACTTGTACTCAAGACCGACCAGCTTCTGCAGACCGATCGCAACCGTATAATGCTCGGGACCCTGTGCGCCGACGATAATCTTCGCCAGAATGAAGTCTGTCCACGGACCGATAAAGGAGGTCAGAACGGTGTATACCAGAATCGGCTTAGACATCGGAAGAATGATCTTCCAGAAGATCTGGTTTCTGGTAGCGCCGTCGATGGTCGCCGCTTCATCCAGCGCACGCGGGATGGTATCAAAGAAGCCTTTACTGATCTGATAGCCGAGGCCTGCACCTGCGGAGTAGCAGATGATCAGAGCAACCTTGGGCATTGCAAGGAGACCCATAGCCTTCATCAGATAGTAGATAGCGATCATGGTCATGAAGCCGGGGAACATGCCCAGGATCATGCCGACATTGATCAAAGGTTTTCTTGCCTTGAAGCGCAGACGGCTGAAGGCATAGGAAACCATCAGAACTGCGAGTGTGGAAATCACGCAGCTGAAGATCGCAATGATAAATGTATTGAAGAACCACTGCGGGAAGTTAACAACGTTAGGATCGGGGGGATTGAATACCTTTGCGTAGTTCGCAAACGTCCATTCCTGAGGAATGATCGTCGTAGCCAGCTCAGCCTTGCCGCCGCGGAACGAGTGCATAATCAGGTAAACCAGCGGCGAGATCCAGATCAGACCGAGTACTCCGAGAAGGATGTAGATCAAAGTGTTAACAAAAGTTCTGCGAGCTTTATAACTTTTAATCATGAGAATTCCTCCTCGTTCTTAGCAGACTTGGTAAGGTTGAAGGTCAGCAGCGATACAGTCGCGCAGACGATAAATACCAAGATACCGACGGCTGCCGCGGTGTTATACTCGCCCGTACTCGTAGACATTCTGAACAGCCATGTAACAAGCAAGTCGGTATAGCCCGCGTTATGTAGGTCGACCGAGCTTTGTTCACCGACCAACAGGTAGATAACGTTGAAGTTATTGATGTTGCCGATGAAGGTGGTGATCAGATAAGGCGTTGTAACGAACAGCATGTAGGGCAGGGTGATGCTGAAGAAGGTCTTCGCAGGGCCTGCGCCGTCGATGGTTGCGCTTTCGTACAGATCCGCAGGGATATTCATCAGAATACCGGAGGTGATCAGGATAGTGTAAGGAATACCGACCCAGATATTGACGACAATTACCGTCAGACGCGGTATCCACTTATTGGCGTTGCCCAGGAAGTCTATGTACTGGACCGTTCCTCCGTCCGTGGCGAGCCACCCCATACCTTTCAGGAACTGGTTGATCGCACCGAACTCGTTGCCCTCGAGCATCTGCTGCATGAGAAGCAGCGATACAAACTGAGGTACCGCAACGGTGATAACGAACATGGTTCTCCACAGAGCCTTCAGCTTGATGCCCTTCTTGTTGATAAGCAGAGCGACGATCATGCCGAGGATGTAGTTGAGGACGGTAGCGCATACTGCCCACAGCAGCGTCCACTTCGTCAATTCGATAAAGGTTTCGCCCTTGTTCGCGCCGCCGGTGGTCTGGAAGACTTCAGAGAACGTCTGCAGTCCGACCCAACTGAAGAACGGGGTGCTCTTCGTGTAGCTGGTGAACGCGATCAGGATCATAAAGATCAGCGGCATGATGGTGAACAGAGAAATGGTCAGGCAGGGGAACGAGAGGAGGGTGATGTGGAATTTCTCATCGCCGAACGCTTTCATTTCCTGTGCAAATGTCTGAGGTTTCTCGCCCGCCGCAACCTGCTGCTCTACTCTGTAAGCAGATTTGACGCTTGCAAAGTAAATAACCAGGAATACCGCGATAATGATCAGAGTCATAACGCCGTAAAGCAACAGCTGCATGGAGTCGTCGGCTCTTACATGCGCGACAGGACGTCCGTGAGAGATAGAGATGTTTACGCCGTTTTTGTCAACCCAGTAGTCTTCGCCGTTAAAGCCGATTGTGCCGCCGCTGAAGAAACCGAGGTTGTAGATCTTGTCTGCGCCGAAGAAGATCATAAAGGCGATGAATGCGACCTCTGTCAGAAGGAAGATCGCGCCTTTGATGATCTGGCCTTTCATCATGTTGCCGAAGCCCATGATGATATAAGAAAGCTTAGTAGCCCAGTCGCCCTTGACGAATCTGGAGAAATAACCGCTTACGCCCTTGCCGATGCCGATGCCGAGCTTCTTGAAGAAGTTGCCGATCGCTTTGAAGAACTTGACAATGTTGCCCGGCAGCGCGACAAAGAATGTCTTTAGGTTATATCCGATCTTCTGAAAAGGGTTGAGCTGTACATAATCAATATATTTCATCAGTTCAACTCCCAGCTTGAAGTTAAGTCTTTTGTCGTCTGTTAAATAATTACCGTATACTTAACAGACGATAAAAGGGTATACAGTAACAAAACATTTTGGTTTGGCGGGCGGACGACGGATCGCCGTCCGCCCGATTGGTTCAATTAACAGTCAGAAATCTGACATGCGCCGCTGATGGATTATTCGTCCTTGATGCTGGCGATGGTCTTCTCGAAGTTAGCCTTGATTGTATCTCTGCTGTAGTCCTTATCCTTCCACAGGGTGTTGCCCAGGGTAGCCATCGGCGACCAGAAAGTATCGGACATGTTGACCTGAGGTACGGAGTTCTCAGCCTGAGCCAGAACAGCGGTGATGGAATCGCTCTCGGTTACTGCTTTGTCTTCCTTAGCCTTGGTGTTGGAGGGACCCCAGCCGAGACCGGAAGCACGCTTGATCTGGGATTCCTCGTTGGTGAGGAAGTCAGCCAGAGCCTGAGCAGCGTTCGGATACTTGGAAACAGCGTTTACGCCGATGAGCTTGTAGCCGTGCAGAGAGATCATCTGCTTGTCTTCGCCCTTGACCTTGATGGTCGGGAGCTTGGCAGCGCCGTAGTTGTCGCCCAGCGCGTCCTTGATCGCGTTGGTATCCCATGTACCGTCGATACCTGCCGCAACGATCTGCGGATCAGCAGCCATACCGGTCGGGATCTTAGCAACTTCGGAGGAAAGGAATACGTCGCTGTAATCATGGAACAGGTTTGCGAACGCTTCCAGAGAATCTACGACAGCTTCTTCGTCATAATCGTTGAACTTCTGGGTGCCGTCTTCTTCGGTGCCTTCCAGGGTCAGACCGCCGGTGAACATGAAGATGCAGGAATAGTAACCGTTACCTGCGTCCATGACGAACTTCTTGCCGGCCTTGCGGCAATCATCGAGGATACCTTCGATGGAATCGGGGTTCTTGATGATGCTCTTGTCATAAACGAGGAAGTAGCCGTTATCATCGGTCTCGGGGAACGCATACAGAGCGCCGTCGGAACCTGTGCCGGCCTTGACGGAAGCCTCGGAGTTACGAGCGATAACGTCCTCGGAATCGAATACGGGAGCAAGTGCGTTAGCTGTCATCAGCTTGTTGAACTGGTCGCTTGCAAAGCCGAATACGTCAGCAGCAGCGTCCTTATCGTTCAGAACCTGGGTAGCAGCCTCAGATTCGCTCTGTACCTGTACGTCGATGGTGAGGTTCTTGTCGGAATGCTCTTTCTTGAACGCTTCAACGAGTTCTTTGGTCAGGTCGATGGCCTTATCGGGAGCCCATACCAACAGCTTCGCGCCGTCTTCGATGTCAACCGAGTCATCGCCGGAGCCGCCGGAACCGCCCTTGCTGTCGCCGCAGGCGACCAGAACAGAACCCAGCATCAGTACTGCCAACAGCAGCGCTAAAAACTTTTTCATAATGGATTTCCTTCTTTCAAAAAATTTTTTGTGAGGTTCGACCGAGAATCCGGACCGGTCGCACCTTATCACTGTATAAATTTTACCATAACC
>CADBOO010000141.1 GCA_902796225.1 uncultured Ruminococcus sp.
ATCATCTCAACGTGCGCCGGAACGGAGGACGAACCTGCGAACTGTGCGTCGGAGTGCATACGGCCCATGGTGTCGGTCATGCCGTAAGAAGCGGGACCTGCAGCCATGTTGTCGGGGTGGAGGGTACGGCCTGTGCCGCCGCCGGATGCGACGGAGAAGTACTTCTTGCCCTGCTCGTTGCATTCCTTCTTGTAGGTACCTGCGACCGGATGCTGGAAGCGGGTGGGGTTGGTGGAGTTGCCGGTGATGGAAACGTCAACGCCCTCGCTGTGCATGATCGCAACGCCCTCGCGGACGTCGTCGGCGCCGTAGCAGCGGACATTTTTGCGCTCGCCGTCGGAGTAGGGGATCTCTTTGACGACGGTCAGCTCGCCCGAGAAGTAATCGAACTTGGTCTGGACATAGGTGAAGCCGTTGATGCGGGAGATGATCTGAGCAGCGTCTTTGCCGAGACCGTTCAGGATTACGCGCAGCGGCTGCTCGCGGACCTTGTTTGCGTTGCGGACGATACCGATCGCGCCTTCAGCAGCGGCGAAGGATTCGTGACCTGCGAGGAACGCAAAGCACTTGGTCTCGTTGGAAAGGAGCATCGCGGCGAGGTTGCCGTGACCGATACCGACCTTGCGGTTTTCGGCGACGGAGCCGTCGATACAGAAGCTCTGCAGACCGATACCGATGTAGCGGGCGGCTTCTTCGGCGTTCTTGGCGCCTGCCTTGAGGGCGATCGCAGCGCCTACGCAGTAAGCCCAGCATACGTTCTCGAAGCAGATGGGCTGGATGCTCTTGGCGATCTCATAGGGGTCAAAGCCGGCTGCCTTGCAGATCTCGCGGCTTTCTTCGACGGAAGCGATACCGTATTCGGCAAGCACACCGTTGATCTTGTTGATTCTTCTGTCGTAGTTTTCAAATAATGCCATACTGTTCGCCTCCCTTATTCTTTACGCGGGTCGATGTATTTCGCCGCGTTGTCAAACTGGCCGTAGTGACCCTTCGCTTTTTCAAGCGCTTCGTTGGCGTCCATACCTGCCTTGATGAAGTCCATCATTTTGCCGAGGCTGATGAACTCGTAGCCGACGATCTCGTTGTCGCTGTTAAGCGCAACGCGGTTGCAGTAACCTTCGGTCATCTCGAGGTAGCGGGGGCCTTTTTCCTTGGTGGCGAACATGGTGCCTACCTGTGAGCGAAGACCCTTGCCCAGGTCTTCGAGGGATGCGCCGACCAACAGACCGCCCTCGGAGAACGCACTCTGGGTTCTGCCGTATACGATCTGCAGGAACAGCTCGCGCATCGCGGTGTTGATCGCGTCGCAGACGAGGTCGGTGTTCAGCGCTTCCAGCAGCGTTTTGCCGATGAGGATCTCGGACGCCATCGCCGCGGAATGGGTCATGCCGGAGCAGCCGATGGTCTCGACCAGCGCTTCTTCAATGATGCCTTCCTTGACGTTCAGCGTCAGCTTGCAGGCGCCCTGCTGCGGCGCACACCAGCCGATGCCGTGTGTGAAGCCGGAGACGTCTTTGATTTCCTTGACCTGGATCCACTGACCCTCTTCGGGGATGGGAGCCGGACCGTGATACGCGCCTTTGGCAACGGGACACATATCCATTACTTCTGCTGTGTAATTCATAAGCAATTCCTCCTTAAACTTTGATGGCCGGCAGAACGGCTGCCGGTAAAACAGCGGATAAATAATCATGATATAGAATCAAGAATTACTTGGTTAAATTATAGTAGAAATGCGGGGATAAGTCAAGCCGTTTTTGCATGATTTCCACAAACAACCGATGCAAAACCGGTATGTGATCCCCGATTCCCGAATTATCGGCAGATGTGCTAAAAACAGTGGACGGGGGTCGTGCAGAATGCACAACTGACTGATGAGCGTCGGGGTGATCCGATCGTATACTAAGGCGGCGCGGAAGCCGATGATGACGCCCCCGCCGTCCATGTTCCGGCATTGTTTACAGTTTCGCTACACATTTGACTTTTATCTGAGTATAATGTAAAATTACAATGTATACCTATGCATTATTATCAGGAGGTGAGGCGTATGAATTTTCAGGTCTTTCTGGACGTCGGTATCATCGCGCTGCGTGCGATACTGCCCATCTATGCGATGGTCATCGTCTACCAATGCTTTGCGTCGGCGCGCCGCCACAGACGACCCGAAAAGCCTCTTGTGACCCTTGAGATCTCTGCGACCGGTCAAAAGCTGCCTGTATTGTTCTGGGAGAATTCCATCGGCAGAAGCAAGGGATCGGATATCTGCGTCGCGGATATGGCGGTCTCGCGCGATCACTGCGTGTTGCTCAGACGTCAGGAAGGCTGGTTTGTGTCCGACATCGGCTCAAAGTTCGGCACCTTTGTCAACGGCGAACCGGCTAAAGGCAGGACCAAGGTCAATATAGACGACGAGATCACCGTCGGCAACACCACCTTTACCCTCAAGCGCGGCGATGAGTATCAGCGCAAGCTGCGTCCGTCATGGTTCTTCTCAAAAGCGTCCGACAAAGGATCGCTGCAGCCCTACAAGCTGATGCTGCTGATCACGTTTTTCCAGCTGTTCATGGCGGTTGAGGCATGCTTTTCCAACGATCGTCAGGACTATCTGCCGTTGGTGTTTTTCGGCGGACTGGCGATTGTAGAGTGGGCGTTCTTCTGTGTTTCCTCCTACGCGTTCAACCGCGTCAACTTTGAGATGGAGGCGCTGGCGCTATTCCTGTCGGGGATCGGCGTCATGATCGGCGTGCGACAGAATACCGTCAGCTCACCGGACGCGGGCTTCCGCATGGCGCTGGTACAGCTGATCGCGATGACGCTCGGTATCGTGCTGTTCTCCTTCCTTGTGAAATTCATCGAAAAACCCGACCGCGTCGACTCGCTGCGTATGGTGATCATGATCGCGGCGGTCGTGCTGCTCGGGATCAATATCGTTTTCGGCACCGTCACCAACGGCGCGGCGAACTGGATCCGCCTGGGACCGATCACCGTCCAGCCGTCGGAGTTTGTCAAAGTCGCGTTCATTTTTGTCGGTGCTTCTGCGCTTGACAAGCTGCAGACCAAGCGCAACTTCTTCGAATTCATCGCGTTCTCGGCAATCTGCGTCGGCGCGCTGGCGTTCATGGGCGACTTCGGTACTGCGCTGATCTTCTTTTTGACGTTCCTTCTGATCGCTTTCATGCGTTCCGGCGACTTCAAGACGATCATCCTCGCGCTTGCCGCGGCGGTCTTGGCGGTCATCCTGGTGCTTAACGTCAAGCCGTATGTCGCCGACCGATTCGCAACATGGGGACATGCATGGGATGACGCGTATAACCACGGTTACCAGCAGGTCAACGCCATGATCTATACTGCATCGGGCGGACTGATCGGCGTCGGCATCGGCAACGGTTACCTGAAATACATCGACGCGTCCGAGTCGGATCTTGTCTTCGGCCTTGTCAGCGAAGAAATGGGACTGATCGTCGGATTCACGATCGCGGCGGCGATCGTCGCACTGTGCTTCTATGCCCGCGCGATCACGACTCGCTCCCGTTCGACCTTCTATTCCATCACCGCCAACTGTGCCGCGGGAATGTTCGTGGTGCAGGCGGCGCTGAATATCCTCGGCGCGATGGACATCCTGCCCCTGACGGGCGTTACCCTGCCGTTTATCTCGGCAGGCGGCTCGTCTATGATCGCGTGCTGGGGATTGTTGGCATTCATCAAGGCTGCCGATGAGCGCACCTATGCGGCAAAGCGCAGACCTGTTGAGGAAAAGGAGGATCCCGCTGACAACGAGGAGATCTATCCCGGCTCCGTGATGATCAGAGAACCGCTGCCGACACGCGCGGCAGAGAATCGAGGTGGCAGACGATGAAACGAATCATGAGGCGTTCATATCTGGTGCTTTTCGTGGCGCTGGCGTTCTTTGCCGGCATCTGTTATCTGGCGTTCCGCGTGATTACGGAAAATGAAAAATGGGTACAGCATCCCTTTAACGGTCATGTCGAAGCGACCGACGGCCTTGCCGGCGCGGGCGATATCACCGACCGCAACGGCGAGCTGCTTGCCTATAACAGCGAGGATAATCACCGTAAATATAACGACGACGCAGATGTCCGCAAGGCGCTGCTCCATGTCGTCGGCGATAAATCGCTGAACATCTCGACCTCGATCCAGAGTATGTTCCGCGCGGATCTGACCGGCTACAATTTTGTGCTGGGCATGGGACTGCCGAAGTCGCTGAAATCCTCACACGACGTCCAGCTGACTGTCGACGCGAAAGCGTGTAAGGCGGCGTATGAGGCGATGGGCGACCGCAAAGGCGCCTGTGTCGTGTATAATTATAAAACGGGCGAGGTGCTCTGCTCGGTGAGCAACGCGACCTATGATCCCGAGGACCCGCCGGATGAGGATACCATCAATAATAATGATTGGTACAGCGGCGTGTATCTGGATAACGTGCTCAGCTCGACCTATACTCCCGGCTCGACCTTCAAGATCATCACTGCCGCCGCTGCGATCGAGAATATCCCCGATCTGTTTGAGCGCGAGTTCGAGTGTGAAGGATCGATCGAGATCGGCGGCAATCCCATCAACTGTACCGACGCGCACTCAAAGTACGGCAAGATCTCTTTTGAAGAGGCGTTTTCGCATTCGTGCAACGTAGTGTTCGCACAGCTTGCCATCGAGATCGGTCCCGAAAAAATGAAGGAGACCGCAGAGAAGATGGGCTTTAATACCGATAAGGTCAGGATGAGCGGCATCCCGATCGCAGAGAGTTACTACAACGCGGACGGCGCTGACGACAACTCCCTTGCATGGACGGGTATCGGTCAGGGCTTCGGCGAATATGAGGACAAGGCGAATCCCCTGCGCATGGCGATGGTAGCCGGCGCAGTCGCGAACGGCGGCACGGCGGTATCGCCGTTTATCGTCAAAGACGACGGCTCGCTGATCAACAAGCTGGGCATCGAAACCAATAAGGACGGCGACACCAATATGATCTCGGCGTCTACCGCGACAAAGCTGCAGCAGTTGATGAAAGCGGCGGCGACCTACTATGACAGCAGTAAGGGCATCAAGGTCGGCAACCTGCCGTTCTGCGCCAAGACCGGTACTGCCGAGCGCGGCGACGGCAAGGACGAGACAGCGTGGTTCGTCGGCTATACCGAGGACGCGAACCATCCTTACGCTTTTGCGGTCGTCATCGAAGAAGGCGGCTCCGGTGCGGACGCGGCAGCTCCCGTAGCGGACGCGGCAGTTTCGGCGCTTGTTAATTAGGAATTAGAAATTAGGAATTAGGAATTAGAAATTAGGAATTAGAAATTAGGAATTAGGAATTAGGAATTAAGTATTAGGAATTAAGTATTAGGAATTAAGAATGATGGATTTACAATACAAGTGCAACAGTAGAAAATAAATAGACTCATTAAGCAAACCCGAGTATAATGGAGTTACCACACAAC
>CADBOO010000142.1 GCA_902796225.1 uncultured Ruminococcus sp.
CGAGATCATCCAGACCATCGCTACCGATCCCGAGCCCGGCGCAATGTATCTGGGCAAGGTCACCCGCATCATGGACTTCGGCGCGTTCGTAGAGATCGCTCCCGGCAAAGAGGGTCTGGTACACATCAGCCAGCTCGACGTCAAGCGTACCGAACACGTAACGGACGTCGTTAACGTCGGCGACGTGATCCGCGTAAAAGTTCTCGAGATCGACGACAAGGGCAGACTGAACCTCAGCCGCCGCGACGTTCTGATCGAGGTAGACGGTCTGACTCCCGAGAATGATCCCGATGAGGATCGCAAGCCCCGCTCCGGCGGCAGAGGCCGCGGTCCCCGCAGAAGAAACGACAGAAGAAACTGATTTGCCGTAAGGCATGAAAAGACCCGCTTTGCAAACGCAGAGCGGGTTACTTTTTTGCAATGATCTATTACGAAGCTGTCGCAATTATTGACTGTCGGGCGAGCATTTGATATAGTCGTTACGGCAAGGAGCCATCCACATATACGGTAGGCGGTTAGCCCTCTCTGACAGAGGGTCGTACCCTCTGTACGATGAGCACAGGGGGTGATACTTATGGAGTATGCCACGATGATCACGCTGGTGATCCTTTTGTGCATCATTATTTCCGTAAAAAAATAACCGCCCAACCCTGCAAAGTTAGCGGTTATCTTTTCATAATAACTAAACTTTCGGGCTAACCGTCTATCGGATAGCTCCTTGTTCACTTATATTATAGCAGAAATACGGCAGATGTCAAGTCCGCGCAAGGCGGGCTTTTTTTGACGTCAGATCACTTTTTTCTCTCTTCTCCCGCCTTATGGTGGCGCTTTTCGTGGAGCGGCTCATAGTTTGCGCGGGATTTTTTCATGTCATTATCATACATGGGAATCAGTACAAAGAACATGACCACGCCGACAACGAGCGGCAGGATCAGGTTGGAGCCGATCTCAAAGGTAAATCCGCTGCGGGTGATCAGCGTGCAATACAAATAATCAAACAGCGTCCAGAATCCAAGCACCAGCGCGATGCCGATCAAACCTGTAAGAACTTTCTTTTTCGTCATAAGTCATCCCTCCTGACTGGTTGCGGTTCTATTGTATCATTGTCCGACGGAAAAATCAAGGGGGAAGACCCTGCGAATCGAGTGAAGGGTGAAGAGTTACTTACACGTGAGATTTGCTTCGCGGGGAAAGATTCGGAAGAAAAGTATCCGCCTCAGCCGTTACCGCCTGAGTCGGCGGCGGCATCTTTCCCTCAAGGGGAAGGCTTTTACGGGAACTATGTCAGTTATCCGACAAGCCGTTTTGCTGTCGGGCTTCCCAGATCAGTTCCTCGAGCGTTGAGTAGAGATGCTCGGGCTCGACGGGCTTGGAAAGGTGGGCGTTCATGCCCGCCTGCAGGGAGCGCTGGACGTCCTCGTCAAAGGCGTTTGCGGTCATGGCGATAATCGGGATCGTACGGGCGTCCGGGCGATCCAGCGCACGGATCGCGACGGTTGCCTCCAGACCGTCCATCTCAGGCATTCGAATATCCATGAGGATCGCGTCGTAAGTGCCCGGAGCGCTTGCGGCGAACATCTCCACGGCGATCCTGCCGTTTTCGGCAACGTCAAGCTGCGCCTCTTTTTCCAACATCAGCTGTCGGATAATCTCGGCGTTGATAAAGATATCCTCCGCCAGCAGGATTCGCTTGTCTTTCAGCGGGACGCGGCGGTTTTTTTGTATGAGGCTGAGATTGTTTTTGCGGGCGATATGCTCAAACTCGTTGACCACTGCGGAGGCAAAGAGCGGCTTTGATAGAAAGCCGTCGACGCCGCACCTGATGGCATCTTCCATGATTTCGTCCCAATTATACGAGGTCAGGATGATCGCGGTGGTCGATTGATCATACAGCTTGCGGATCCGTTTTGTGGTTTCCAAACCGTCCATGCCGCGCATGGTCCTATCCATCAGCACCAGATTGTAGGGATCGTGTTTGACAGACTGGACGCGCAGGGCGCGCAGCGCCTCTTTGCCGCTGTAGCAAACGTCGGTGTAGATCCCCATCTCCTCCAGCACAATGCGTGCGTGCTCTGCCGCGAGCTTGTCGTTATCTACGACCAGCACGCGCATTTCGCTCGGATCGACATATCCCAGCGGCGCATCCTTATGCTCGCAGTTCTTAAGCGTTATCATCACCGTGAACTCGGTACCGACGCCTTTTTCGGACTCGACCGTCACAGAGCCGTTCATCAGCTCGATGATATTCTTTGTGATCGCCATGCCCAGACCGGTGCTGCCGTATTTGTTCTTGGTATCACTGTTTTCCTGCGAGAAGGAGTCAAATATCTTTGGGATGAATTCCGACGACATACCGATGCCGCTGTCCTTTATCGAGAACTTCAGCGTCGTCTGATCCTCATAAGTCGCCGCGATATCGATCGTCAGGGAAACGCTTCCCGGCGGCTCGGTAAATTTGACTGCGTTGCTGAGAATATTGATCAACACCTGTTTGAGCTTCATATCGTCGCCGATATAATACTCTGAGACCGCGCCGAGTATCCTGCACTCGTACCACAGGCCTTTTTCGGCACACTGCGTCATCACCATGGTATTGATCTGCTCCATCATCTTCCTGAAGGAGAATTCCTCCTTGCGGAGCGTGAGTTTGCCGGATTCGATACGGCTCATATCCAGTATATCGTTGATCAGCGAGAGCAGATGATGGGCGCTTTCGCTGATTCTTTCAAGATAATCGTAAGTTTGGGGATCGATCGACTGATTCTGCAGCGCCAGATTTGACAGACCGATGATGGCATTCATCGGGGTACGGATCTCGTGGCTCATATTGGAGAGGAAGGCGGTCTTTGCGTTATTTGCTTCCTCCGCCGCAGCCAACGCCTGCGCGAGAGCCTGGTTCTTGGTGATCGAATCGCGCATCTCTTTATCGACGACCTCCAGACCGAGCTCGACGGCATGGACGGTACGGGCAGCGTTATCCTCGCTGCCGTCCTCGCTGAGGACGTTTGCAAGGCTGATCCTCTCGTAGTATTCTTTGCCGGCACGCCTTATCAGATAGCGATAGCTGACGGTGTTATTCTCTGCCAGCGCCTTGCGGATATTATCGGGATCGATAAAGCTCAGGTAGTCCTCAAGATAGTTCTTATCCACCGATCTCATGCCGTATTGGGCAAAATTTTCGTAAAACGGGAAATGGGCGCCCTCGGGATGCTGATCGACTGCATCGGGATCGTTGCGGAAACACACGGCGTCGTCGTTATCCAGATTGACATGGTACACGCTGCGATAATCCGAGACGAGCGCGGTAATGGTTCTGTCCTGCTTTTCGCGGAGCTTTTGCTCCTCCAGAAGCTGCTCCTGCAGGGCAAGACGCGCCTCCAGCTCCTGCTGGTGGGCAACGCTTGCCGCCTCGGCGCTCTTGATGCGCGTCAGCTCGGTGAGGTCGATGCACATCCCCATCAGGCAGGGTCTGCCTAACCGGTCGAAGAATTTCACCTTTGTCGTCTGTAACGAGCGTATCTCGGAGCCGTTCGCGGAGGGTACGTCCTCGAAGAGCACATACGGCTGATCCTTAGACAGCGCGATCTTATCGTTTTCGAGCATGTGCTTTGCCTTTTCTTCGCCGAACAACTCAAAATCGTTCAGCCCGATGACATCGTCCGGCGAGAGCTTGCCGGCGTGCTCGGCAAACGCCTGATTGCACGCCACATATCTGCCGGCGGCGTTCTTGGAAAAGGTAAGGGCGGGCATTCTGGACAACAGCGAGGTAGCCGAATCGACCAAATCGGCGAGTCCGCGAATCGCTTCATACTGCACTAACAGACGCTGGTGCTCTTCTTCGGTTTGCTTTGCAGCCGCCATCGCGCGCTCTGCGTCCCGGACGGCGCGATAGTCTTTATCAACGTCCTTGAATCCCAATGTTATGCCTGTGCGGTTGTCGGGCAGATTGAGCCTGCCGACGTCGACACGGAAATAGCGCGACGGGGTTCCGTCCGCATAATCGCGAAGGAAGGTAACCGTGAACTGATCCCTTTCATCCAGCTGTCTGAGCATATTCTCCAGCGAAAGCTCATAATCGATCCTCTCGCGATCCTCTTCGCCGACAATGTTTTGCACCAGCGGAATCCGGGCGATGGAATAGGGCGCGTCCGTCAGCAGCGTTTCGACGTCCTGCGTATGGGCGTGAATGATGTTTTGATCGTTGTAGTACAGCGACCAATGCTCGGTCTCGATGTTGTCGATGACCCACACGGTGCTGTAGAAGTGGGTCAGGGTATCGATGATCGCTTCACGTTCGGCGACTTCGATCTCGCGCTCTCTGTGCTTTTTTGTGATATCGGAAATGAAAACGTAGTACAGACCGCCCAGCTCGGGATCCTCGACATAGTGACCGTAATCGTTGACCCATACGAGTATTCCGTCCCTGCGGAGGATGCGGTATTCGACATAATCATAATGCTTTTCGTTTTCTTTGATCTGTTGGATGATCGACTCGGAAATACCCGGATAATCGGTGTCATATACCATGCCGCGGAAGGTATAACCGGTCAGCGCGCGGAATGCTTCTTCGTCCTTGCAGCCGAAGATATTAAAAACCTCCTGATTGGCGTAGATCAGTTCTTCGTCGCCCTCCGCCTTGTAGACAAAGTAACCGCCCGGCATCAGGTCGCAGAATTCTTTGATCCGGTCGGTGTTCAGGTCTTTTTGTTCATAGTGTGGATTTAGCATTGTACTCGCCTCGGTTCAAAAGTATCGGGGTGGGGTTAGAAGCTTGGGGTTAGGTGGATTTGCTTCGCGGGAAGAAAGGTATGGAGGAAAGGTTTACGCATCATCCGCCGCAGACTCAGTCGGCGGTGATACCTTTTCCTTGCAGGAACGGCAACCCTATTGGTCTTCGCCCAATTCCCCTGACAGGGGAATTGCCTCCGGGGGAAGGCTTTTGGGGTCGTCGGAGACGCGTGCCATAAGCAGCCTGCCGTTATCCTTGAGCCACCTGTTGCAGCGGCGATAATCGGGACAGATGCGCGTCACCAGCGCGTAAAAGCGATCGGAATGGTTCATCTCGACAAGGTGACAGACCTCGTGTGCGACGACAGAATCGATCACCCCGGGCGGGGTCAGCATCAACAGGCAGTTGAAGTTGAGGTTCTTTTTTGCCGAACAGCTCCCCCATCGCGTCTTCTGACAGCGGATGGTGATCCGTCCGTAATCGACGCCGAGCAGATCGGCGTAATAACGGACACGGTCGGGGATGACCGCTTTTGCCTGTTCATACAGCCCAGCGAGTTCTGCTTCGGACAGCTTTTCGACCGCGGCAAGCTGCTGCTGTTCGGCGCGCCGTTTTTCCTGCTGTCTGAGGATCCAGTCCGCGTGCTTTTCGACAAAGGCGTTGATGTCGCGCTTCGGCATCCGGTTGGGCGCGCGGACGACGACCTCGCCGTCCTTCAGCTCAACGGAGATCGTTTTTCTTTTAGATTTTATCAGCTGATAGTCCATCGTTCAATCGGGTGCGGATATCCCGCCGGTAACCGTTAACCATATCAATCATAAAGTTGCTTTTCGCCGATGGGATAGTCGATCGAAATACCCGCAGCAAACATTTGGATCTGCGTGGCGTTCACGATGTTCAGCCGGTCGCCGGTGATCCTGCCGCGCTCGGATGCTCTTTCGTCGGTCTCGCCGGTGTAACCCGCGAGGATCCGCTGGATCCTTGTCGCATCCATGACGTTCACCTCTCCGTCGCCGTCGGTATCGCCCAGCAGATAGCTGTCGCGCACCTTGAACGGATAGGAGAATGTGTTGTTATAATAGTAGGCTTCCGCGACGCTTTTGGTGCTGTTGGCGACGACCGTGAGGGTATAGTCGCCCTCGGCAAGTCCGTTGTAGGTCAGCGTTTTGACATAGTGCATACAGCTGCCGGGAGCGATTGAAACAGTAGAGTGACTCAGCGTTCGGGATACTGCTGCATTCCCGTCTGCGTCCGTGATCGTGATCATGACCTTCCAGCTGCCGCTGAACGATACATCCGCTTCGTTGAAGATTTTCGGCGTGTAGTAGAACGCCGTATTGCTCTCGATCTTTTGCATGCTGATCTCGAAATCCGACGTACCGTTCACATCCGTGCCGAGGCAGACCTTATCGATCATCAGATCGGGGGTGTTGACCTTGCTGCGGGTCGCGGCGTTATCGGTCTCCTGCGGCAGATCGGCGCTGTAGGATTTAAGCGTCTCGAACTCCATAAGCCTGGCGCGATTGTATCTGTCCAGATCGAACTCATAGGTCAGGTTGCCCTCATCGTCTGTACCGCGCGTGAGCGACACCGCCTGCAGGACGTTCTTCGCGTTGCGGCGGTCACCCGACCGCGGCTGGTCGGAATCGGAATCGGTGATGAACAAGCCGCAATAGTATTCTTCATCGTCAGCGGTATAAGCCGTATCGGTGACGCTGCCCCAGCAGGTGACCGCGTGTCCGCCGTAAAGCTCTCCCTGAGAATAGATATCCACACTCAGTCCGACGCCGTCGCCGTCACGCAGGCTTTGACAGAGCTGCGCCATGCTGCTGATAACGTTGCTGTTATTCAATTCGATGGTTTTTGCCAACATATCATAGGCATAATCTGTCAGATAGCCGCCGGTACCTGCCGTCGCAGAGGCGGGATTGAGGTACGGATACGCGACATCAAACGTGTTCACGCCGTTGAAAAACCATCCGATCCCATAAAATAAACTGCCGCCGCAGTCGGTGAACGAACGGATGAAATCCTCAAAGACGTCGTCGGTCGTGTCAAAGCCCGCCTGTGCCGCCCAGCCGGTGTAGGTCAGCATATTAGAGGCGGTCGCCGCCCAGCAAAGGTTGTCGTCGCCGTCGTCATCGGGGTACATTTTCTCGGCGTCGATGAAGCTCAGATCCTCCAGCTGGAAGTCTGCGCCTGACGCGTAGGCGGTGATGATCCTCTGCTGGATCTCCTCGACTTTTTCGGCAGTGAGTCCTGTCAGGAACACCTGCTTTGTGGTATCGGGGAGTGCAAAATCCGCAGAGAAATAGCCGTTGCTCGCCTTGCCGGAGGCGGGGTCGGGAATATCCGACTGCTCCACGGTCAGTACAGGCTCGTTCTCGATCATCAGATCGTAGCTTTCGAGGTCGCCGATCGTGTCGGCGTCGGGAGCGTCGGCAAGGGTGATCTCGCTGCCGCTTTCGGTAGTCGCGATCGCGTAGATATCGTCGCTCTCAGCCTCTGCGGCTGTCGCGGTCAGCGGGACGATCATCACGACTGTCAGCAGGATCGACAGGATGCATAACAGTTTTTTCATATGATCTCTTCCTTTACAGATAATTGAAAACAACAGCGCCCCCTGGTTGGAGAGGGCGCAATTCTTTATTATTGAAATCAGACGATACGGATGTTCATCGTATCGGTTCCGGAGGTCGGGACGGTCTTATTGGAGCTGATGACGATGACAACGTCGCCCTTCTCGACGATACCGGTCTCCAACGCCTTTGCGACCGCCTGGGTCGTGATCTCGTCGGAGGTCTTTTTTTCTTCGCCCAGCACCGGACTGACGCCCCAGCTGAGACACAGCTTGCGGCAGACCTGCTCAGAGGTGACGACCGCGATGATCGGACAGCTCGGACGGCAGCGTGCCATCGCGCGTGCAACCGCGCCGGTCTTAGACTCGGCGATGATCGCCTTGGCGTTGACGTTCTCGGCGACGGTCTTGGCTGCCTCGCAGATATTCTCGCGGAAGCCGGACATATCCGTCTGGGTCGCAGAAGCACCCTTCAACAGCATCAGATCCTCGTTGCGCTCGGCGGCGGTACAGATATCGCGGAGCGCCTCGACCGACTGGACGGGATACATACCCGCGGCGCTTTCGCCGGAGAGCATAACGGCGGAGGTGCCGTCATATACGGCGTTCGCAACGTCGCTGATCTCGGCACGGGTCGGGCGGATGTTGGTGGTCATGCTGTCGAGCATCTGGGTCGCGGTGATGACATATTTGCCGGCAAGCACACACTTGCGGATGATCATCTTCTGGATC
>CADBOO010000143.1 GCA_902796225.1 uncultured Ruminococcus sp.
ATTGATTTCCGTTTCCGTATCAAGCAGATAGAAAAGGAATACCTCTATACAGACCGGCTTCGTCTGAACCAGATTTATATCAACATTCTCTCTAACGCTGTCAAATATACGGAACCCGGCGGGAGCGTGAACGTTGAGCTGCGAGAGGAAGAGAGCGCCGTACCCGGCTGCATACAGCTGACCTATGTGGTCGCCGATACGGGCATCGGCATGAGTCCGGAATACATGGAGATCATGTATCAGCCTTTTTCGAGGCAGATAGACAGTCGTGTCAACAGCATCCAGGGAACCGGGCTCGGACTGGCAATTACCAAACAGATGGTCGAGCTGATCGGCGGAACGATCGAATGTCAGAGCGAGCACGGTAAAGGGACAACCTTTACCGTAGTGCTGGATATCCCTGTTGCCGATAGACAGCGTGATCAAATGCAGCTGGGCTCGATCGACATTTTAGTGGTTGACGATGATGAAAGCGCGCTTCAGACGACGGTTGACGCCTTGAAATCGCTGGGCGTCTCGGCAGAGCAGGCGAGCAGCGGTCAAGAAGCGGCCGCTATGATAGAACAGCGGCGTCTTTCGAGGCAGAATTACGATGTCGTAATTGCGGATTGGAAAACGCCTGAGGCGGACAGCATTGAGACGATTCGACAGATCAGCGCCGAGACAGAGGCCGATACGCCTTATCTGCTTGTCGGCGCTTATGACTGGTCGGATATTGAGGAGCAGGCAAAAGAGGCAGGAGCAAACGGTTTCATCAGAAAACCGCTTTTCCGTTCCACGCTTTACAATAGAATAAACGAACTGATGGGGCGTCAATCCGATTCTCAGGAACCGGAGGATGATCATTCCGATTTGCAGGGAATGCGTATTCTGATAGCCGAGGATAACGATGTCAACTGGGAGATCATATCCGCCATGCTTGCCATGTTCGGGATCACGACCGACCGTGCGGAAAACGGACGCGTCTGCGTGGATATGATCAGCAGCGCGGCAGAGGGAACCTATGAGCTGATCTTCATGGATGTACAGATGCCTCTGATGAACGGACTCGACGCAACCAGAGCGATCCGAAGTCTCGATAATTCGTGGGCGTCCTCTATCCCGATCATCGCTATGACGGCAGACGCGTTCTCCGAAAATGTAGCAGCTTGTTTAAATGCAGGAATGAACGGGCATATTGCAAAGCCCGTTGATATCAATTTAGTCATCAAAGAAATCCGAAGGATCAAAGAAAGAAGGGACTAAGCTTGAAAAAAGCAATATGTATTTTTTTGGCGGCGCTGATGATCTTGTGCATGGCGGCGTGCGGCGCAGAGAAAAAGGAAGCGAAGAAGGAGACCGGCTTTCAGCCGTCTCTTGACAGTTCGGACAAAAGTCAGATCACCGTTGTCGGCGGTTATGACAACTTTGAGGCGCTGGAAACCGAATTTAAACGTTTTAACGAGTATTATCCCAATGTAGAACTGAAGTTCACAAAGGTGGATGATTATAATAATATGATCGGCACGGTTTTGAACGGAAACGACGCCCCTGATATCTACGTCAATTACTCCTGGATGTATGGTCGTGATCAGTATAAAGCTTCCATCGATCATGCCGAGGATCTGTCAGATCCCGCCCTGAAGCTCGATCTGGACTGCATCCGCAGCAATATCATTCTGAATACGAAAGACGGTACGCTTCCGATGGTGCCGGTTTTTTCGAACACCTACGGAATGCTTGTGAACAAAGATCTGTTTGAAAAAGAGGGTCTGAGCGTTCCCACGACCTATCAGGAGCTGACGGCGGTGTGTAAATCTTTTCGCGAGAAGGGCTATCAAAGCCCGATGATGGGCTTTACCAACGCGGAGACGACGTCGCTGTTTACTTTGACGATATATCCGTTCTTCTGCGGAACGGTAGCGAAAGATGAAGAGGCTGTCAAGAAGCTCAACGCCCTTGATCCGTCAGCCGGCGAGTATATGCGCCCCTCCCTTGAAAAGATGGCGCAATTTCTGAGCGAAGGCTGTGTGAATCCGGATGCCTGCGCGAAGATCGAAAACAACTATGACGCCGTGATCCTCCGCTTTTTTGAAGGAGACGTCCCCATGATGACCTGCTCCGGAGATACCGTCTCCGGAACCAAGAAGAGGGAGAGCCGTTCCGAGGCGTTTATTGCCAACCCCTTTGACTACACCTTTGTTCCTGTTCCTATGTCTGACGATGGCGCTTACTTCCTCGATATGCCCAATCTGCAGTTCTCTGTCAACAAAGACAGCCGTAATCTGGATATGGCAAACGAGTTTATGCGTTTTCTGATTACATCGCGGGAGCTGAACGAGATGGCACAAAATAAGGGACTTATGTCGCCGACCAAAGATCTGTCCTTTAACAGTATGTATGCCGCGTTCGGAGTTATTCCGGAATCCCGGGTCTTCTCGCCGGAAGAAATCGGCTTGACGGATGACGCGGTCATCCAATTAAGGCAGGCGGTTTACGGAGTCGGAACAGGAGCTATGGCCATAGACGAGGCAATCGCGGGCTTCGGCACATATACCCAGTGATCGGTTTCGAAAATCAGACCGACCGGAGTGCTGTATATTGAATAAAAATCAGGATGACGCAAAACGGCTGTGAGGTATTATTTGCCATCGTCGTTGATCGCCGTACTCGATAAGCGTATCCGGTTGGTACGCTTTGACCTCGCGGAACACGCGTGTTCGCGGCTCCTCCTCTCCCCATAATCATTTGCATAATTATGGGGTCCCCGGAGTCAAAACAATACCACGTTTTTACATAAATATCCAGTTACAAAATCACAAATAATTTATAGTTCCTATTCCTTGTTAAGCTGCTCAAATTTTGACACCCTTTTTGGGGTTGTTGGCGAGTCTGTTTTGGGGATGTGAATTAGTTTTGCTGTTGCATAACATTTCAGAGGCTATGCATACTGTTTACATTGTTCTTCTTCGCCGCTTCACTTGCCGACCTGCGGCGCTCCTTACTGTACGGCGCGGTCAACCGGAAAGAGAATCGCCCCTTGCGGATTTCGAACTCCATGCAGCCCGTTTCCGGATCAATGTAGATTCGTTGACATTCGCCCGGATACTTCTCGGCATATTCAGACAACCTGTTCTTGAGGTCAGTGTTGTGGGTTCGGATATGGATCAGCGGATCCTTCTCGTCAAAGCAGATATCCGTGATTTTTTGGCTTTTTGTCAATCCTGTTTTCATATTTGCTCCTTTTTTATCAATTTCTCGCAACAGTGGCATTTTTCGGGTGTTTTCTTAGGCTCTTGACCTGAGGAAAACAATGATTTTTCAATGAAAATCGCTCAGTTGATGCCTTCCTGTACGAATAGTTCTCAAAGTCAGATAAGTAATTCTTTTGGCTCTTGACCGTTATTTTTGTCTTTACAGTTTTCTCCGTTTTCATCTTGCAAAATGAAACTGTTTTTGCGCGATAATAACAGTGTAATACTACACAATTATTCGCTCAAAACTTTTACTTGTAGCACATCATTTGTTTAGACACAATACTTAACAATTATTCATTTTCATACATAATTTTTAACGCAGATATACTTAAGCCGCAGATTAGCCGCAATTACACAATTCGATAAAATCGGCAGAAAAGAAAGAAAAAACTGCTGATAGTCGTAAAAACGGTATTTTGATCCCTGAAGGCTCAAATCGGAGCAAAAACGTGTAGAATCGACTCGGGAAATGTAACAGATTTCAGAAATAATTCTTGACATTTCAAGTGTTCAATGCTATACTAATTTTCGCACGAAAAGAGGCGGCATGCTCGCATGCATTTTATCTTGTAAGAAGTA
>CADBOO010000144.1 GCA_902796225.1 uncultured Ruminococcus sp.
CAAAACGGTAATCAAAACGGTAAGTCGAACGGCAGCAACTCTGCTCCGTCCGAAAGCACGCCGACTTTACCGGCAGGGACTTCTGCCGAAACTTCTGCCGAAACCTCTGCCGAAACCTCTGCCGAAAGCAAAGATGAAAAAGCTGACAATTTCATATCCGACAACAAACCCGACGGCAACGAGAAGAACTTTGACGATTCCAAATCCCGCGAGCCGTCCCTCGAGCGAAAGCTCGTCGATAACCTCGCGTTTGCAAAGATCGTCACCACCGATTCCGGCGAGTACCTCGTGATCGTCGAAAGCGAGATCACGCCGGTCACCAGCGTGGTCGACACCCTGCGCTACCAGCTGATCATCATGACGGTTGTCATCGTGATCTTCAGCGTCATCATGGCGATCATTGTCGCCAGGGTTATCAGCAAGCCGATCTCCGACGCGACCGAAAAAGCGAAGGAGCTTGCCGACCGCAACTACGACCTGACCTTCTCCGGCGGCAAATACCGCGAGATCACCGAGCTGAACGACACGCTGTCCTATGCCGCACAGGAGTTGAAAAAGGTCGACGATCTCCAAAAAGAGCTGATCGCCAATATCTCTCACGATCTGCGCACGCCCCTGACCATGATCACCGGGTACGCAGAGATCATGCGCGATCTTCCCGGCGAGAGCACGCCGGAAAACCTGCAGATCATCATCGACGAAGGCAACCGCCTGAACAATCTGGTCTCCGACCTGCTGGATATCTCACGCCTGCGTTCGGGCACCGCAGATATCAAAAAGGCGCCGTTCTCCCTGACGAACTGCATCAAGGGCATCTTTGCCCGCTATCAGAAGCTGGTCGAAAGCGACGGGCTGAATATCGTCTTTGAACACAACTGCGAGGTCTTTGTCGATGGCGACGAGCTCCGGATGACGCAGGTTCTCTATAACCTTGTCAACAACGCCGTCAACTATATCGGCGACGACAAGACCGTCATCGTCCGACAGACCGTCAAGGACGGCATGGTCAAGATCGAGGTCATCGACCACGGCGAAGGCATCCCGCAGGAGAAGCTCGACTATATCTGGGATCGCTATTACCGCGTCGATAAGGAACACCGGCAGGCGATCATCGGCTCCGGACTGGGACTGTCGATCGTCAAAAACATCCTGATCGCGCATGACGCCGACTTCGGCGTCGCATCAAAGCTCGGCTCCGGCTCCGTGTTCTATTTCTCTCTCCCCGTCATCGACGTCGAAGAAGACGCCGAATAATCATCAATAATAAAAGTCCGATAATAAGTAAAACCCCGCAGCGATTCATTTCCATCGCTGCGGGGTTATTGTTTGTCATGTTGTTATTTAATAATATTTCTCCAGTCAAGGTCGCCGCGCTCCAGACCGTGGATCAGCACCTCGGCGGTCGCGATATTGGTTGCGATGGGGATATTGTGCATATCACAGAGCCTCAGCAGGTTCATGTCGTTCGGCTCATGAGGCTTAGGCGCAAGCGGATCGCGGAAGAACACCAGCATGTCGATCTCGTTGCAGGCGATACGCGCGGCGATCTGCTGGTCGCCGCCATGGGATCCTCCGAGGAAAGTCTGTATCTGCAGACCTGTCGCTTCGGACACCATCTTGCCGGTGGTACCTGTCGCGCAGAGTTTGTTGCGGCTCAAAATGCCGCAGTAAGCGATACAAAACTGAACCATCAATTCTTTCTTTGCGTCATGAGCGATAATAGCGATATTCATATGAACCTCCTTAAAATCAATGCCCCGGCAGTTCTTATTTAATACCTAATAAAAGGGTTTTGTCCGTATTATTTCAACTTCACGATGATCGGCACATCTGTTCCTGACAGACGGTGTGCGATCGTGTCAAAGATAATCCCTGTTTTAGACCAGTTCGAGGTAAGCGCGCCTCTCTGTGAAAGCGCGATCACACGCACATCCTCGGGGATCAGCCCGATCAGCCGAATACCTGCCTCGTCGATGACCGCGTCGAGATCCTCATACACGCCCATCTGATAAAAGCGATCCTTATCGAACCGGTTGATCACCAGCCGCTGGTCGGCGATCTTCAGCTCGTCGAGCCGCGCCTTGATATTCTTACAGCCGCGGATGCTGATCGGCTCGGGATTGATGACCACCAGCGCCCTGTCGGCGGCGGCGGCAGCGGACACAAAGCCCGATCCGGTACCCGCCGGAGAGTCGATCAGGATGTAATCGTAATCCCTGCGGGCTCTGACGACAAACGCCTTGATCAGCGAGGGGCTGACCTCGTCGTCGGCATACAGCGGCGCGGCAACACAGTAAAGCTGCAGGTCGGGCGATACCCGATACACCGCGTCTTCATAGTCACAGCCGCCGCTGACGATATCCGAAATATCATAGACCAGCTTGTCCGAAACGCCCAGCACCATATCGACGCCGCGCATCCCGCTGTCGCAGTCCATAATCAGCACTCTTTTGTTTTTTTTCGCCAGCGCGACCGCCAGTCCGGCACAGACCGTCGTCTTGCCGGTACCGCCTTTGCCCGAGGCAACTACAATTACTTCACACATATACTGTTCCCGAACTGCCGCAAAGTTGCACAGTTTTTGTCCGTATTCTTATTGATATTTTACCACATTATGATAAAAAGAGCAAGTTACAGCTGTTATTTTTCGCGTAGAATTATCGGCAAAAAAACTAGTAATAATAGATAAAAACGGCTTGTTAAAGCCGTTTTTTCATCGCTTTTCTGTTGTGAAGAAAGGTGACGCCAAACGCGTCGGATAAATTGTATCATTATCCAAGTGCGACCGGCATTCGCGCGGGCAGCGACTGCACTTTCTTATCTTACTGTCCCCATCTGTTCTTTTTCACCTGCGCCAACGTCTTGCCGTTAAAGTAAGCGTCCATCATATCCATCGCCGTGTACTGGGCAAACCGGCTTTTTGCGCCGTGCTCGAGTACCACCGCGATCGCGACCTTCGGCTTGTCATACGGTGCAAAACAGATGAATGCGACGTGATCCGAGCCTGCGTTCTCGGCAGTTCCGGTCTTGCCGGCGTATTCCATCGGATATTTACCGGCGGTATCCTCTGCGGTACCGGATCTCAGCACCTCGCGCATCGACTTTTTGACCTTGTTGATATTCGACTGCGAAATACCGGTTTTTGCGACGACCGTCGGTTTTTTCGGATCGTTATACAATATGGTTTTGTCGCGCTCGTAATTGACGATCTTTCTCACCAGATGGGTCCTGTACCGTACGCCGTTATTGGCGATCGTCGCAACATAGGTCGCCAGCTGGACAGGCGTAAAGGTATTGTCGCTCTGACCGATCGCCGCCTGAACGGTATTGCCCTCATACCACTGCGTCGAATCCCTGCCTGCCAAAAAGCCCGCGTTCTCGCTGACCTCCAGACCGGTTTTGACGCCCAGACCCAGTTTTTCGGCATAGAGATACATCGTAGTGATCCCGACGCGCCTGCCGACCTCGGCAAAGTAGTAGTTGCACGATCCCGCCATCGCGTCGATCATATCGACCTCGCCGTGGACGTGCATACAGTTGACCACGTCGTCCTTGTAATAATCATACACGCCGGTACACTCGATCGAGGTGTTTTCGGTGATAACGCCCTCCTGCAGCGCCGCCAGCGCCGTACAGGGCTTGAAGGACGAACCCGGTGCGAACGCGCCGTCGAATGCGCGGTTGAACAACGGAACACTTTCGTCGGTGAACAGATATTTTGAGTAATCGGGATCGTAATACTTCGAGATGTCATATCCCGGCGCCGATGACGCCGCGATCACGGAGAAGTCGCGCAGATCCAGCATGACCGCTGCTCCCGCGACGCAATCCTCGCCGAGATTCGACTGCTGCTTCGCGTTATTTGCTTTAGCATCCTTCACCGCAGCCTCGCCCGCCTTACGCGCGCCTTTTACGTTTTCCGACAGCGAATAGTCGGCGACCGCCTGCACGTTCGGATCGATCGTCAGATAAACGGTGTTGCCCGGTTTTGCCTCGACGGTTTCCTTTTCGCTGACGATGTTGCCGTCTGCGTCCTTGGTGATGGTTTTTACGCCCGCTTCACCGCGCAGATAGCTTTCCAGTCCCGCTTCGATGCCGAACTTTCCGATGGTATCATTCAGCTGATACCCTTTATCCTTGTACTTTTCGTATTCTTCCTCGCTGAGCGAGCCGACAACGCCGAGAATGTGCGGGATCAGCGTCCCGTTTTTGATAACTCTCTCATTGGTCGTGCGGATCTCAACCGCCGGCACGGTCTGGGTGCTTTCCGAAACGATCGCAACGACGTCGCTGTCGACGTTATCCGCAAAGATATAGACCTGCTCATAGGAGAATCCGCGCTTTTCCATATTATACCGGACAGACAGCACCGATCGCAGCAGTTCAGGATCCGTGATGCTTTCCGCATTATAGCGCTGAGAAAGCCCCTGAATAATCTGAGCCGCCGTCATTCCCTCACGGTTGAGCATGCTTTCCGATTCGATGTATTCCACGTCGCCGGCGCTGCCTTCGTCAAAGACATATTCGCCGCCGTAATACGAGATCGGCAGCGCGTCAATGTATTTCGCGCCGCATTTCTGCATGATGCCGATCAGCTGAACGATCACATCGTTCATTTTGTTGTCGCTCAGGTAGATGCGGTTGATAACGATCTGGTAAGTCGTTTTGTTGACCGCAAGCCCGTTGCCCTTGACGTCGAGGATCTCGCCGCGGGTCGCCTGCGACGTCACGGTATAGGAGGTCGACGCGACGGACAGCTTTTTGTATTCTTCGCCGTGAACGATCTGCCAGTCAAACAGCCTGACAGCAAACAGCACAAAGATCACGACGACCATGATCAGGCACAGCAGTGCGCGCGGCGTGAACCGGTCGCGTTTTTCGGTTTTTTTCTTTGCAGCCTGATTGATGCTGTTGATCGTGCTGCGCGAGTTGATCGCGCTGATCTTGTCAAACGAGGATGATTTTTCTGTTTCGGGCGCTTTTTCCTTCTTTTTCGCGCGGCTGACCAGATTGTCGACCAGCTGATTCTGCATTTTGATCTTCTCTTTACGATTCTTCTTCGAGCTGTCCATATCGCACCTCCTTTCTGCTTCTTCTGAAAAACAGCCGTCCGCAAAGCGGGTCGGGAAATTGTATCATTGTTGAGCAAAGCAACCGGCCTTCGCTCGGTTTCCGGCTCATAGCTCTTAGTCTTTAGTTCTTATTTCTTAGTTCTTATTTCTCATTCATCATTCCCCAACGTATGGTAGATGAATTTATTCAAAAAGTAGATCGGGACCGTCAGCACAAAGGTCTGCACCATCCTCGACAGCAGGTGATTCATAAAATAATCCCAACTGTTGTCGACGCCCGCCCATACGACGCGTATGAGGTAATACAGCATGAATATCCCGCCGACCGCGACAAACGCGTACAGCAGAAAATTCGGGAAGGTCGCCATCACCAGATTGTTGGCGGCATAGCCGACGATGAAGCAGATCACGGTCAGCCCGATCGTAAAGAGACCGATGCTGTTCGAATACCCGAGATCGATCAGCGCGCCGCAGATCATCCCGATGATCATGGCGGGAAACTCGCGTTCAAAAATCGCCGCTGTCAGCGCAACACATAACAGCAGCGTAGGCTTTGCCCCGAAGATCTGCGGCAATAGATCCGGCGTTGTCCCCAGGACATACAGCAGCACGATCTCCATCGCGTAGGCAAGATAGCGGAAAAAGGAGGTTGATCTCTCGTTCATTCTTTGGTGCTCCTTATGATCTCGCCCTCGCCGTCAAAACCGATGATGACCGCGACGTCTGTGATTTTTCTGATATCCTCATACGGTTCGACGACCGCATAATACGAGGTGTCGTAGGTATCGTAACAGATATCCTTCACCTCGCCGACGACAAGGTTTTTCGGATAGATCCCGCTGACGCCGGTCGTGGTGATGATATCCCCTGTTTTGACCTTATGCTCGCTGTTGAGCTTTGTGAACATCGTGCGGTTATCGTCGGCATATTTTGCCGATCCCGTGATGATGCCGGTGTCCTTGCTTGCCTTGTCAATGGCGCCGATGCTGACCTGCGGCGACAGGATCGTCACGATCTTTGCGGTATTGGCGTCCGCCTCCGAGACATAGCCGATCAGTCCGTTCGTACCCATCACCGGATCGCCGGTATGGATATCGGACGAGGTGCCCTTGTCGATGGTAAAGGAATAGAATTCGTCGTTGCTGTCGCGGCGCAATACCGTCGCGGGAACAAGCTGATAATCCTGATGTTCTTTTTTCAGCTCATAGAACTTCCATAACCGCGCATTTTCCTCTTTGACGTCATAGTAATCCACCAGCCGCGCGCGCAGCTCGCGATTGGCGTCGACCGCCGCTTCGTACTCTGCCTTCAGTTCGTCATAGCTCATGCCGTCGGTGTTTTTTTGCTTTGCGGCGGCGGAAACCTTCGAAAGCCCATAGGTAAGCGTGTTCACCGATGTGGAAACGACGTTGTTTTCCACATTATGGGTGAACAGACTGAGCATTACCAGTACCAGCAGTACCGACAAAAATATTTTGATTTTACCCGATTCCCACAGTTCCTTCATTTCCGATTTGTTCCTTGTAGGGACGACCGGCGGTCGTCCGAAAACCTTTCCTCTATATCTTCCTTCCCGCAAAGAA
>CADBOO010000145.1 GCA_902796225.1 uncultured Ruminococcus sp.
AACGATCGACCGAAGGGAGATACGATCCATGTTCAAGGGTAAGCTGTTTTGCGAGATGAATCCCGCATTCTATGCCATATCCGAACAAAAAGAGATATGCAAGCGACACATCAAAAATCTGACCGGCAAAGAGAAATTTGCCTGCGAAAAACGGTCGGAAAAACTGCCGAACGTCGTCTGGTCGATCACGTCCGGACTGATCAAGCGCGCCCCGGGGATCGATCCGGTGCTCCAGGAGAACAAGGCGGTCAATATCGACTTGGCGTCAAAGCAGATCAACAACCTGATCATCCATCCCGGCGAGACCTTTTCCTTCTGGAAAACCGTCGGCAAGACCTCGCGCCGCAGGGGATATAAGGACGGCAGAGTCATCGTCGGCAACCGCCTCCAGCCGGGTACCGGCGGCGGACTGTGTAACCTGAGCAACACCCTCCACCTGCTGGTGCTCCACAGTCCCCTGACCGTTACCGAGCTGTGGAAGCATTCCGACGCGCTAGCGCCCGACGAGGGTGAACGTCACCCGTTTTCCACCGGCACCTCGGTCAGCTATAACAATATCGACTACCGTTTTCGCAACGACTTCCATCAGGACGTCCAGCTGTGCGTGTGGGTCGAGGGCGAAACGCTCCACGCCGAACTGCGCAGCGAGCGCGAATTCCCGCGTTATTACAAGATCACCGAGGAGGATCACCACTTTGCCAAGGAGGATGACGGCAATTACTACCGCATCTCCAAGATCTACCGCGAATCCTACGACAGAAAAACCGATAAGCTTGTCCGCAAGGATCTCATCTGGGACAACCATTCGATGGTCATGTTTGATCCCTCTCTCATCCCTCAGGATCAGATCCGATAACAAGACAGCATAGGCAAAAAAACAGGCACGAAGCATCGCTTCGTGCCGTTTTCATATCATTATTGATCCAGATAATCACACACTGCGTTGATCTGCTCACAGATCGTACACCCGTCAAAGCAGTTGTTGAAGAACGCGCTGCCGATGGTAAAGCTCCACGGTTCGATGTCCTTCAGTTCGTCCAGCCGTTCGTAGCTGTCGACGCTGCCCGCGATACACACCGGCGCGTCTACCTCGCAGACGAATCTGCGGATCAGCTCGTGCGCGTCGTCGGTGTAGCGGTAACCCAACAGGTCAAACCCGTCGACGCCTTTTTCGATACACGCCTTTGCCTCGGCGATCATATCCTCGATCGACCCCTCAAGCACCGACGGACGCTCAATCACGTCGCCGACAAAAGGCATATATTTGATTCCCTTTTCTTTGCAGTAATCGCGGATCGAATCGTGGTACATCGTGCCCATCAGGATATCGCATCCGAATTCCGCGGCGATCTTCGCGCCTGCAAGCCCCTCATACTCGGTGTATGCGACGACCTCCAGCACGGCAGCTTTTCCCGCCGCCTTGATCGAGTTGTACAGGCGGATCATCTTCGAGAGAGGAAGCCCCTCCTCTTTGAATCCGAAGTATTTTGCTTTTGAATCCTTGCATTTTTCAAAGACCTCCGGCGCGTTTCTCACCGTACGGTCATCCAGCGTCAACATGACGATCAATTCCGGTGCGGACATATCTATCCTCCGTACAATCATAGAATAAAAACAACATAATGTACCTTTGTATTATATCATATTTTTTTGTCGTTGTACAGAGATAATATGCAAATTATTATCGACGGCGGGCAGTTGAGCCAAAAAAAGCTGCCGCAGCTTAACTGCGACAGCCTTTTCATCAAAGCATCTTCTTATTTCTTGACGAAGACATATTTCTGATCGCCCGATTCGGAGTGGAGCTCATTTCCCTTTAAGGTGAATTCAGCCGCCTGTTCGTCGATCGTGATCGTGATCTTATCGCCGTCTTTTTCCCATTTGCCTTCTTTCGTGGTAGAGAACATCTTGACTTCCATCACGGCAGTACCGTCTGATTTCAGCTCAAGAGTGACGATCTCCTCGGCAGAGTCAACGCCCATCTGCTTAAGCATATCATCAACGCTCATGCCGGAGAGATCCGCCGAAGATTTCAGCGCCTCTTCAACTGACTTTCCGTCGATCGACTTAACAACATACTTGCCCTCGGGACCGCCGCAGCCTACCAGCAGCGCGGCAATCAGAAGGATGGTCATACCCAGTGCAATTATACGCTTCATAATGATAACTCCTTATGATATGATTTAGGGCGCAGCGCCCTATGCGCTAATACTACCATACTATTTCTCCTATTTCAAGAGATAATTTCGTCAGCATACTATCACCTTGCAAATCCGACGGCAGCAGCAAAAATGCTGTCATCAGCCCAATCAAACAGCCTGTCCCAGGGCTTTTCGCGATGCGTTGTCGCCTGCAAAACCAAGATTGAAGATGAACCTTTTCTGTCCGCATAGCACTTGCTTTGCAGGTTTTTTATTTATTTTCGGCGCTGATTGTTATGCATATTCCACAAAATTAAACGCGTTCTTTTAGCAGTTTAGTGGATTTTCTTTTTCTGCGAACGGTTATTCTTGTACCGGCACTCGATTTGTACTATAATGATATGGTAGCGCGGATTATCGAGCTGTCGTGATCCGACAAATCGTGAGTATACTCTTGAAAGGAGTTTTTTAGTTGAAACAGTACGACGCAAAACACATCATCAATATCGCTATGGCAGGTCACT
>CADBOO010000146.1 GCA_902796225.1 uncultured Ruminococcus sp.
ACCATCGCGATATCTCTGTCCTTGGGAGCGACGTCGTTGCAGAGCTTGTCGCCGATGTACAGCTCGCCCTTGGAGATATCCTCAAGACCCGCGATCATACGGAGAGTCGTGGACTTACCGCAGCCGGAAGGACCTACGAGAATGATAAACTCTTTATCCTCGATTTCGAGGTTAAAGTCGGTAACTGCGACTACGCCGCCGTCATAGATTTTGTAAACGTGTTGCAATGATACATTAGCCATTAGAAAACCTCCAATATTATCCAATCTGTCACACTTGTGATAGTACAGATATAATATAGCACAAATTATTGATCATTACCACTTGTTTTTTCACTAAATATTCATGCGAAAATTTAGACAATATCCCAAGAGTGGCAAAAATGGGGGGCTGTTTTTGGCGAATTTTACAAGGATACCGCTAACAGCCTGAATAAACAGACGGTTTTTATGTGCATTTTTAAAAAATCACCGTATGTCGGACGGGCTTCCGATCATACGGCGACAGGATTCAATACGGTTCGGGTTTTGTGTCAAAAACCTGCATGGCTTCTGCTTTTGTCAGGGGTCGGATCTCGCCGTGTCCGAGTGAATCATCAAGGCTGAGCGCGCCGATACGGATACGCTCAAGCGCGACGACCTTGTAGCCCAGCGCGGCAAACATCCGCTTGACCTGATGGTATTTGCCCTCGTGGATCGTGACCTCGGCGCGGTGATTGCCGCGGCAAACGGCTTGTCCCGGCTGACAGACTGTGCCGTCGGACAGCGTAATCCCCTTCTGAAACGCGTCGCCGATGCTCGCATCCGGCTCGCGGTCGAGGGTCGCGACATAGGTTTTGTCCACGTGTTTTTTCGGCGACAGCATCCGGTGGGCATACTCGCCGTCGTCGGTCAGGATCAGCAGACCGGTGGTGTCCTTGTCGAGCCGTCCGGCCGGAAAAATGCCGTCGCGGCGCAGATCGGGCGGGATCAGATCGATAACGGTCCTTTCGGCACTGTCCTCGGTCGCGGACACGACGCCCGCGGGTTTATTGAGCAGGTAATAGACGTTCTTTTGATAGGTCAGCGCTTGTCCGTCGAGTGTGATGCGGTCGGCGTCCGGATCGACCTTGGCGTCGACCGCGCAGCATACCTCTCCCCCGACGGTGACGCGTTTGCCGCGGATGGCTTTGCCCGCGTCCCTGCGGCTGAGGGCGGTCTGGGACGAGATGAATTTGTCGAGTCGTTCTTTCATGGCGGTTCTTTTACTAAATTGCGAGAGCTTTCCTCGCCCCTACGGCTGTATCAGGGGACGAGGGTCTTCTCCCTGTTGATTGGTCGAAATATCTGCGGCGATGATGCGGTCGCCCGATACAAGGATCGTGACAAGATCGTCTGAATCCGTCAGCGCATAGACCAGCTTGCGGGCGGGTTTGCCCTTATAGCGGCGCAGGTCGAACCCCTGCTGTTTTTGCAGGTCGTTATAGGCGGTATAGACGGCGTTCCATGTTTTCGGGATCGTGATCTCGTCGTCGGACACACAGCCTTCGACGGTATAGCCGCATTTTTGTATCATCGCTTCGATCTCTTCGTCGGAACCGATCTTCAGACCGACGTCCTCGCCCTCGATCTCGACGGTATCGGGCGGCGCTGCGCGCAGCATCAGGAAGCATACGGTCAGAATCATCAGTAAACAAACGATAGAGAATACGGTCAGCCAGGCTTTTTTGATCCTCACAGAGTGAAACATAACAATCAGTCCTTTGAACATTCTTACTGATGTATATGCTCGCCGGGCTTGATTGATGATAGATCAGAAGAGGAATGATAACAGATCGGTCGGCATCGCGGCGAATTTCTCTGCGCCGGCTTCTTCCATCGCTTCACGCGTGCCGTAGCCGTAGGTGACGCCGATGAAATCTACGCCGGTTGCAGCGGCGCCGAGGGTATCGAAGTAAGTGTCGCCGATCATCACCGCGCGCAGGGGCGGGATATCGCCGAGGGTATGGAGCGCATAAGGGATCAGGTCGGGCTTTTCTTTGCGGCTTCCGTCGTCGCGCGAACCGCAGATCGCGTCGAGGTAATCGCCGATACCCAGATGCGCGATCACATCCCGGGCAAGGCGTTCGTTCTTTGAGGTACAGACCGCGACCTTCATCGGGCTGTCTTTCAATGCTGCCAGCACGTCACAGACGCCGTCGAACAAGCGGTTCGCGATCGTGCCGTGGATATCATAATAGCCGCGGTAGATCGGTAAGGCGCGGGCGACGTCGGCGTCGCTCAGCCCGCAGAGCAGACTGAAGGTGCGATTGAGCGGCGGCCCGATATAGCGGGAATAATCGCTGAGATCGGGACAGGGCTTATGAAGTTCGTCCATCGTCAGCTCGATGCATTTGCGGATGCCGTCCGCGGATGCGGAGATGGTTCCGTCCAGGTCGAACAGCACCGCGTCGTATTTCGTCATAGTATCACCGCTTTTATTCTATCGGCCTTCGAAGGAATTGTCAACCTGCCGTGATTGACATTTGACCGCGCGGATGGTAATATTATATCCGGTATAACAACCATCAGACGGAAAAACTCTGTCCCGGTGATCCTTTGAGATCGCCGATCCACCTCCCCCGGGAAAGGGAGGCTGAAAGGAAGATACATATGAAATTAGGCATCGTAATACAGAGCCTATTATCATGTACTTTCACATAATCTCTCAAAAAGCCTTAAAACCGCATAAATACTGAGATCATCAGAAAGCAAATCACACACGAAACTCTACGCAATTCTACGTTTCTTTATAGCAAATTGGCGTAAAAATGGCGTGAATACCACTTCTGATAAGAGCCTAATATGACAAAAAGCAGAGCGAAACCGCCCTGCTTTTTCTTTTGCCGATTTTCAATTTAAGGAGTGGATGCTCACTCATTCGAAGAACACCAAAAAGAGGTATGCTTTTATCGTTTACACTTGATAGTAGATCCTTTTACGTTGTAGTAAGAGGTGAATCTCTTTCCGTCTTTGGTGATGCATCGTACCGTGTAGGTATAGGTGGTTCCGTTCTTGGCGGTTTTATCGAGGAAAGAAGTGGAGGTCGTATTGCCTACCTTGATCCATTTGCCGCTGCCGGTTTTGCGGAATACACGGAATCTTACCCCGCCGGCAGGTTTTTTCCAGCTGATCTGAATACCGTTCTTGGTATTTTTGAGGCTGGGTGCCGTCGGTGCGGCGACAAAGGTGCATTTCCAGCCCGGGGACCTGAATCCGCTGATGTACTGTCCCTTAGCGTTCATCGCGCGAACGGAGTACTCGTACATTTTACCACTCTTGACTTTCGTGTAAGTATAACTGAGGGCGCTTGTATCGCCGATCTTGCTCCAGCCTTTGCTTGTGTGGACAAACACGCGGTATTTAGCGGCGCCCGCGACCTTGCCCCATGTCAGCTTTGTGCCGTTGTTGATGTTTTCGAGCTTTGTTATGACAGGAGCGGGTGTATAGGTGATCGTTTTGCCGACAGGATCATAATCGGAAACATAGGAGCGTGAATCGGGATCATAGCATCTGACGGTGTAGGTATAGGAAGTGCCGGATTTGACGGTTTTGTCTGTTGCAGAAGTTTGTGAAGTTGTTGCGATCAGCGTCCATGAGCTGTCGGCGGTTTTTCTGAACACGCGGTAGGATTTTGCGCCGTCCGACGCTTTCCAGCTGATGCTCACGCCGCCGTCAATATTGCTGACGCCGGTCAGAACAGGCGCTTTCAGCTTTCCACGGACAGTAATCGAGGATGACGCGGTATAATAAGGGAGTTTCGCGCTGATCGAGGCGGTTCCGTTGCCGATACCGGTCACCAGACCTGTATCCGATACGGTCGCGACGTCGGCGGCGGAGCTTGACCATGTGACGCCGACAGGATCGAGGGCGGCGGAAGAATACTTAAAGCCGGCATTTGCTACACGCATGGTTGCCTGCGTTGTCTTACCTTCGTCGATCGTATTTGCATCAAAACCGACGGTGAAAACAAAGGCATAGCTATCCTGATCGTCAAAGCTGAACGTAATACCGGTCGAATTATCGCTTGCTTCTTCAAACGGTTCTGTCGCCAGATCAAGAACGCGGGTCGCTTGTTTATTTGACGGCTGAGCGCAGCTTGCTGTGTTGTCGCCGGTACCGAAGCACTGTACCCATGTGGTGGAACCGTTATTCTTGAAACAGCCGATACCGATGGTGGTGTATTTTTCTGTCAGGATGTTCTCGCGGTGACCCGTAGAATTCATCCAGGATTCCATCGCCTCCGCCGCGCTGTGCTGACCGATCGCGATGTTCTCGCCTGCCATCAGATCGCTTGCAGAGAAGCAGATGGAGCCGTTGGGACGGGTATGCGAGAAGCAGACGGTGTTCTCTGCAGCGCGGAGCATGGCGGCGTCCAGCAGGGATTGATCCATAACGAGAGGTGCAAGACCGTTTGCCGTGCGCTCTTTGTTTGTCAGCGCCAGCACTTCGAACGCTTCTTTGTAGTCCTCGGTACCGCTGACAGAGATCTGCTGGATGGGTCTGAGTCCGTTATAGCCGTAAGGTTTCAGCTCCTTGTTTTTAGAGGTGAGCTTGATGCACTTTTCAAACGCGATAGAGTGAACGAACGTTGTGCTCTCAGGCAGATTGACGGAGCCGAGAGAATAGCATCCCAGAAAAGCGGCGCGATAGACGATCTGCAGATTCGGGAAATCGATAGAGGTCAGATTGTTGTCTTTCAAAAATGACTGATAAGGGATTCCCGTAACGCCGGGAGCGGAAATGCTCTTGAGATTGTAGCACTGACCGAAGGCGGCGTTGCCGATTTTCGTGACCGTTGCGGGGAGGGTGATATCCGTCAGCGCGGTGCAGGTCGCGAAGGTGCGTGCGTAGATCGTTTGCAGACCGCCGAAATCGATATGATTGAGCTTGGGGCTTTCTTCAAACATCATGTAAGAGGTCGATTTCAAACCCTTACCGAAAGTCACTGACTCAAGCGCAACGCTCTTATAGAATGTGAAATAGCCTACTTTTGTCAGCGTATCAGGGAAGGTGATCGACTTCAGCACGTAGGTGTTCTGAAAAGCGGATTCGCCGAGCGTGGTGACCCAGTTCAGATCGATCGACGTCAGATTGCGGTTATTGGCAAAGGCTTCATCCCCGATCGTCTTGACGGATGCGGGAACGGTAAAGCTCGTGCCCGCCTTGCCGCAGGGATACAGGATGAGGGTATCCTTAGCCTTGTTGTACATGACGCCGTCAACGACCTGATAATTCGGGTTTGCCGAATCAACGGAAACCGAGGTGAGATTTACGCCGAAGAAAGCGAGGCTTGAGAGCTTTTCCAGCGCTTTGCCGAGAGCAAGGGTTTTGATGACAGACGACTGGAACGAATATTCGCCGATCTCCTTGACGGCGGGCATCTCGACGGTCGAGAGCTTTGTGCAGCCTGCAAAAGCACCGTCGCCGATTTTTTCTACGTCGGGAAGGACGATTTCGGTCAGCGACGTACATTGATAGAATGCCGCCTCACCGACAAGGGTGACGGATGACGGGATCGTGACAGACGTCAGCGATTTGAAATCCATGAAAGCGTAGTTATAGATATCGGTGACGCCGTTTTCGATCACGATCGTTTTAACGGTCGACGCCGAGGATGACCACGGATAGGTGCGGTCGCTCTTCAGATCTTTCATCGAGCCGGAGCCGGAGATCGTCAGGGTCGAGCCGCTGACGGTATAAGTGACGCCTGCGCCGGTTTCGGCGAGGTCAGCGCCTTTTCTCGACTGTGTCATGTCGGGTTCGGCTGCTTCGTTATCGGCGATCGCGTCAAGCGCGAAGCCCTCAGGGGCGGACGCTTCAATCTGTTCGAGCGACTCGTCAGCGGCAGGATCGTC
>CADBOO010000147.1 GCA_902796225.1 uncultured Ruminococcus sp.
AATCAGCCGGACGGCTTAGTGTATGCCGGTAAAGTAGTATTAGGATTCAAGAACTATTGGGACTACCGTCCCGAAAGTGTAGAGATCAATGAGGGCACTCTCGGTATCGCCGACTATGCGTTCTCCAATTTCTCCGATCTTGAGGAAGTCACCATCCCCGACTCGGTCACAACCATCGGCGATGATGCATTCTACCGCACAAGCCTTACGAGCGTCACCATCCCTGCCTCGGTCACAACCATCGGCGAATATGCGTTCGGTTATTCTTGTGATGATGACAGTGAGGATATGGTGAAAGTCGACGGCTTTACGATCTGCGGCTATAACGGAACAGCAGCAGAACAATACGCGAACGATAATGGCTTCACCTTCATCTCGTTAGGCGAAAAACCGTCTGAGCCTCCCACCGAGTCGCCGACCGATCCTCCTACGGAGCAACCCACCGATCCGCCGACAGATCCGCCTGTCCCGATCATCTGCGGCGACGCGGACGGTGATGAGGAAGTGACGATCCTCGACGCGACCCGTATCCAGAGATGGCTGGCTGAGCTGTGTAAAATGGATGGGTCAGACTTTACGGGTAACGATCTGACGGCTGACGAGAAAAAGGCGGCGGACGCCGATCAGGACAACACGGTCACCATCATGGATGCGACTGCCATTCAGCGGTATATCGCCGAGCTTCCCACCAACGAAAACATCGGCAAGCCCATCTGATCAATGATCTTCAAAGGCTCCCTTGATGAAAGGGAGCCTTTATCCGTACAGCATTCCATCAAATGCAGATCAAAATATGCAGGTAATGACGCTTGCGGCATTTTACAAGATACAAACAGCGCAGCCGTGAATCGACTGCGCTGATTTTGATGTTTATACTATTCTATTACGGCTTGATCAGATCCTCCAGCGTTTGGTACAGCTGCTCCGCGTTCACCGGCTTCGTCAGGTGGGCGTTCATGCCCGCCGCCTTCGTTTCGCGGACGTCTTCGTCAAACGCATTTGCGGTCATCGCGATGATCGGGATAGTCTTGCTGTCCGGGCGCTCCATCGCGCGGATCGCTCCGGTCGCTTCCAGTCCGTCCATCTCCGGCATGCGCATATCCATCAGGATCGCCGCGTAGTATCCCTCCGCGTGCTCCGCATACATCTCGACCGCGATCTCGCCGTTCGACGCGACTTCGCTGGTCATTCCTCGCTCCGACAGGACCATCTTCAGGATCTCTGCGTTGATCTCGACGTCTTCCGCAATCAGGAGCCGCTTGCCTTTCAGCTCGGCTTTGCTCACCAGCGTGACGCCTTCGCGGTTTTGTTTGACTTTGAGATACTCCTGCCTCAGCGTCGCCATGAACAGCGGCTTCAGGATAAAGCTGTCTACTCCCGCTTCGATCCCTTCGGTCACGATTTTTTCCCAACCGTATGACGTCATCATCATGATCACCGGCTCAGGGCCTGAGATCGACCGGATCTCTTTCGTCGTCGTCAGTCCGTCCGGATCCGGTACGCTCCGGTTGACCAGTATCAGGTCATATGATTTGTTATCCTTTTCCTGCTGCCGCGCCAGCTCGATCGCTTCGCCGCCGGTCTGTGCGGTATCACAGGTGATCCCCTCGTGCGTCAGCATCAGCTTCGCGTGTTCGCGCGCGACCGGGTCGTCTTCGATGATCAGCGCCGTGATTCCCATAGCGAGCAGATCTTGCGCTTCTGTCGGCTCTGTCTGCTTCTCCGTTTCCTGCAGCGTCACTGTCACCGTAAAGGTCGTACCCTTGCCCTTTTCGCTTTCAACGCGGATGTCGCCGTTCATCAGATCGATCAGGTTCTTCGTGATCGCCATTCCCAGTCCCGTCGAACCGTATTTGTTCGTCGCGGTCTCGTCCTCCTGACTGAAACTGTCAAACAGATGCGGGATGAATTCCGGACTCATGCCGATGCCGGTATCCATCATTGTGAAACGCAGCGTCGCGTTGTTGTCGAATCGCCCGATCCGCTGGATCTCTAATGCCACTGTGCCGCCCTCAGGGGTGAACTTGACAGCGTTGCCGAGGATGTTGATCAGGATCTGGCGCAGCTTCATGTCGTCGCCGATGTAGTATTCATCTACCTCGCCCAGCATATCGCAGTTGTAGTTCAGACCTTTGTCACGGCATTGTCCGCCGATGATCGTGTTGACCTGTGCGATCGCTTTGGACAGGGAGAATTCTTCGCTGCGGATCACCATGCGGCCCGATTCGATGCGCGACATATCCAGGATGTCGTTGATCAGCGACAGCAGATGCTCTGCCGACGAGCCGATCTTGGACAGATGGTCGCGGGTGGATTCGGGCACGCCTTCCTCGTGCAGGGCGATATTGTCAAGGCCGATGATCGCATTCATGGGGGTTCGGATCTCGTGGCTCATGTTGGACAGGAAGGCTGTCTTTGCGCGGTTTGCCGCCTGAGCCGCTTCCAGCGCCTCGCCGAGCGCGATGCTCTGCTGCTTCGAGGCTTCTTCCGCCTCGGTCAGCGTTTGGGCGTATTCGCGGATATCCTCGCTCATCTTCTTGACGGCGTCTGAGAGTGATTCAACCTCGTTCTCGGTGTGGATCTCGGGAACATTCAGCACCAGCTTATCCGGCTTTTCGTGCATGTGGCTGATCGTTGCGAACTCCGCAACTGACTCCTCGAGATCCTGGATCGGCTGCGTGATCCGCTGGGTAGACCAGTAAACAAACATAATGATAAACACGACGCCGACGATCAGCGTCACCAGAATGATCGTCAACGCTTGCATGCTCAGTTTCAGATGCAGTTCGTTGGTGTTGATGTCGATGCAAAGCGCGGCGACCTTTTCCTGCTTCGAGTTGAACAGCGGCAGCACTCCCGTATATTTGGAGCCCCAATTTGTCATCCCGTCAAAAAAGGCTGTCTCTCCGGAACGATACGCGTCCAGATATTTGCCCGCCATCTTTGCCGAATAGTTATCCCCCGACAACGCGTTCAATTCGACGGTCTTGTCTTTGTCGCCGTATTCTTCCTTTCTGCGTCCGCCGATAACGCCCTTGATGCTGTCGGTTTCGTTGTCGTTCAGCGGCACGATCACATAGACGAATTCGATATCGGTATGTTCTTTGAAATCATCCAAAAACGCCTGAAGCTCTTCGAATTTTTCTGACTTCTGATTGGATTTGATGCACTGCTCCAGATCGTCGACGTCGATATGGGCGGAAATATATTCAAGCTGGTCGGAAATATCGTCTTCGTACTGGCTGAACAGAACTTTGCTGAATCCGGAGTAGCAGGCAGCGATCAGCACGATGCAAAGCACCGTGATAAAAAATATGATTCCGACGACGAGACTTCTTTTGATAGGACGCTTGATCTTTTTCTCCAAGGCAGTTCACCTTCCTTCCCAGGCAAACAGGGCATCGCAAAAGACTGTTAATAAATACTCAATATATCTATAATTATACATAATATATATAACATATTCACAAAAAAATTGCAATACTTTAAAACACAAAACAGGGAAGAATGTAAGAAAGCGCCGTGCGCGCGTTTTGCATTCTCATCGCCCATGCGCGCATCAAGCGACGCCCGGCAGACCCTGTAAAAAAACAACAGCGCAGCCGATCGCTCGACTGCGCTGTCATTTTATGGCAACTAATATCAATTATCAACCATTAAGGGTGATACACCCTGAAAACTGAACAAAGTGAGAGATAAAGGAGACGAGCGGATTGACCAAAGGACAATGTGGTCAAGCCCTTGACCTCGCGCCGGATAAGACAAACAGCCAATCGAGATTTGTGAGGATGATTTTTGCGAGGCGAGGCGGAGGACGCAGACATACTGCCGTATGTCAAATCCGACAACGAAGCGTCGCGGAAATCAGACCGCAAAGTTGAATGGGTTTTTGTTTTATCCGGCGCAAGTACTGCCAAGCTAAACATGTCGCCATGCGTACACACGCAGCCTATCAGCCTCGCAGTCTGCAAGGGGCTTACAATAATACAGCAAAACAACAGCGCAGCCGATCGCTCGACTGCGCTGTCATTTATGGCAACTAATATCAATTATCAACCATAAAGGGTGATACACCCTGAAAACTGAACAAAGTGAGAGATAAAGGGAGATGAGCGGATTGACCAAAGGACAATGTGGTCAAGCCCTCGACCTATTAGTACTGCCAAGCTAAACATGTCGCCATGCGTACACACGCAGCCTATCAACCTCGTAGT
>CADBOO010000148.1 GCA_902796225.1 uncultured Ruminococcus sp.
CAGCCCTTCGAGCTTGCCTTCTTCGTTGCAGACAAGGGCGATTTCCTGATCGTCGAACGGATAAACGGCTTCGATATATCCTCCGACGATGGCTTGCATACTCTCTAAATCGCCTTTGATTTCTGTGGTGTACGGTTGGGTGAACGGTTTGACAAGAATGATTTTCATTTGATTTACTCCTTTGCAATTAGATTTGAATTTAGATTGTATCGGTAATGCGGATTTGGTGGGGGTGATTCCTCTCCGATATTAGGTTTTCAAGCTCTATTACTCCTTTCTCTGCTGTATTTTTGTATCGTTTAAAGCGTCATCGTATGGGGTTTGATTGGCTCATTAAAAGCGCAGAGAACAAGACAAGTGCAAGAAGCAAGTTTACGGTACGCCGTTAGGGCAATTCTTGACTTGGCGAAGTGAACGGAGCAAAATATGAGCTTCAAGCCGCATGATGATGATTTACAACCGCTAATAAAGCCGAGAGTGATTGAGCTTATAACCGACCAATGAGGAGCATAAAAAAGAGCTACGGAAATCCGTAGCTGACCTTATAAAAGAAAAACCGCAGAAAGCATAACGCCCTCGGCGAATTAATTATCAATCTTTCTAATAACAGATAGAGTACACTCAAAACTATACTAAATAATGGGAAGTTAGTTCAAAAACGTATTTAAAATCAAAAACACCCCCTACGAAAAGGTAAAACACACCTATTAAATACCTAAAAACAGGGGGCTTTGACACAAAACGTCCATTCAAAATCAGAAATACACCTTGTACCTATACAAAATATGGGGGCTTTAGCACTAAACACCTATTCTATATCAAAAACACCCTATTGAAATCAAAAACACCCCTATGATTTTTGGTTTGGGGGTTCATGAATCTAAAAATATTGTATTAACTGTGCAGGGTTACGATAGAAATTTTTACAAACACCCCTCTAACTGGTATAAAACATGGGGAGTTTTGAGTAATTGTTGACCTTGCACCAATTTCCTTATGAAAGGTGGTGAATACAAAAATGCGTGAGGTGGTCGCTCAAAACATTCGAGGCATTCTGCTCAATGACTGTTTTCGCGAGGGAGGTTCTTTTACTAACGAAAGCGGAAAATTGATTTCGTATTCTGATGGGTACAAAATTACAATTCTGACGCTTGGTGGCAAATCTGCAAGGGACCTTCGTGGCTTGATTGTCGATGAAAAAATTGCGAATTCGGTTCAAGAACAACTTTCCACGGTTCCGTGGGGTTCGGTTGTTCAGTTGACAATGCGCGGAAATACTGTCGAAGATGTTCAAGTTTTAGCAGAAAACTCAATTGACTTTGACATGTAAACAAATCAAAAAGCCCCTCTGCTAAGAGGTAGAGGGGCACATTCCGAAAGGTGGTAGTATTATTATCAAAGAGATTTATAAACAGATAATTGAAAAAGTTAAGATCTGGTATTTAACAAAGGATGTTCCTGTTAATTCTATTAAAATATGTAGTTTTTTGTATGATTGTTTTGAACACATTAATGAACACTCCAATATGAATTTACAGGATATATCGACTCTTTGTTATAACGATTATCAGTTGAGAAACGGTAGTGTGTATTATATTTTTAGTTACATTTGTCCAGAAGAACCGCCAGATGTTGATTCACTTAAAAAAACGTTGAATAACTATATTCGATACTTCTTAATGACTATTGGAATCAACGGTCTACCAAGTTCTTATTTAGGTGCACCTTCTATTTTCATTGATAGCATTGGTTTTAGAGAAAAAATTTTATTTTTTAGAGTGCTTTATTTGAATAGTTCAAAAAGCTACGACTATTATTGTTCACAGCTCAGAAAACCGAAAGTAGAAACTAAGCCGGTGTATGACGATGAAATATAGTACTTCTTTTATTATTGGTGTTGAACAGTTTGCACTTAATGAGGGGTTTTGTGTTCCAGTGACAGTTGACTTCCACAAAGCTCCGCATATGCTGATCGCCGCTCCGAGCGGTTCGGGCAAAACCTACGCTTTACGTTACATCATGAAACAACTTCGCGGTCGCGGTATTGTTTATCTTTGTGACTTCAAAGGCGCGGATTTTTTCGGTCTGCAAGGCTGTCCAAGGTACTACAAACATTTTGCGGTATCAGACGGTTTAAATGAGGTCTATGGAATTTTGCAGTCGAGGATGGAAGAGCCGCAAGCACAAAACAAACCAATTTATTTGGTATTCGACGAGTGGACGGGCTTCGTCAACTCTCTGCCGAAAAAAGATCAATGCGAGTATCAATGTAAGCTATCATCAATTTTAATGTTAGGGCGCGGTGTTGGTGTTTTTGTAATATTATCACTTCAACGCGCCGACAGCACGAACTTCATGAACGGAGCACGTGATAATTTTGGAAATGCTCTTGGTTTAGGAAGATTGAGCCGCGAGAGTGCGCGTATGCTGTTTCCCGACGATACAGACATGATACAGCCAAAACCAAGAGGCAAAGGCTACCTACGCACTGATGGGCGCGATCTGACAGAAGTCGTTATCCCGCAAATCCGCGACCTTAACAAAACTGAACAGCTTATAAAACAATTACTCACATTTTGAAAAATGATTTGTCAGGAGCCGAAGTCCGCGCAAGCGGACGTAGGCTCGCGGCAAATCGGGGGGCACTGTAAAGACCCCCATTGAACATATAAGATAATAAGAAAGTGATTTTATGAATAAACGTCTTTGGGTGGGCGTAGACGAGTTCACTATAACGTTACATACACACTATAGCGAAAAATCAAACGACTGGATGACAACTGCTGAATCATTTATTGTGCGTTTTATTAAACTATCCCGATTGACGGAGATTTTCGGAGAGAAAACATCTGTCAATTCTAAGTTACCCGCGGGGTACACAAATGGATATATGTATGAAACTATTTCGGGGTACTTTGCTGTAGCATTTAACGATAGATTTCCAAATATGGGTGTTATCGTCAAGTTTTCTGCCGAGGCGTGGGCGCGGTATCAAAAGCGATATGGTGAAGTGTTTGGTGGTAAAATACAAATCCACAGTTTTTTGAATATGGTAGTCAGCACAGAGTATTCTACACGTCTTACGCGGATCGACATTACTGCGGACTATATCAACTACGGTGATATAACTGACCCAAATAAAATATTTGATAACTTGAAAAACGCACGTGTTTTTATTGCCGACCATAACGGAAGAAAGACCAAGCGAAAATTGTCCGATTATGGCAAGGACGGACTAACGCAATCTGTCTTGATTGGGTCACGCAAGGCAAATTCTAAAGCACTCCTACGGATTTATGATAAGCGCTCTGAGCAAGTTGACCGCTTTGGATTCCGTTACTTCGAAGCGATCAAGACGAATTCTTGGGTACGCTTTGAGGCTTCATACCGCGGCGATTACGCTCACATGATCGGACAGGATTTGATGTTGGATATTCATTCAGATGTTGAGCTTTCTAAGTATTTAGCTTCAAAGATACTTGATAAATATCGCTTTGTAGATAAGGACGGTAATTATACTGTGTACACGCAAGACCTTCTCGCAATCGCTGAAAATGCCAACTATTCCGCCTTACGTTCAGAAAGCCCACATAATAATAGCCTCAAAAAATCCATATTGTATTTGATAAAAGGCTCTGGACTATTTCCAACTCTATTTAAATTTCGAGCATTTTGGGGCGAGGACGGAGAGCGTTCGCTGATTGACTATTTGCTTGACATCTATCATAACGCTTTCTTGCCAGAAGCAGAGAAAAACCGAACTTTGACAGCATGGATAAAGAAAAATTATGCTACTTTAAAAGACCTGTCAATCTCTGAAATACTTACATATGATGACATACCTGAAAAAACCAAATTAGAATTCTTTGATTTGACTCCGGTAATCCTCAATAGACTAAAAGATTCAAAACCTAAACCCACAATACAGGAATCTGTTCAGCCGTCCGTTCTTGACCCTGACAGGGATTTCGAGAAAAACTTAATAAACATATAAGGGGGTGATTTCTTGACGGAAGAAAAAGCTACTATCCCCATTAAAGACAAGTATCTTCTTACAATTCGCGAAGCCGCTGAGTACAGCAACATCGGTATCAATCGTTTATCGCAAATGCTGAATGACCCTTACTGTTCTTTTGTGCTATTCAACGGTAATCGAAAACTGGTAAAAAGAATAGAATTCGAGAAATATCTGAATGAAGCGCATAATATTTAACTGGTTATTGAGATTTGTTTTTCCTTATGCTATAATATACCCATATTAGGCTCTTTTCAGATACGAAAGGAGTAATAATATGGGTAAAAATCTTCAAGGAAAGGAACTAGGTAAAGGAATCAGTCAAAGAAAAGACGGAAAATATGAAGCTCGTTTTTTATCAAAAAGCGGCAAACGCATAGGGGAATATTTTGATAACCCTAAAAAAGCCAGAGAATGGCTGGATAAAAAGCGTTACGAAGATAAATATGGTGTTTGTATTCCAAATCCGACTGCCAACAAAATGACGGTCAATGATTGGTTTGCATACTGGATAGAGAATATCGTTTATGATCTTGCTCCCAATACCAAACGGAATTACAAAGAACGATTTGAAATCAATATCAAACCGATCATCGGACATTTAGAGATCAACACCGTTAAGCCTATGCACTGTAAAACAGTACTAAACAAGATGTATGATACTTACGCAGGCTCAACAATACGGCAAACATATATCGCTATGGGAACAATGTTCAAATCCGCTGTGATGAATGACATTATTCCAAAACACCCTATGAACGGCGTGCGATATACAAAGCCGGTTAGAGCTGTAAATGATATTCATTATTTGACGGTTGAGGAACAACAACTGTTTATGACTACCGCAAAGCGTTCTCATAATTATTATGCCTATGCTCTTATCCTTGAAACAGGTTTGAGAACAGGCGAGCTGATCGGTTTGACCTTTAACAGCATAGACTGGAAAAAGCGCACACTAACGGTCAGCAAAACGCTAGAATATCGCCACGGTGAAGGATATTGGAGAGCCGGACCGCCTAAAACTATTTCAAGTTACAGGACGATTCCGCTGACAAATCGAGCTTATCAAATACTGAAAGATTTATACGCAGAGAAAAAGACAAGAAAAGAAGCACCTGAGCTGTCAAAAACACTGCAATACATTGACCGCAAAACAGGCGATTCAAAAACTCTGTGTATGAAAGATTTGGTATTTGTCAACTTCCGTACAGGTATGCCAAACAAAAATTCATCTTATGATACACACTTGTATAAGCTGTGTGATGAAGCAGGGCTAAAGCGTTTTTGTATGCACGCTCTGCGCCACACCTACGCTACAAGAGCTATTGAATACGGCGTTGCTCCAAAAGTGCTTATGCAGCTTCTCGGTCATTCCTCAATAAAAACAACCATGGACAGGTATGTTCATAATACAGATGAAAGCCTGACAAAAGCCGTACAGTTATTCGGTGAAGCAAATAACGAAGTGGCATGATTTTGGCGTAAAATTGGCGTAAATTGGCGTAAAACCTTTGACCTCTTTACTGAAAATCCCATTAGAATGGGAAAGGTGAGATAATATGAAATTAGGCATCGTCGGACTGCCGAACGTCGGCAAGTCTACTCTTTTTAACGCGATCACCAATGCGGGCGCGCAAAGCGCGAACTATCCGTTCTGCACCATCGAGCCGAATGTCGGCGTGGTCGCGGTTCCGGATAAGCGGCTGGACAAGCTCGCCGAAATGTATGACCCCGACAAATACACACCCGCCACCATCGAATTCGTCGATATCGCCGGTCTGGTCAAGGGCGCCAGCAAGGGCGAGGGACTGGGCAACAAGTTCCTCAGCAATATCCGCGAGTGCGACGCGATCGTACACGTGGTGCGGTGCTTTGACAACGACGACATCATTCACGTCGAGGGCAGCGTCGACCCGATCCGCGACATCGAGACCATCGACCTTGAGCTGATCCTCAGCGACGTTGAGATGGTGCAGCGCCGCATCGACAAGGCGCAGAAGATGGTCAAGGGCGACAAGAAGTATCAGGCGCAGGTCGACTTTTTCAAGCGCGTACTGGAAACGCTGAACGAAGGTAAACCGGCGCGGGTCGTCGAATGCACCGACGATGAAAAGGCGTGGCTGAGCGAGGTAGCCCTGCTGACCAACAAGCCTGTCATCTTTGCCGCGAACATGAGCGAGGACGACTTTTCGAACGGGATCGACGATAACGAACGGCTGAAGCGCGTTCGCGAGATCGCCGCCGAGCAGCACGCGGGCGTTCTGCCGATCTGCGCGGAGCTGGAAGCCGAGATCGTCGAAATGGAAAAGGATGAAAAAGAAATGTTCCTCGGGGAGCTGGGACTTGAGCAGAGCGGTCTCGACAGACTGATCAATGAGTGCTACACCCTCCTGGGACTGATCTCGTACCTGACTGCGGGCAAGCCCGAGGTGCGCGCGTGGACCATCAAGAACGGTACAAAAGCGCCGCAGGCGGCGGGTAAGATCCACTCGGACTTTGAGCGCGGCTTCATCCGCGCCGAGGTCATCGCATATGACGATCTGATCGCATGCGGTTCGATGTCGGCGGCGAAGGAAAAAGGACTGGTTCGCAGCGAAGGCAAGGAGTATGTGATGAAGGACGGCGACGTCGTGCTGTTCCGATTCAATGTATAAATCACCATCCTGCGGGACGTCGAGGAGCGTTCCCTCACAATAACAGCATTGTAAAACCCGCCGTACAGCGTTGTACGGCGGGTCGTTTTATCTCGTTATCTTATTTTGCTTTTGCTTTTTTCTGTACCGCTTTGTCTGCCTCTTTGAGAGCTGCAAGGCGATTGCGGGTGATGTATTTGATCACGAACAGAGTCGCGATCATCAGCGCAATACCGATCGGCAGTACGATCATCCAGTTCTGGACAAAGCCCGCGATAATGAAGCTGACGAAGGATACGGCAGCAACGGTGATCGCATACGGCAGCTGTGTACTGACGTGGTTGATGTGGTTACACTGGGCGCCCGCAGAGGACATGATCGTGGTATCGGAGATCGGGGAGCAGTGGTCGCCGCAGACAGCGCCTGCGAGGCACGCGGACATACCGATGACCTGCAGCTCGCCGGTCGGGAAGATCGCGAGAACGATCGGGATGAGGATACCGAAGGTGCCCCAAGAGGTACCGGTCGAGAAGGACAGGAAGCAGGCGACAAGGAAGATGATCGCCGGCAGGAAATTCGCCAGACTCTCTGCGCCGTTCGACATCAGGTCGGCAACAAAGTACTTTGCACCCAGATCGGTGGTGACGTTCTTCAGAGCAGTCGCAAAGGTGAGGATCAGGATCGGGGGAACCATCGCCATGAAGCCCTTGGGAACAGCGTCCATGCAATCCTTGAAGGAGGCGACCTTGCGGCAAATCAGGTAGAGGATCGCAAATACCAGCGCGATCGCGCCCGCCCACGGCAGAGCTACGGTAGCGTCGGTGTTGCCGAACGCATTCAGGAAGTTATGATAGTTGCCGGTTACGGGATCGATATTATCGGGGTTGCCGTCAAAGAAGCCGCCGACATAGATCAGCGCAAATACGGAGATCGCGATCAGGAAGATGACCGGCAGGATCAGGTCGATGACCTTGCCGTTCGGGTTGACGTCTTCATTCTCGAGTTCTTTATCGACTCTCTCGCCGGTGGTGTAGAGGTCGTCCTTGTACATCGCGTTGTACTCATGCAGCGCCATCGAGCCGTAGTCAAAGCCCATCAGGCAGATCGCGATGATGAAAACGAAGGTCAGCAGCGAATAGAAGTTGTAGGGGATCGCGGTGATGAAGAGCTTGAGGCCCTGACCGTCCTCGGCATAGGTCGCGACTGCGGCTGCCCATGAGGAAACCGGTGCGATCATGCAGACAGGAGCAGCGGTAGCATCGATCAGATATGCAAATTTTGCACGCGAGATCTTGTGGCCGTCGGTGACGGGCTTCATGACCGAGCCGACTGTCAGGCAGTTGAAATAGTCGTCGATGAAGATCAGTACGCCCAGCGCAAAGGTAGCGAGCATCGCGCCCACGCGGGTCTTGATATGGGTCGCCGCCCAGCGTCCGAACGCTTGGGAGCCGCCCGCCTTGTTGATCAGGGCGACGATGATGCCCAGCTCGATCAGGAAGATGAACACGCCTGCCGTATCGCTGACGGCAGTGATCAGACCGTTGCTGTTGATCTCGTTCATCGCGGAAAGCGGATGGAAGTGGCTGCCGAACAGGCCGTTTGCCTCGGTGGCGTAGATAACGCCGCCGGCAACAAGACCGACCGCCAGCGAGGAATAGACCTCTTTGGTGATCAGGGCAAGGCCGATCGCGATGATCGGGGGCAGCAGCGCCCACCATGTGCCGCGGACTTCGCCCGCGCCTTGACAGGTCTCGCAGTCTGCATCATCAACGATGCCGGTACCGCCGCAATCGGGGCACTTGACGGTTCCGAGCGATCCGCCGGAAACGACTGCCCATACCAGCAGGCCGACGATCACGAGAGCCGCAACGGCAAGAACGATTTTCTTTGTGGTTGTCATTGTTTGTTTTCCCTCCATATTATTTGGATATGACCCGCGTCGCCGAAAAAATCGGTTTCTTCGGCAGCGTACTGCCAAAACACCTCATCCACCGCTGACGCGGTCCCCCTTCCCCTCGAGGGGAAGGCAGAATAAAAAGCCGCAGTAAAGTGCTGCGGCTCAGAAGACAAACTCAGTCGAATAGCACTCCGCCGGATATCCCGGCGACAGTACAGCGCGTATTCCACGCTGTCCCAGCCATACGCGTCCGGGCAACGCGTACGCTTCGGCGGAATCCCCTTTCGCCGGCAGTTTTCCCAACTGACGCCCGGCTACTGATGAAGTCCGCGCCTCTATTACTCTAGTATTATATAACTATCCTTCGTCATAAGTCAACATTTTTTTGATGTTTTAAGAATTATTTTTAGGGAGAAGTTTGCAAACAGATCGGCTTTCACTTGCTTTCTGTCTGAAAATCGGCTATAATAGGCGTGAGATTATGGATGATTGAGTCCGGATCGCCGCAGCCCGCAGGGGGCTTTGCGACGCTGTTATAGAAGGTGGATGCACATGTCTGTTCTGACCAAAAAAGCAATCAAGGAATCCTTTCTGGAGCTGCTGGAAAAAAAGGCGATCGACCAGATCACCATCCGCGATATCACCGAAAACTGCGGGATATCGCGCAACACCTTCTATTATCACTACACCGATATGCCGACGCTGGTCGAGGAGATCGTCATGGAATTTGCCGACCAGATCATCCTCAGCTATCCCGATATCAAGTCGCTCGAGCAGGCGCTGAACGTCGGAGCGGAGTTCATCCTGCAGAACCGCCGTTCGGCGATGCATATCCTCAACTCGTCCCACCGCTACATCTATGAACGGTGTCTGATGAAGGTCTGCCGCCATGTCGTCGAGACCTACATCGACGTCGTGATCCCGCAGGGGACGCTGAACGATGACGAGCGTGTGCTGATGATCGACTTTTATAAGTGCATGAGCTTCGGCATCATCGTCGACTGGTGCGACAGCGGAATGAAAGAGAATTATGCCCGTTCGTTCCATGTGCTGCTGGATCTGCGGCGCAAGCTGATCGACAGCAACCTGAGATTCTGACGACAGGCTTTTGATACCGTCCCGTAAGGGGCGGTTTTTGTTTTGTGCAAAGTTTGGCATTTGCCCAAATTTTGTGCGCCTGTCACGGTTTGCTTATGGTCAATCCGGCGGTATTAAAGTATGATAATAATACAATAATCCATCGGGCGGGATCGGAGCATACGAACCTGCCCATCCCTCTGTAAAGAGAAATATCAGAAAGTGAAGTGAAAGAATGAAGCTTTCCCGATTGATTGTCAAGCTGAGGGTGCCGATCGTCATCATCGTCCTCGTGCTGATGGTTCCCGCACTCTTCGGAATGCTGAGCACGCGTATCAATTATGATATGCTGACTTATCTGCCCGAGGATATGGATACCGTCAAGGGTCAGGATATCCTGATGGATGAATTCGGCAAGGGTGCGTTTTCGTTCATTATCGCGGAGAATATGCCCGATAAGGACGTCGCCGCCCTCAAGGAAAAGATCGCACAGGTCGACGAGGTCGATACCGTTTTGTGGTACGACAGCATCGCCGACATCTCCGTGCCGAAGGAATTGCTACCCGACAAGGTCTACAAGGCGTTCAACACCGATCACAGCACCGTGATGGCGGTATTCTTTAAAGGGTCTACCTCATCGGACGAAACGATGGAGGCAATCCGGGAGATCCGTTCGATCACCGGCAAACAATGCTATGTATGCGGCCTGTCGGCGCTGGTCACCGATCTGAAGGATCTGTGTGAAAAAGAAGAGCCCGTCTATGTCGCGATCGCGGTCATCCTGGCGCTGGTCGCAATGATCCTGCTGCTGGATAACTGGCTGGTCCCGTTCGTGTTCCTCGCGAGTATCGGCATGATGATCGTGCTGAATCTCGGCACGAACTACTTCTTCGGCGAGATATCCTATATCACAAAGGCGCTTTCGGCGGTATTGCAGCTGGCGGTCACGATGGACTACTCCATCTTTTTGTGGCACAGCTACAACGAACAAAAAGAACTGTATGACGACAATAAGGAAGCGATGGCGGTCGCGATCCACAATACCTTCAACTCGGTGTTGGGATCATCCATCACGACCGTCGCGGGCTTTATCGCCCTTTGCTTCATGAGCTTTACGCTCGGGCGCGACCTGGGCATTGTCATGGCGAAGGGCGTGCTGCTGGGCGTGATCGGCTGCGTTACCGTTCTGCCGGCGATGATCCTGATCCTGGATAAACCGCTGGCGAAGCTCAGCCACAAGTCCCTTATCCCGAACATGGGCAAGCTCGCAAAAGGCATCGTCAAGATCTTCCCCGTGTTCCTGATCCTCTTCATCGTCCTGCTGCCGCCGTCGCTTTACGGCTACACACAGACCAACAACGAGGTCTACTATGATATGGCGGAGTGTCTGCCGCAAGATATCGACTTTGTCATCGCAAATACGAAGCTCAGCGAGGACTACAACATCAGCTCTACCCACATGGTGCTGATCGACTCGTCCCTGAGCTCCAAGGAAGTCAAAAAGATGATCGGCGAAATGAGCGAGGTGGACGGCGTCAAGACCGTTCTGGGCATGGAAAGCCTCGTCGGATCATCGATCCCCGAAGAGATCATTCCCGAAAAGCTCAAGAGCGTGCTGGAAAACGACAAATACGAGCTGCTGCTGATCAACTCCGAATACCATTCTGCAAGCGACAAGGTCAGCGAGCAGATCGACCGGCTGAACGAAATCATCAAGAAATATGACGAGAACGGCATGCTGATCGGCGAAGCGCCGTGCATGAAGGATATGATCGATACCACGGGTCATGACTTTGAGGTCGTCAATTTGGTTTCCATCATTGCGATCTTTGTGATCATCCTGCTGGTCGAGCGCAGTATCTCGCTGCCGTTCATCCTGATCGCGGTCATCGAGCTTGCGATCTTCATCAACCTCGGTCTGCCGCATTACATGGGTCAGTCGCTGCCGTTCATCGCGCCGATCTGCATCAGCACGATCCAACTGGGCGCGACGGTCGACTATGCGATCCTGATGACCACGCGCTATAAGACGGAGCGACTCCGGGGCGAGGATAAACGATCCGCCGTCAGAACGACGCTCACGACGTCGATCCCCTCGATCCTCGTCAGCGGATTCGGGTTGTTCGCCGCGACGTTCGGCGTACAGATATTCTCGGACATCGATATCATCAGCTCGATGTGTATGCTGCTCGCACGCGGCGCGATCATCAGCATGGTGCTGGTCATCCTGATCCTGCCCGCGCTGCTGCTCTTGTGCGACACGCTGATCTGTTATACGACCCTGGGTATGAGAAAATGCGTAAAACCACTTAAGAACTAATCTATGTACTTCAATAAGAACGGAGAGATTGATATGAAACGACTGATCAAATTGATGTCCATCGCGCTGTGTCTTATGCTGGTATTGTCCACGGCGCTGGCAAGCGTATTTGCGCTGTCGATGAACGGTGTGACGCTTGCTTCGAGCGCTGCGGATGAAGAAAGCGGCGACCGCGCGGATACCGACGCGAAGCTCTTTAAGGACGAAAGCGTCTATGTGATCGCGAACGCCGACGGTACCGTACAGAAAATCATCGTCAGTGACTGGATCCAGAACAACGCAAAGGCAGATTCCATCACCGACGTCGCGAGCATCGACAAGATCGAGAACGTCAAAAGCGACGAGACCTTTACCCTGAACGCTGACGGTATGCGCGTATGGGAAACCAAAGGCAAAGACCTTTACCTCAAGGGCGAAGGCAAAGAACCGCTGCCGGTCGATATGCAGCTGTCGTACTTCCTCGACGGCAAGATCATCGATCCCAAAGACCTGATCGGCAAGAGCGGCGAAATCACCATCCGCTTTGACTATACCAACAATCAGTACGAGACCGTAGAAATCGACGGCAAAAAAGAAAAGATCTATGTTCCGTTCATGATGCTGTCCGGCATGATGCTGGATAACGAAAAATTCAGCCATATCTCCGTCACCAACGGCAAGATCGTTTCCGACGGTAACCGCACGATCGTCGCGGGTATCGCTTTTCCGGGTCTGCAGCAGGATCTCGGTCTGAAGCAGAAGGATTATGACATCCCCTCCTACTTCGAGGTCAAGGCGCACGCGGAAAACTTTGAGCTGAATTCCACCATCACCATCGCCACCAACGGTCTGCTCAATCAATTCGATTCCAAGGATTTCGACAAGCTGAGCACCGTCAAAAAGAATCTGAGCAAGCTCGAAAGCTCGATGAAAAAGCTGATCAACGGTTCCTCGGCGCTTTACAGCGGACTGGGTACCCTGCTCGAAAAATCCTCGACCCTCACAAGCGGCATCGACGCGCTGTATGCGGGCGCGCAGCAGCTGTCCGGCGGCGCTGAGGAAGTCGACAGCGGCGCGGGCAAGGTCAGCGACGGCGCGGCGCAGTTATCGGCAGGCGCGATCGAGCTGTCTACCGGCGCGGAGGATCTCTCGACCGGCGCAGAAGCGGTCGACGACGGTTCGGCGGCAGTCGACAAAGGCGCAGGTGATCTGAGCACGGGTCTTGAAAAGCTGTCAAAGAACAGCGGCGCGCTGAACGACGGCAGCGACCAGACCTTCCAGGTCATTCTCGACGCAGCGCAAAAATCACTGGCAGAGTCGGGGCTGGATGTTCCCGCGCTGACTGCAGACAACTACACACAGGTATTGAACGGTCTGATCGACAGTCTCTCCGAAGACAAGGTCAAGGCGAAAGCCGAGGCTGCGGCACGCGAGAAGGTGACCGCGGCGGTCGAAGAGAATCGCGAGACCGTAACCGCCGCCGTGACCGAAGCGGTACGGCCGAGCGTCAAGGAGGAAGTGGAAGCCGGCGTCAAAAAGCAGGTGACCGCTGCGGTTCTCGAAGCGCTGGGCTATACACAGGAAGCGTATGACGCGGCTGTAGAGGCAGGTCAGGTTGACGAAGCGACACAGGCAAGCATCACCGCTGCGATCGACCAAAAGATGGAGGCGGAGGATACGCAGGCGACGATCACCGCTCTGGTCGACCAGAACATGGAAAGCGAAACCGTTCAGGCGCTGATCAAGCAGAAGACCGACGAACAGATCGACGCGCTGATCGAACAGAATATGAAGAGCGACGACGTCCAGAGCGCGATCTCCGACGCGGTTGCAAAAGCTAAAGCGGGCGTCAAGAGTATCCAGTCGCTGAAGAGCCAGCTTGACAACTACAAGAAATTCAACACCGGTCTCAAGACCTACACCGGCGGCGTCGACAGCGCAAAGAGCGGCTCGCAAAAGCTCAAAAGCGGTACACAGCAGCTCAGCGATGGTACCGGCAAGATCAAATCCGGCGCGCAGCAGCTGTCAGGCGGCGCAAAGGAGATCAAGATCGGTTCGATCAGTCTTTCGACCGGCGCAAGCGCGCTTAAGGACGGTACCGGTCAGCTGAAATCAGGCGCAGACGAGCTGAAAAACGGCATCTTCACACTCAAGAACGGCGTTCCCGCGCTGGTCGACGGCGTTACTCAGCTCAAGAACGGTTCGATGTCGCTCAGCGACGGTCTGCAGCAGTTCAACGACGAAGGCATCAGCAAGATCGTCAAGCTCATGAACAACGATATCGGCAAGGTCGCGACCCGTCTGAAAGCGGTCATCGACGTTTCCAAGAACTACAAGAGCTACAGCGGTCTGACCGACGAAATGGACGGCGAGGTCAAGTTCATCTACAAGACCCCCGACCTGAGCAAAGAGGAAAAATAATCGATCCGTTATCTGCATGAAGGGAGTATCTGTCGGTACTCCCTTCTTTTTATATCACAGCGGCTGTTCCGGCAGAGGGTCGATGGATCAACGGCTGCAGGAAACCTTGATATTCCGCCGGTTCTGTGGTATACTGAACCGGCCGGGACAGTTCGGCAGTATCGAAAAGGCAGGGATGCATATGAACAGCACAACCGTATTGCCGCAGGGCTATCATGAAACAGAACACATCAATCTGCAGACCGATAAAAAAACGGCGCTGCGGATCAACATCACCGCGCTGATCGTGATGGTCGCTTTGATGGTACTGGGACATTTCGCGTTCTGTCCGATCGTCACGCTGTATGGCGAAAGCGGCGGTGCGCTTGCGTCGCTGCTGCGCTTAGGCGTACTGCTTGCGGCGTACTTTGCCTATATCATCCTGCATGAGCTGACCCATGCAGCTGCGATGAAGCTGTCCGGCGGGACAAACCTCAGGTTCGGTTTTACGGGGCTGTACGCCTATGCCGGATCCGAAAAAGACTACTTCAACAAAGCGGCGTACATCGTCATCGCACTTGCGCCGCTGGCGGTATGGGGCGTGATCTTTACGGTATTGCTGCTCCTTGTGCCGACAGAATGGTTCTGGGTCGTTTACTTCTTGCAGATCGGCAATCTCACGGGGGCGGCAGGCGATATCTATGTCACCGCAAAGATCATCAAAATGCCGCGGGATGTTCTTGTCATGGACACGGGCGTTGAGATGTTTTTCTATACAAAATAGGTTGGTTCGGGCGATTGCCGCCCATCAAAAAAAGGAGCCGTTCGGCTCCTTTTTTTACTGTGATTTTATCTGTTATTCGGTTGTGAGCTTGCCCGGCCACGTGTTGACGCCGCCGAATTCGACGACGTTGGTATAGCCCTGTGCGACAAGCTGTTCTGCGGCGAGCTTGCTGCGTCTTCCGCTGCGGCAATACACCATGATCAGCTGATCTTTGTCCGGCAGCTCCGGGATGTCGCCGGTCGGGATGCTGTCGTGGGAAATACAGATCGCGCCGGGGATGTGTCCCTCTGCGTACTCATCGGGTGTGCGGACGTCGAGGATGATGTAGTCCTTTTCGGTTTCCATCATTTTTTGGGCTTCCGCCTGTGTGATCTGACGGTATCCCACGGGGACCGGATCCGCTGTCGGCGCTTCGGTCTGTGTCGATGCGGACGGCTGAGACGCCGTCGCTTCTTCGGCAGCGGAGCTGCTCCCGCCGGATTGCGTATCGGAACAGGCGGCGATCAGGATCGCCGACAACATGACGGCAAGCAATAACAACAGCTGCTTTTTCATGCGGCCTCCTTATCCGGCTGCGGCTTGATAAACAGCTTTTTCAACGATTTGACCAGCCTGACAAACGGTTTCTCCAGCAGCATGACGACGACTGCGGATACAAGCGTCAGTCCGAGGTAGATCAGCGTGAGCTTTTTCAACCCCATGCCCGGCAGAAAATACGGCAGGGTCTTTGCAAATACCATGAACGTCAGGAACGGATACAGGCTGAATCTGCCGAGGAAGTACACCGGCTTGTGATCGAACAGCTTTGCAATCGAGCTTTTTCCGCTGAGGCTGACGGTGACGCCGAGGATCATCGCGCTGACCGCAAGGTAATCGAAGATCTCGGGCAGTTCGAAGCGGAACATGAACTGCATATACCAGATCGCCGCAAGATACCCGCCGATCTCGACAACCGACAGAAGATGGGATCCGGCTTTGGATACGGATCTGCCGCTGAAATGACGCGCGACGGTAAAGCAGGTCACACCCGCGAGGATCTCGGCAATTCCCTTGTAAGTGCCGGGAAAGGAATAAAACAGGGGCTTTATCTTTGCATCGAGCGTCAGAAGATTGTCGCCCGCGAGGATCTTTGTCTTAAAGAACAGGAAGCATAACAGCAGCACAGCGCCGACGGGCGCGATATAATACTCAAAGCGTTTGCGGCCGCGGCGATACAGCGGATACAGCAGCACGAGCGCGATAAAGGCGGCGGAAATGACCCAACCCTGATCCATCACGCGGTAGCCGACAAACGTCAGGTTATCGACGGGTGCAGCATTGAAGCCGACATTGCGGAATGGCAGCAGTTCCAGAAGCGCCGTAAAGAAATTGTTGATCAGCGTGGGGACGTCAATGAACGTCATCTTGTTGAGCGCGACAAAGGTCACCGCCCAGCAGATCGCAAACGCAGGCAGATAAAACCGGAGGATCCGTTTGACGAATGAACCGTACTCGCGCCATGTCAGCGCTCGGTCTCCGGGGATACTGTCGACGGTTTTTGCGAGCATAACGCCGATAACGACAAAGAAGTAGTCGATCGCCAGCTCGCCGCGGAAGAAGTAAAATGCGCCTTTTTCGAGCTTTTTCGGATCGAAGAAATACGCGTAGTGCAGCACAAAGATCATGCAGAAGATGAACGCCCAGAAGTACAGGGCTCCGTTACGTTTTTTCATCATCTCACACCTCCCGTGCGGCAAGCCTGCGCGTCTTGCGCCTGCGTAATAGACTCTTGACGCCCATATGCGCCGCCATCACGATCGCCGCGGTGACAAAGGTCAGCACACAGTAGATCACCACGATCTGATCGGTCGTGAGCTTGTCCGCGAGATCCCACTTTTTGATCCACAGCGGCAGGTTTTCCGAGAAGATCGAATAGAGCAGGTACGGATACAGGCTGTACTGCCCGAGCACCGTAAAGATCTTATGGTTGAACAGCTTGCTGATTATGCTTTTTTCGCTGAATGTGATCGTGACGGAAACCGCGAGGAAAAACAGCATGACAAACTCTACGGCGTTGAAACTGTTGCTGTAGCCCGGCTCGATCACCTTGACGTCCTTGCCCAGCGCGGGAGAGAGCTTGAGGCTGAGCTGACGCCAGAACAGGTTCAGATAACTATTCGCCATAAAGTGCATATAAACGATCGCGAAACCGTAACCGAACAGTTCGATCACCGCGAGCAGCACCTTGCCGAGCTTTGAAAAATCCAGTTTTTTGAGCCACTCGCATACGCGGTAGCACACAACGCCCAGGCATATCTCTGCCAGCGCGCGGACGTTGCCCTTGTAGGTGAATGCGTATTTATAGAACAGTTCGTACTTTTTGGAAGGGTTCAGCAAAGACTGACCGTGCATGAACATGAAGCCCAGCAGTCCGACGGCGATCACCGGCGCGATGAAGTATTCAAAGCGGCGCTTGTTCTTTGCGTACAGCGGATAGAGCAGAAGCAGCACCAGGATCATCGCGGACAGGTACCATGCCTGATCGAGCAGACGCTCGAAGTCAAGCCCGAAGTTTCTCAGAAGGGTCGCTTCATAGATCATCTTGCCGAAGTTGATCAACAGTTCCCGTATGCTTTCGGTCTTAGACAAGCCCTTCAGATACGGATCGACATGGCAGATATACCGGGTGACGTTCACCGCGATGAAGGTGAGGATCAAGCAGATCAGATACGCGGGATAGAAGGACATGACCTTGCCTTTCATGAACGTCCATGTGCTTTTCCATGAAAGGGTATCGTTCTCCTTCTTCTTGTTCATCGACTTTGCAAACAGGAAGCCCGACGTCAGCAAAAAGAATTCGACCGCCAACGACCCGAGCCGGAACGGGAAGATGTATTCCTCGCCGGGGTGTATCAGGGCGATATCCATCATGCTGGAATGGAACAAAACCAGTATCGCCGCGAATACGAACCGCCAGAAATCGATGGCGCCGTTACGTTTTTTTACCATAAATTCCTCCGTGTTCCGGACGTCCCGCATCCGCCGGCGCCCGACGCCGGTCACCGGCAGGACGCCGGAGTATACAGGAGTATTATACCCCCATTTTTGTCGGTTGTAAAGGTATATAGAGAACTATAAGAAAAAAGGAGCTGTCGTATGACAGCCCCCTTGGGATATCGTTATCGTACGCGCCGGATGACAGAGCCGTTGTTGCGGGCGCTGACATACTTGCCGTTTTTGTTCAGGCAGGCGATCGTATAGCGGTAGGTCGCGCCTCTCTTGACGGATTTATCGGTGTATGCCGTCTTTGCGGTATCACAGAGCTTGACCCATTTGCCGCTGCCGGTCTTGCGGAAGATGCGGTATTTTGCCGCGCCTGCTACGCTCTTGAAGGTGATCCGCACGCCTGCTTGGATATTCTTCAGCGTCGGCGGCTTGGGCGCCGCGACGTACTTGATCGCTTTTCCCGTCCGGTTGAAATCGCTCTGGTATTTTTTGCCGTTCTTCGATACACATCTGACGGTGTAGCGATATGTCTTGCCGGATTTTGCGGACGTGTGGACATAAGACGTTTTGGTCGTATCTCCGAGCTTCACCCAGTTTTTGCCTTTTTTATAAAAGATCCTGTATCTGACCGCGCCACTGACCTTGTTGAACTTGATCCTGACGCCGGTCGTGGCATTCGATACCGATTTGATCTGCGGCGTTTTCAGCGCATAGTAATGCTTTGCGTATTTCGCAATATTCTTCAGGTTCAGAAGTCTGCCGGAGTTAACGTATTTTTTCAGCTTGCTCGACTTGGTCGACGAATTCTTCACCGCTGCGAGGATATCGCCGGGGGTGAGCGTGGGATACGCGTTGGCTACCAGTGCGACTGCGCCTGCTACATACGGACACGCCATCGAGGTGCCGGATTTGTAGCCGAGTTTTCCGAATTTATCGGACGAAATACCCTGCTTGCTGACCGCGATATGATCGAAATACACCGTCGCTGTCGAGCTGTTCTTGACATGGATGATAAAGCCGAGTCTGCGGGAGGTGCTTCTGCGATAGCTGCCGGTCGAAGACGGATTGATCTTCATATTGATGTCCGTCCAGGTCTCGTCAAGGCCGCTGCCGGTATACGGACCTTTGTCCCAGTCGTATCCCGACGGAATATCATACATGATGACGTCGACGTCGGCGTCGGTACACTTCGCCACAGCGGAAAGTGAATAGCTGCCGTAGGTCGAGTTCAATGTAAACGGAAGCTCAAATGCAAAGAACTTATCATAAGCGCTTGTCATCCGCACCTTCAGCGATCTGCCGCTTGTGCCGCTGAATTCGCCGGATGAGATCGTATAGGAATCGTTGTTTGAGAAATTCGCGCCGGACGCGCTGCGCAGATCGTAGCCGAAGTTTCCGACCGCATTGACGTCATAGCTCTGATAATAGGCGCAGAGGTTATTCAGCGCGGTTTTGTTATAGATCGACGGCGTGAACGTGCCGGCGTGGACGGTGGACAGGATATCGTTGCCGGGCGCCGCGATATCGACGTTCTTTGTACCGTAGTTAGAATAGCTGGTGATATTGCCGTTTTCATCTGTCGCCGCAACCGTCAGACAATAATTGCTCTGGCTGCTTGCCGGAAGATGATAGTACCCATCTGTCTTATAGTCGACATTGGCGTCTTCGTTGCCCGCAGAAACGCAGGTGATGATACCCAGCGAACCGAGTTGATTGAAGATCTTGTCATACTGCTTTCTCTGCGAAAGGGTGCCCAAACCGCCGTAGGAGCAGTTGACCGCCTTGATATTGACGCCGAGCTTGCGGGCTTTGATAATATACTGGAAGGCTTTCAGCTCTTTGGAGAAGGTTGTTTCGCCTTTTTTATCGATGATCTTCAGCGCCATGATCTTGACGCCGGATCTATTGATGCCGCTGATACCGGAGTTGTTGTTGGCAGAGGCGGCGATAATGCCGGCGACATGACTGCCGTGTCCCTGGTCATCCTTGGGCACATGGTTGCTGTATGTTCCGGTAAAGTCATAGCCGCAGAGACCTTTTTTGCCCAGCTTGGTATTGGTATTCTTCCAAAGCACGGGTTTGAGATCCTTATGGTTGATATCGATGCCGGAATCCATTACCGCAACGACGCACTGCTTTTTCGTTTTGGATGCTTTTGACCATGCGGTCTCGGGGTTGACGTCTACGCCGGATGTGCCGTTGTTCTGGCCGGTGTTGCTCAGCGCCCACTGGTATTTTGAATAAGGATCATTCGTGATCGCGGTCGGGGTCGAGATCGAATTGGGAACAACGCTCTCGACGCCGTCTTCTTCGGAAAGATCGTCGATCAGATCTTCGGTCGTGCTGCCCTTGTTCTCTACCACCGCAAAATTCAGATCGCCGTCATCGCCCTCGAGGGTAATGGTTTCTTTGACGTGCACCTCATTTTTGAGCTTTTCCAGCGCGTTGTCGTCCTCCAGCAATACGACCGCTTCGCCTTCGACGTACTCGCGGTCATTCGCTCCCGTCGTTTTGCCGTCGGGCAGGACGATTTCGGAATCCTTGCTTCTTTCGACGGATTTATTGTCGTCCGATACCGCCGCCTGATCGCTTGCATCCGCGTCAAGGATCACCTTCTTGCCGTCGGCTTTGTCTGTATCGTCCGCGGACGGATCTGTCGCGGCTTCTGTCAGCGCGGCAACTGTGTCGTCGATCGCGTCGGTTTCCGTTTCGGACGCAGGTTCTTCTGTTTCGGATTCTTCCGACAGGCTGTCTGCGTATGCGTCGTCGGCAGCCTCGTCTGTCTGTTGTTCGATCTGCGCGATCTCGTCCGGGGAATCGCTTTCTGCCGCCGATGCGGAAGAAATTGAAACGCCGGAAACCACTGTCAGCAGCATCGTCATCGTCATAATGATTGCCAGGATCTTCTTCATAATGCAGCCCCCTTGATTGCTCTGTATGTATCATGATCTGTTGATATGGTGTAACCGGCCATCGCCGGTTGCAGCAAAGCGACAAATCGGGCGGATAACAGAAATACCGCATAATAATTAGGATTTATACGGATAATTTATTTTACCATAGTTCAAAGCGGCTCGCAATCCAAAAAAAGGAAGCTGTTTTTAGCGATAATATACAAAGATACCGATAAATGCAAAACCGCCGCTTTTCAGCGACGGTTTTTTCGGATTCCGGATTCTATATCCTATGCCAAACGCAGGCTCTGTTCCTGCGGTTCAGGTATGATGATTGCGTGTATCACGCTCGCCCTCTCAGGCGGTTTTGTCCAGCCCGTGCATCATCCGGATTTTGAGGATATCTCCCTCTACGATGATGTCAACTGCCGAAATGTTTTTGTCGGGGTGCGCTTTGACCAGTTCGTCTACATACATATTGACAATTCTGTCGGACACTCGTTCGCCTTTTACGCTGACTTTCATTCGATCATCTCCTTCTTCTTGACTCGTGACCCCGGACAATACAGCGGGGTCGAACTATTGTTTTATCATCCTACAATCATATTGTAACAGACAATCTGCGGGATTTCCAGTTACAGGTTGACCATTTTCATATCAGTTTCTTAATGGTTAATTCCCCATGAGATAAAAAAGCGTTCAACTTTGTAATAGTTAATTCTTTTATGAATAAAACAAAGGCAAAAAACAGAGCAGGCACTATATTTAGTACCTGCTCGTGATTCTTATACTATATGTAGTTTTATCCGAAGATATGGACATTGACGACCAATGCGGCGAACACGATGGAGACCATCGAGAGCAGCTTGATCAGGATGTTGATCGAAGGTCCGGAGGTGTCCTTGAAGGGATCGCCGACGGTGTCGCCGACGACAGCCGCCTTGTGCTGTTCCGATCCCTTGCCGCCGTGGTTGCCCGCCTCGATATACTTCTTGGCGTTATCCCACGCGCCGCCGGAATTCGACATAAAGATCGCCATCAAAAAGCCCGATGCAGTCGCTCCCGCGAGCATACCGACAACGCCGTAGAAGCCGAGTACCAGACCGACAGCGACCGGAACAACGATCGCGATGATGGTCGGCAGGATCATTTCCTTTAAGGAGGAACGTGAGCACATATCGACGCACTTTGCGTAATCGGGATCGGCTTTGCCTTCCATCAGACCCTTGATCTTCTTGAACTGGTTGCGCACCTCGATAACAACGCTCTGTGCGGCTCTGCCGACAGCGTCCATGGTCAGTGCCGCAAATACGAACGGCAGGCATGCGCCGATGAACAGACCGATCAGAACCAGCGGGTTCATGACGCTGAAGCTGTCATAGCCGACGTCGGTGAACTTGCTGACCTTGTCGATATACGACGCGATCAGCGCAAGCGCAGTCAGCGCAGCGGAACCGATCGCGAAGCCCTTACCGGTCGCGGCGGTGGTGTTGCCCAGAGAATCCAGCGCGTCTGTGCGCTCGCGGACCTCAGGCTCGAGACCGCTCATCTCAGCGATACCGCCAGCGTTATCCGCAACGGGGCCGTAAGCGTCGGTCGCGAGGGTGATGCCCAGCGTGGACAGCATGCCGACCGCTGCAAGCGCGATACCGTACAGACCGATCTGCGGATTGTCGATCGTGCCGCCGGAAACAAAGAAGGATACCAGTACCGCAATACCGACGATGATGATCGGAAGGGCGGTCGAAAGCATACCCAGACCAAGTCCGCCGATGATGATGGTGGCGGAGCCGGTCTCGGATTTGCCGGCGAGCTTCTTGGTGGGTTTATAGGAATCGGATGTGAAATACTCGGTCGATTTACCGATCAGAACGCCTGCCAGCAGACCGGCAAGCACTGCAAAATACAGCGGGTAGTAGCTCTCGCCGAGGATGAACCAGATCAGCGGGAACGCCGCGATTGCGATCAGCACAGCAGAGAGGTTGGTGCCTCTGGAGAGCGCTTTGAGCAGCAATTTCTGTTCGGCTTTTTCGCCTGTGCGGACAAAGAATGTGCCGATGATCGAGCAGAGGATGCCCAGCGCCGCCATAATCATGGGGATCGCCATCGCCTGGAAGCCCATGCCCTGATCGTTGAACGCGGCTACGCCCAGCGCAGAGCAGGAGATCACGGAACCGACATAGCTCTCGTACAGGTCTGCGCCCATGCCGGCAACGTCGCCGACGTTATCGCCGACATTATCTGCGATAACCGCAGGGTTGCGGGGGTCGTCCTCGGGGATGCCCGCCTCGACCTTACCGACGAGGTCTGCGCCGACGTCAGCCGCTTTGGTAAAGATACCGCCGCCGACACGCGCAAACAGCGCCATGGAGGACGCGCCCATGCCGAAGGTCAGCATGGCGGAGGTGATGCCCTCAGCGTTCTCATTGAATACATATTTCAGCAGGGTGAACCAGATCGAAATGTCCAGCAGTCCGAGTCCGACCACGGTGAAGCCCATGACCGAGCCTGCGGAGAATGCGACTCTCAGACCTTTGTTCAGCCCGGTGCGGCAGGCGTTCGCGGTGCGCGCATTCGCGGCGGTCGCGATCTTCATGCCGACAAATCCCGAAAGTCCCGAGAAAAATCCGCCGGTGACAAACGCAAACGGTACATAAGGAGTCAGAAGACCCGCGAATGCCATTGCGCCCAGTACGACGAACATGACCGCAAAAAAGATCAGGACGATCGTATACTGTCTTTTGAGGTAGGCGTTGGCGCCCGAACGGATCGAAGCAGAGATCTTCTTCATCCTGTCGGTGCCTTCATCAAAGCTCAATACGCGCTTTGCCATGATACCGGCAAAGGCGATCGCCAGCACAGCGCCTACGAAGATTGCAATTACGAGATATAATTCCATAATTGTTCTACATCTCCTTTCTTATACGTAATCTATATTTTACAATAATACCGCGCTAAAGTCAATATTGATCATCACAGTTCTGTCAAAGGATTAACAAAGTTTTTTATGATTATTCGCCATGAAAGTCGGATTTCATCGAAAAAAATACACTGCCGCACGATACGAGAATCATCTTGCCATTATAAATCAGAGGTGGTATAATGCAGGTGTCAGCTTCCCTTTTTCGGGAAGCATTTAAGGAAGGTGAAAGAATGCTGTCTTTTGTACGACACTTTACCAAGCGCGACTGGGGCGCGGTCATCGTCGCGGTAGCGCTGATCGGCTTGTCGGTATGGCTCGAGCTGCTGATGATCGACTATATCAAGGACATCACAAAGCTCGTCGTGATCCCCGGATCGGAGATCGGCGAGATCCTGATCGCCGGCGGCAAGATGCTGCTGTGTGCGCTCGCGAGTTTTCTGGTGACGGTGCTGGTGACCGTGATCACCGGCTTCATCGCTTCGAACTACTCTTTCAATGTCCGCGCAAAGCTGTATGACGCGGTCGAGTCCTTCTCAATGGCGCAGATCAACCGCTTCTCTACCCCGTCGCTGATCACCCGCTCGACCAACGATATCACCCAGGTGCAGACCATGATCGTCATGGGGCTGCTGGTCATCGTGCGCGCGCCGATCATGGCGGCTTTCGCGATCACAAAGATCGCCGACAAGAACTCCGAATGGATGTTTTCGACAGGCGTCGCCGTCGTACTGGTCATCATCGTGCTGGCGGTATGCTTCCTGTTTGCGCATCCGCGGTTCAAAAAAATCCAGGCGCTGACCGACAACATCAACCGCATCACGCGGGAGAATCTGACCGGTATCCGCGTCATCCGCGCCTATAACGCCGAGGCATATCAGAAAGAAAAGTTTGAAAAGGCGAATGCCGAGATCACCAAGAACAACATGACCGCCCACCGCATCATGGCGATCATGATGCCGTCGATGATGCTGATCATGAACGGCATCTCGGTCATCGTCTACTGGATCGGCGCCTACCTGATCAACGACGCGCCGCTGATGGGAAAAGCCGATCTGTTCCTTGATATGGCGGTCTTCTCGCAGTATGCGCTGATGATCATCATGGCGTTCATGATGGTCAACATGATCTTCATCATGGGACCGCGCGCGATGGTCGCCTCCAAGCGGATCAACGAGGTCATCGACACCAAATCCACCGTCACCGACGGCAAGGGCGTCGATCATACCGATAAACACGGCGAGGTCGAGTTCAAAAACGTCGGCTTCCGTTATCCCGACGCCGCCGAGGGCGTGCTGGAAAACATCAGCTTTTCGGCAAAGCAGGGCGAAACGGTCGCGATCATCGGCTCGACCGGCTGCGGCAAAAGCTCGCTGATCAACCTGATCCCGCGGTTCTACGACTGCACCGAGGGCGAGGTGCTGGTCGACGGCGTCAACGTCAAAGACTACACCCTCGAACAGCTGCACAATAAGATCGGCTACATCCCGCAGCGCGCGGTGCTGTTCTCCGGCGATATCAACACCAACGTCGCTTTCGGCGACAACGGCAAAGGGGATTATACCCAGGACGACGTCAGCCGCGCGGTTCGGATCGCACAGGCGCAGGAGATCGTCGACAGCTACGACGAAGGATTCGAACACCCGGTCGCACAGGGCGGCTCCAACCTCAGCGGCGGTCAGAAACAGCGTATCTGTATCGCCCGCGCGATCTGCCGCAATCCCGAGATCCTGATCTTTGACGACAGCTTTTCCGCGCTCGACTACAAGACCGACCGCACCCTGCGCGAGACCCTGAAAAAAGAAACCGCCGGTACGACCAACATCATCGTCGCCCAGCGTATCGGCACCATCAAGGACGCGGACAAGATCATCGTCCTTGACGAGGGGAAGATCGCCGCGATCGGAAAGCATCGCGAGCTTCTCAAAAACTGTGAGATCTACAAGGAGATCGCCCTGTCACAGCTCAGCGAGGAGGAATTGAAAAATGCCTGAATCCAAGAAAACTCCCGCTGTCACTCCCGAAAACGCCGCTGTCGGCGTCAAGAAAAAAGAACAGTTCATCGGCATGAATTCCAAGCGTCCCACCGGCCGCAGCGGCGGTCCGAGACACGGCGCGATGGTGGTTGAAAAGCCGAAGAACTTCAAGGAATCATGGGGCAAGATGCTCCGCTACGCGCGACCCGAGATGGCTGCGATCGTCATCGCAATGACCTGTGCGGTCATCGGCACGATCATCTCACTCGTCGGTCCCGGACAGATCCAGAAGATCACCGACCTCATCACCGAGGGGATCATGGGATCGATCGACCTCGACGCCGTCACCGGTATCGTCACCTTCCTGCTGTTCCTGTACGGCGTCAGCTGGGTGATGAATTTCACGCAGCACTTTATCATGGCGACCGTCAGCCAGAAGATCTCCCGACGGCTCAGGACGGATATCACCAACAAAACCAACCGGATGCCGCTGAAATACTTTGACGCGACTCCCTTCGGCGATATCCTCAGCCGCATCACCAACGA
>CADBOO010000149.1 GCA_902796225.1 uncultured Ruminococcus sp.
AAATGCGGCAGGATCTGCAGCGCCATATCCTTGAACGCGCAGGTCGGACCGTGCCACAGCTCCAAGAGGTTCAGCTCGTCGCCGTTGAAGTTGACCGGGGCAAGCGGCGCGGGGTTGATATCGCCGAATTTTTCGACGGTATAGGCGCTGTCGACACAGTCGGATATCTCACGCTCGGAGAAATCGGTGAGGTACTTGCCGATGATGAACTTGGCGCGCTGCTGATATGTTTTGGAAAGCATGGTGTCCAGATCGTTTACGGTAAGCTTGGGAAAGCTCTCGGGAACAAACAATCCGCCGTCCTTGGAAATACCCTGGGCGATCGCCTGGGCGGACGAAACAGCCTTGCTTTTATCTTGAGTGGAATGATATAACATCAATAGACCCTCCTAACCCAATATAATCCATGATATTATATCACAAGTATCGCAGGATAGCAAGTATTTCCGCCGGATAATCAAGAGAATTCTTCTGCAGATCGGTATTGATTTTCGCATCCGCACGGATTATAATACTCCCAGAACAACAAGGAGGCTCCGCTATGGTATTTGAACAGCTTTGGAAAGAATTCGCCGCGCTGAGCGAGGTTACGGCTGTCGCGCTGGGCGGCTCGCGTGCGACAGGCGCATTTGACGAAAAATCGGACTACGATCTCTATCTGTACTGCGACAGAATCCCCGCGGATGAGATCAGGGCGGAGATCCTCCGCCGTCACTGCGGCTATATTGAGTTGGGCAATCAATTCTGGGAAACAGAGGACGACTGCACGCTGAACAACGGCGTCGACATTGATATCCTGTACCGCGATCCGCGCGCGTTTGAAAGCGATCTCGCGGCGGTTGTCGAACAATACCGGGCAGGCAACGGCTACACCACCTGTATGTGGCACAACCTCAATACCTGCCGCATCCTGTACGACGAATACGGTACGCTTCAGCGGATGAAGGAGCGCTTCGACGTCCCCTATCCCGATGAACTGAGGAGGAATATCATCGAGCGCAATCGCAAACTGCTCAGCGGTGCGCTGCCGTCTTATGACGGGCAGCTTCTGAAAGCATCCCGCCGGCGCGACGTCGTCGCAGTCAATCACCGTGCAGCGGCGTTCCTCGAATCGTATTTCGATATCATCTTCGCCGTCAACCGGATGACACATCCCGGCGAAAAGCGGATAACGGAAATCGCGCTGAAGCAGGCGCGCGTCCTCCCGGCTGATTTCGAGGAAAATATCGACCGGCTGATGCGCGATCTGACCGCCGACAGCGAAGTTTTAAATAACGATCTGAAGCGGATCGTCGTGGAGCTGGACAAAATCTTATAACACACAGAAAAACCGCCGATGCCGGCGGTTTTTTCTTTCTGAAGTGAGGAAACTAAAACCTCGCGTAATTCTCCGTCTGCGAGAAAGCGGATTTGATGTGGTTGACGGAAACCGCTTTTCCCGACGCGCGGTCAGCCTCGACCTCGATCACGTCGAACCGCGGCTGAAGAGATACCTCTTTCTCTTCGAGATAATGCGCGGCTGTACGCAGGATGTGGAATTGCTTGCGCTTATCAACGGCATATTGTCCCGCGAGAAACGGATCAGAGGTGCGGGTCTTTACCTCGACAAACACAATGGTATCGCCCGTGCGCGCGATGATATCGATCTCGCCGAGCTTATTCTTATAATTCTTTTGGAGAATTTTATATTTCTGCTTTTTCAGGTAAGCGGCGGCGATTTTTTCGCCCAGTTTGCCGAATTGTTGATTATTCATAGAGGCTTGATGATACGGCAGCTGATCACTGACCGCCGTGCTTTGCGTAGATCTTCTTCAAAAAGCTCATACGGTGGATGGGGCTGGGACCGTACTCGAGGATCTTTTCGACATGGAGCTTGGTGCCGTAGCCCTTATGCTTTTCAAAGGCGTACTGCGGGTATTTTGCGGCGTATTCCAGCATCAGGCGATCACGGCTGACCTTGGCAAGGATCGACGCCGCCGCGATCGACATCGACTTTGCGTCGCCGCCCACGATATACTCGCAGGGAATGTCCAGCGGCGGCAGACGGTTACCGTCGATCATGGCGTATTCCGCCTTGACAGAGAGTCCCTCGACCGCGCGTTTCATCGTGTTCATCGTAGTCGCGAGGATGTTGTCGCGCTCGATCTCCTCTACCGTACCGAAGGCGATCGAACAGGATACCGCCTGCTCGATAATCACGTCGAACAGCGCCTCGCGCTTCTTCTCGGTCAGCTTTTTTGAGTCGTTCACGCCCTCGATGATACACCCCTCGGGGAGAATCACTGCGGCAGCGCAGACGGGTCCGGCAAGCGGTCCGCGACCGGCTTCGTCAACGCCGCATATGGATGTATAACCTTTTGAAAGGGCTTCTTTTTCGTAATATAACCAGTCCATAGCGTTCCTTTGATGATTGATGATAAATGATTGATGATAAATGATTGATGATGGATGATTGGTGATGGATGATGGATGATTAATCGGCAGGGAATTCCAGCGTGATATAGCCGAGCTTAGCGGCGCGGAATTCGTCGAGGATCGCCGCGGCGGCGCGTTCGGTATCGGCTTCGCCGCCCGAGATCAGCATTCCGCGGTGCTTTGCGATGATCGAAAGCAGTTCATGGGAAGGCTGTGACAGATCGTCATCCGTCAGGCTGTAGCGCTCGATGAACGCAGGCGTTTTCAGCTCCTTCAGCAGGTCGAGCAAACGGATCGCCAGCAGCTCGATATCCATGATATTATCCTTGATCGCGCCGGTAAAGGCGAGGCGTTCGCCGACGGTCTGGTCGTCGAATTTCGGCCACAACACGCCGGGGGTATCGAGCATCTCAAACCCCTTGGCGACCGTGAACCACTGGTTGCCGCGGGTAACGCCGGGACGGTCGGAGGCGACCGCCTTGTTCTTCTTAGAGATGCGGTTGATAAAGGTGGATTTGCCGACATTCGGGATACCGACGATCATCACACGCATCGTCGGATTGAGCATTCCCTTCTTGTGATACGCGTCGATCTTTTCCGACAGCAGTTCTTTCAGCGCCGGGACGAACTTTTCCACTCCTCTGCCGCTTTTGCAGTCGACCGGGATCACGCGCGCCTTTTCACCGGACAGCGCGGCGATCCATTTTTTGGTCGCCTGTTTATCCGCCATATCGCTTTTGTTGAGCAGGATCACACGGGGTTTTCCGGCAGTAAGCGCGGCGATATCCGGATTGCGCGAGGACAGCGGGATACGCGCGTCGAGGATCTCGGCGACAGCGTCCACCATATGCAGGTCGCGTTCGATCTGCCGCTTGGTTTTGGTCATATGACCCGGGAACCACTGGATATTCTGGGTATGCGGCGTATCAGTATGCGCTGCCTTCATCGGCTTTTTCGGCTTCGGCGACGGTTTTTGACGCAGCGGTTTAGCCGCTGTCGCGTTGGCGGAACTGCTTTTTGTGCGCGCGCCGGATCTGCCGCCCTGTTTTTGAGCGAGACGGCCGCTTTGCTTATAATTCTTTTTCGGAATATTTCTTTGTTTCTTCATCTTTTTTCAAAAAAGCCTGCTCCGTGAGAAGCAGGCCGTGCGGTTAAAAACGGTTGATCCCGGTTCACAGTCGAACCGTTCGGTCGGTATGCGATCCCTCAGTCGTAGAGATAGCGGATCTTTGATAAGTCGAGCCTGCAGCCGCCGTCATCGCTGTATGAATGCGGGATGATGTCGAGCTGTGCTTTGCCGATGATATCGGATACGTTGATCAGACCGACCTCGTTGAAGCGGCTGTCGAGGGAAACCGTGCGGTTATCGCCCATGACGAACACCTTGCCCTTGGGGATGATGCCGTTGACCTCTTCCGGCGAGCGATCTCCCTGCTTGGTGATGCCCTGGATATAATCCTCGTCGAGCAGCTCGCCGTCGACATACACCTTGTTGTTGGCAAAGTCGATCTGGAGATCCTGTCCCTCGGTCGCGATCACGCGCTTGATCAGCGCCTTATCGTAATGCGCACCCTTGCTGATGACGACGATATCGCCCTGATGCGGCTTGTAGAACAGGTCGGTGATAACGACCTTGTCGGTATTGATCAGCGTCGACTCCATAGAGGGGCCGTCGACGTCAATGATACGAAAGAAGAAAGTCATCACGATCAGCACACAGATCAGCGCCATGAACAGGCTGCCGAGCCAATCATATACGGTCGAGGTGACCGTGCTTTTTTTCAGTTTGATCCTATCGATACCGTCGTCGGTAACAGGCAGATCCTCCGGTTCTTCGACCGCAGTCCTCTCCTCTGTTACGTCGGGCTTGGTTTTATCTTTTTTCACTTTTACATCTCCAAGCGATAGTTTCTGTATCAGGAAGGTCGCGCTTTGCGCTCCGTTCATTCAATCCTTATACCGATTTCAAAAAGGGTTACGCCGTTTTATCAGAAACCGGTATGAGCCGGCATATACCGACAGCTCACTTTTCCAAAGGAGCTGATATAATAATACACGCAAAAAGGGGACTTGTAAAGCCCCCTTTCAAGTTTTTTATTTGCGGATCTGCTCCTTGACCTTAGCCGCTTTACCGACTCTGTCACGCAGATAATAGAGCTTGCTGCGGCGAACTTTACCGCGGCGGACAACCTTGACGTCGACAACGTTCGGGCTGTGGAGCGGGAAAACTCTCTCTACGCCTACGCCGTAGGAAAGGCGGCGTACGGTGAATGTCTCGGCAACGCCGGAACCGCGGCGCGCGATAACGGTACCCTCGAACATCTGGATTCTCTCGCGCTCACCCTCACGGATGTTAACGGAGACCTTGACGGTATCACCGATGTGAAACTCGGGTGTTGTCTCTTTGATTGAACTTTCAGCGATTTTCTTTAATGCGTCCATAATTTCCTCCTAATTATACTGTCAGACATTCATGCCGCATCTATCGGGCAGAGGACTATCCGCTTCAAATTTGAGCATTAAACCCAGATTTGAACCCCATCAACTGACTTGTGGTATTCAAATGCCCTAGTATTGTAACATAA
>CADBOO010000150.1 GCA_902796225.1 uncultured Ruminococcus sp.
ATGTTGTGTGGTAACTCCATTATACTCGGGTTTGCTTAATGAGTCTATTTATTTTCTACTGTTGCACTTGTATTGTAAATCCATCATGAGGAATTAGATGAGGAGTTAGGAGTGAGGAGTTAGGAGTGAGGAGTTAGGAATGAGGAGTTAGGAATTAGGAATTAGAAATTAGAAATGATGGAATTAGGAATCGGGGCGGGTGTCCCGCCTATAACCCATCACCATTCACTATTCACCATTCACCAAATAAAGCCGAAGCGCACTGCTTCGGCTTAGTTATCAGATTATCTTTCGCTCATCGGGGTGTAGTCGATCTCCTCGCTGACGCTCATATACGCCGGTCGGATGATCTTCTTGACGTTCATCAGCTCTTCCAGACGATGCGCGCTCCAGCCGGAGATACGCGCGGTCGCAAAGATCGGGGTATACAGCTCCTTGGGCAGACCCAGCATATTGTAAACGAAGCCGGAGTAGAAGTCGACGTTTGCCGATACGCCCTTGTAGATCCTGCGGTGCTTCGCGATGACCTCGGGCGCGATGCGCTCGATGCGCGAATACAGACCGTATTCCTTCTGTTTGCCCTTTTCAACGGCGAGCTTTTCGACAAAGCCCTTGAACACACGCGCTCTGGGATCGGAAATGGAATAGACCGCGTGGCCGATACCGTAGATCAGACCGCTCTTGTCATACGCGTCCTTGTTGACGATGCGCTCAAGATACGCGGCGATCTCCTCGTCGTCCTTCCAGTCCTTCACGTTCTTCTTGATATCCTTCATCATGCCCATGACGCGCAGATTCGCGCCGCCGTGCTTGGGCCCCTTGAGCGAGCATAACGCCGCCGCGATCGCAGAATAGGTGTCGGTACCGGACGAGGTGACGACACAGGTGGTGAAGGTGGAGTTATTGCCGCCGCCGTGCTCGGCATGGAGGATCAGCGACAGATCCAGCACCTTTGCCTCCAGCGGAGAGAACTTGCAGTCGGTACGCATGGTGCGCAGGAGCATCTCTGCGGTCGGCTCGGAGGGATGGGGGTTGTGGATGATCAGGCTCTCGCCCTTTGTGTAGTGGTTATATGCCGAATAGGAATAGACCGTCAGCAGCGGGAACAGCGAAATGAGCTTTAAACACTGTCTGAGTACATTGTCGATACTGAGGTTCATAACGTCGTTGTCATAGGACGCGAGCGTCAGCACCGCCTTGGCAAGCGAGTTCATCAGATCCTTGCCGGACGCCTTGAGGATAACGTCGCGGACAAAATGCTTCGGCAGTACGCGGGAATCGGACAACAGCTTCATAAAATCGCTGAGCTGCTCTGCAGTCGGCAGCTTGCCGAACAGCAGCAGATAGGTGATCTCTTCAAAGCCGTAACGGTCGTCGGCGATACATCCGTGGATGATATCCTCAACATTGATGCCGCGGAAAAACAGCTTGCCGTCTGTCGGCACAGTCTTGCCGTCGACGATCTTGTTCTGGCGGATCTCGCTGATATCGGTCAGACCCGTCAGTACGCCCTTACCGTTGAGGTCGCGCAGACCGATGTTGACGTTGTATTTCTGATATAAGCTCTTGTCGATATCTCCGTTTGCGATGCATTCCTGTGCAAGCGCCTGGATTCGCTTATCGTTTGTACTTAACTGTGGCATAAAAATCACTTCCTTGTAAGTTGAGGAATTTTGCCCATCGGCAATTGGTTCTTTTACGCTTTGAAGTATTATTATACTATATTTTATAGTATTAGTCAAATGGCAAAATCGGATCGTTCTGTCGATCGGGCGGAAATCTGCCCGTTCGCCGCGCTGCCGACCTCTCACGCCGCCGTGTGTACCGTCCGGCAGAAGGTAAATCCATTCGCAGATTTGCAGAAGGTTTTTTCGTTTTCACATAACATTCCGCGTCCGTTCATAATTTGTTCATAATTCCAACATTATCATCACACACAACCCCCGTATACTGTAACCATCGAAAGAAAAACACGACAACTTTTCGAAAGGGGAGCTGAACATGGCTTTCACATATATCTTCAGGAGAGTGGAAAAGAAATACATGCTCACACAGGAGCAATACGAATATCTCATCGACCGGCTCGCGCCGCATATGCATCCCGACCGCTTTTATGAGAGCGACATCCGCAACATCTACTTTGACAATTCCGACGACGAGCTGATCGAGAACTCGCTGAAAAAACCCGCCTATAAGGAAAAGCTGAGGCTTCGCTCCTACGGCGCTCCCGAAGCAGACAGCCTCGTGTTCTTTGAGATCAAGAAGAAATACAAGGGCGTCGTTTACAAGCGCAGGATCTCGATGACCCGCGACGCAGCCTATCGCTACATCGAATCGGGCGAGCTGCCCGAGGATCTGATCGGCAACATCCCGGTCGAGATCGACTACATGATCCGCCGCTACAGGCTGTTCCCGAAGGCGTACATCGGCTATCACCGCATCGCACTGGTCGGCAATAACGACCCCGAGCTGAGGATCACCTTTGACAGCGACATCACCTCCCGCTACAACGATATCCGGCTGGAGAGTGAAGCCGCAGGCGAGAAGCTGCTGCCCGAGGGCCGCCACCTGATGGAGATCAAGATCCCCGGCGCAATGCCCCTGTGGCTGGCACACGTACTCAGCGAAAAAGCGATCTATCCCCAAAGCTTCTCAAAATTCGGCACCGCCCATATCCGCCGCAAACAGCAGTTCCTGTTCAATCAGAAGCGCTACAGGATGGCGGCGGGATTCTGAAGAAACCGCGGCAACACGCATACCCAGTGCCGCACAAAAAGAAGGATCGCCGGATACATGGATTTTCGCTTGATCAGATGATCGCCGCACCCATTGATACGATCGTCTGAGCGCAGCGGATAATAAACACCGTTCAAAATTTACTATTCATCATAATCAGGAGGAAGAACATCATGACTTTTGACAGCATTATCACCTCGGGCGAAAGCCTGACTTTAGCAAACGGCGCGCTGATCACCGGCGTAGCACTGGTACTCGGCATCATCTCCGCGCTTGTATATATGTTCAAGAGCTATTGCTCAAAAAACTTTGCGGTAACCCTCGCGCTGCTGCCGCCGATCGTCGCCATGCTGATCATCATGGTCAACGGCAATCTCGGCACCGGCATCGCAGTCGTCGGCGTATTCTCTCTGGTCCGCTTTCGTTCACAGCCCGGCAACAGCCGCGAGATCCTTGCGATCATGCTCTCTATGGCGATCGGCCTTGCCTGCGGCACCGGATACGTCACCTTTGCGGCGTTCGGCGCGATCGCAATATGCGCGGTGTGGATGATCCTCTTCTCCACTCCCTTCGGCAGCACCGCCAAAAAAGAGCTGAAGATCGATATCCCCGAGAATCTCGACTACAACGGTCTGTTTGACGACATCTTCTCCGAGTTCACTACACGCCGGGAGCTGGTCGCCGTCAAAACCGTCCAGATGGGCAGCGTCTATGAGCTCAGATATCAGATCAGCTTCAAGCGCGAAAAAAGCGAGAAGGATTTCCTTGACGCGCTGAGAGCACGCAACGGCAATCTGCCCCTGCAGATCGGCAGAGTCGCCACCGATACCGAGCTTTGATCAATCTGATTACTTCTTCATTTTAATGCTCCTTGTAAAAAGGCCGCAGACGGCATATGCAGTCTGCGGCCTTCCCCTTGTTCTGTTGTTTATGATGCTTTTCTGTACATCTGTTCGCCGGTATAGGGAACTTCGAAATCTACCAGCTTGCGCTGGATCGCGGTCGCGTCAAGGACCGTCAGCGAGGCGTCGCAGTCGGAATCGGCGGCGTATGTCACAAAGTTATTTAAGGACATCGAGGCGATCTTCCGCTGGACCGCGGTAGCGTCCAGGACGGACAGGATTTCATCTCCGTCCGCGTCGCCGATGATATACGCCGTGATATTCTCCGTGAAGTAGCCTTTCAGCCACGCGGCGCGTTCGAAACACCATGTCTTGAAATAGTCGAGGTTTTCCGAATAGACGGAAGAGGGTTTACGGTTGATGTTCTGATAATACGCGGAACGGCTCCATTTGGCGACAAGGAAATTGTTGTCGATCGGCTGACGGTTCACGGCATAGAGCGTATCGATCAATCCGCCCTGCGCGCCGATGTTGTCAAGATACGCGCTGTGCTTCAGATACTCTGCGCGCACGGCGTCAAAGAACCAGTCGTGTTTGCAGAGCCGCCAGTAAAAATGCTTGTCATTACAGTACAGATCCGACGTCTTGTTGGCGGAAGCATAGTTTTCGGACGCAGCGGCGTCTTCGTTGCCCATCGAAAGGTCGTAGTCCCACGGAGGACCGGCATAGAGCTTGCCGTCCTTATAATAGAAGAAGGTTGAGCTGTAGTTGAAGTCGACCTCTTTGACGAACTCGTTGAGCAGATAGAATTTTGCAAACGATTCGATATCGACCTTCTTTTCGATCTCTGCGCGATTGCCGCTGTTCAGCGCATCAAAGATATCGTCGACCGTGCTCTGGATATAGGCAAGCTGTTCTTCATTGGGCGGGTCGGGTTCTTTGCACGCAAAGCGTAAGCCTTTTGATTTGAAATACACAACGCCTTCATCGACGTGATTGTACTCGCGCTCGATGATAAAGTCCTTTTTGCCGCCGTTGGACTCGATATCGATATCAACGCGGGTCTTGCCCTCCTGCACCGGCTCGATCAGATTATAACAGCCGCGGAAGCTGCCGTCCATCCAGACCTCGACGACCCTGAACAGAGAGGTGTATTCCAGACCAAGCGTCTGCGCGGTTGTGAAAGCGACGTTGTTCCGAAGCAGCGTGGGATCGAACATATTCGCCACCAGCGCCCATTTTTTCGCCTTGCCCATTCCGAGGACGTCCGTCTTTTTGGAATACTTGAAGGTGTAGGACTTCTTGTTGAGATTCTGGGTACTGTTGCCCCTGATCTTGACCTGTCCCTCACCGCCGATCTGTGTGCCGTCCGTATCGATCACCGTCATCGTCGCGGCGGTATAGCCGTCGGCTTTTTTGAGCGACAGTCCGTTATTCTCGTCCGTGACGATGTACACCTGCGGTACCGCATGGCTTGCGGGTTCTTCTGTGGGCGCTTGGGTCGGCGCTTGAGTCGGTGCTTGTGTGGGCGCCTGAGTGGGTGCTTGAGTCGGCGCTTGGGTCGGCGCTTGAGTCGGTGCGTCTGTCGACGCCGCTGAGGGCGATTCCGTAACGTCCGGGGTTACGGTTTCATCGGCGAAGGCTGTTGATACGCCGAGCGCCGATAGCAGGATCAACAGACACAGGATCAGGGAAAGTGTCTTTTTCATATCACTCAACTCCTATAATGATTCATAGTAATAGTACCTGTTCCCCGCAGAAAAGTAAACCATTACGACAACATCGTAAACTGAAATTGCAAAAAAGTAACCCGCCCAAACGGACGGGTCACAGTAGGATGTGTGATTAAGCCTTGCCGACAGAACCGAAGATCTCCATCTTCTCTTTGACCTTGGCTTTGATCGCCTCGGTACCGGGAGCGAGCAGCTTTCTGGGGTCGAAGCCCTTGCCCTGCTTGTCCTTGCCCGCCTCGATGTACGCGCGGGTCGCCTCGGCAAATACGAGCTGGCACTCGGTGTTGACGTTGATCTTGCTGACGCCCAGCGAGATCGCCTTCTGGATCATGTCGTCCGGGATACCGGTACCGCCGTGGAGAACAAGCGGCATCGCGCCGGTCTTCGCCTGGATCGCGTCGAGGGTCTCAAAGCTGAGTCCCGGCCAATTCTCGGGATAAACGCCGTGGATGTTGCCGATGCCCGCCGCCAGCATGGTGACGCCGAGATCCGCGATCATCTTGCACTCGTCGGGATCTGCGCATTCGCCCATACCGACAACGCCGTCTTCCTCGCCGCCGATAGAGCCGACCTCTGCCTCAATGGACAGACCCAGCTCGTCACAGATACCGACGAGTTCCTTGGTTTTCTCGAAGTTTTCTTCGATCGGATAGTGAGAGCCGTCGAACATGATGGACGAGAAACCCGCCTCGATGCACTTCTTGGCGCCCTCATAGGAGCCGTGGTCGAGATGCAGAGCGACCGGAACGGTGATACCGAGCTCTTCGATCATGCCGTTGACCATGCCGACGACGGTCTTGTAGCCGCACATATACTTGCCGGCGCCCTCGGAAACACCGAGGATAACGGGGGACTTCAGTTCTTCCGCGGTGAGCAGGATCGCCTTTGTCCACTCAAGGTTGTTGATGTTGAACTGACCGACTGCATAGTGGCCTGCCTTTGCCTTGGTGAGCATTTCTTTCGCATTAACTAATGGCATAATAATTCCTCCTGAAACAGTATTTCAAATGAAAATACATTCATCCGAATATATTATAACATTGAATCCATACGGAAGCAATATGGAAAAAGAAAATAAAGTCGGTTTTGTGACGATTATTTTGCTTGCGTATCACGCATATCTGTATTATAATAAATGTGTATACGGCTGTTGTTCGGATAACGGATAACAGCGGACGGCGGGACTTTTGCGCCCGCAAATCATTAACTGTCTGAGGAGAGAGTATCATGCCTTTTATCAACGCAAAGTTTTCGAATACCGTCAGTCCTGCAAAGGAAATTGAAATAAAGTCCGCCCTCGGCGAAGCGATCACCCTGCTGGGCAAATCAGAAAACTACCTGATGGTCGAGATCGAGGATAACCGCCGGTTGTACTTCGGCGGCGAAAACGACAAGCCGATCGCGTTCTTTGACGTGTCGCTGCTGCACTCTGCGCCCCGCGCGGCGTATGAAAAGCTGACCGAGCGCCTGTGCGGCATCGCCGAGGAATTCATGGGCGTCGACGGCGATCATGTGTACGTCAAATTTGAGGAAACCGAAAACTGGGGCTTTAACAGCTTTATGTTTTAACGGATAACGGTCAAGGAGAGAATATGAAAAGCTATCGCAAGGAGCTGTGGTTCAATGTGCCGCATCGCAGACAGATCATCAACATCACCCGCGACGTCGAGGACGCGATCCGCGAGAGCGGGATCAAAGAAGGACTCGTTCTGGTCAACGCGATGAACATCACCGCGTCCGTTTTTATCAACGACGACGAACCGGGGCTGCATCGGGACTATGAGAGATGGCTCGAGAAGCTGGCGCCCGAAAAGCCCTACTCCCAATATGACCACAACGGCTTTGAAGATAACGCCGACGCACACTTAAAGCGCACCGTCATGGGGCGCGAGGTCGTATGCGCGATCACGGACGGTCAGCTTGACTTCGGCACATGGGAGCAGATCTTCTATTATGAGCTGGACGGCAAACGCCGTAAGCATGCATTGATTAAGATAATCGGAGAATAAACGACTATTAAGAATTAGGAATTAGGAATCAGGAATTAGAAATTAGGAATTAGAAATTAGAAATCAGAAATTAGGAATTAGGAATCAGGGATTAGGAATTATAAATTAGGAATTAGGAATTAGGAATCAGGGATTAGGAATTCCTGACCTGATCCCTGCCAATATTGGGAGGAAATCATATGAGAATCGTTGTACTTGCCGGAGGGATCTCCTCCGAGCGTGACGTATCGATCCTGTCGGGATCGAAGATCTCCGAGGCGTTGCGGTCAAAGGGGCATCAGGTCGTGACCGTCGACCCGTACATGGGCTATGAGGAGCCCCTCGACAGCATTGACGCGCTGTTTGAAAGTCAATACGACTTTTCCGATAACGCTGTTATCAAAAAAGAAGCGCCCGATATCGAGGCGGTCAAAAAGAGCCGCAAAAACCGGTCAAACGTTTACTTCGGCGACCATGTGCTGGATATCTGCCGCGCAGCGGATATCACCTTTTTGGGACTGCACGGCGGCGAGGGTGAGGACGGTACCGTTCAGGCGGCGCTGAAGCTCAACGGCGTCAGGTATACCGGTTCGGATATGCTGGGCGCGGCGATCGCCATGCACAAGGGCGTAACCAAAGGAATCTTCCTCAATTCGGGCGTGCCGACTCCCAAGAGCAAGCTGTACAAGCGCGAATTCATCGTCGACGGTTATGTCGACAGCTGGACGTCCTTTCCCTGCGTCATCAAGCCCTGCTCCGCAGGCTCGTCCGTCGGCGTACATATCGCAGCGGATCATGATGATTTTGTCGCTGCGCTCGCCGCGGCGTTCACCTATGACGACGACGTGCTGGTCGAGGAATACATCAAAGGCAGAGAGTTCTCGGTCGGCGTTCTCGGCGGCAAAGCTCTGCCCGTCATCGAGATCATCCCGAAAAACGGATGGTATGACTATGAGAACAAGTATCAGGCGGGCGCAACGGAAGAAATCTGTCCTGCTCAGCTCGATCCGAAGATCGCCGAAAGAATGCAGCGCGAGGCAGAGCATGCCTTTGAGGTGCTGCGGCTGAAGGTCTACGGCAGAGTTGATTTTCTGCTCGACAAGCACAACCGCTTTTACTGTCTTGAGGCAAACACCCTGCCCGGCATGACGCCGATGTCGCTGCTCCCGCAGGAGGCCGCTGCCGCCGGTATCGGCTATCCCGAGCTGTGCGAGAAGATCATCGAGCTGAGTTTAAAAAAATAAACCGGATAACGGTTGCTGCGTGATACAAAAACCATTATCCATTACCCATTCTCCATTATTCATTATCTGATTCCGGAGGAATCCATGAAACCTATCACCTTACATGAGGTCGCAGCCGCGTGCGGCGGGATGCTGCACGGCGACCCTGACCTTGTTATCACTTCCATCGTGACCGACAGCCGCAAGGCGGCTGAAGGATCGCTCTTCGCCGCTATCAAAGGCGAACGCGTCGACGGTCACCGCTTTATCACCATGACGGTCGAACAGGGCGCTGTATGCGCGCTGTGCGAGGATGCGCCTGAGATCGACACGCCCTATATTCAGGTGGAATCCACCCTCGTCGCTCTCAAGGGGATCGCCGAATACTACCGCTCGCTGTTCACGATCCCGTTCATCGGCGTGACCGGCAGCGTCGGCAAGACCTCGACAAAAGAGCTGATCTCGTCTGTGCTGAGTCAGAAGTACAATGTCCATAAGACCGCCGGCAACTTCAATAACGAGCTGGGCGTTCCGCTGACCTTATTCGGGCTGGAGGAAAGCCACGAGGCGGCTGTGATCGAGATGGGCATCTCCGGCTTCGGCGAAATGACGCGCCTATCCAAGATGGTGCGCCCCGATATCTCGGTCATCACCAATATCGGTTACTGTCACCTGGAGAATCTCGGCGACCGCGACGGCGTGCTGAAGGCAAAGACCGAGATGTTCACGTATCTCAAGGACAACGGAACGATCATCCTGTGCCATGACGACGACAAGCTGTGTACCGTCACGGACTATCAGGGCGTCAAGCCGATCTTCTACGGCACCGACCCGACGGATGAATACTATGCCGATCATATCGAAGAATTGCTGCTCGACGGCGTTCGTTGTACCCTGCATCACGGCGACAGCGTGATCAACGTCACCATCCCCGCGATGGGTCGCCACAATGTGCTCAACGCGCTTTGCGCGATGGCGGTCGGCAAACAGCTGGGACTGACGGATGCGCAGATCAAAAAAGGGATCGAAAGCTTTGAAAACGTCGGCTCGCGCAATCATATCATCCATACCCGCGGCATGACGGTCATCGACGACTGCTATAACGCCAATCCCACCTCGACCAAGGCGGGGCTGAACACCCTGTCCAATTTCAGCGGCAGGACGGTTGCCCTGCTCGGCGATATGAAAGAGCTGGGCGCCGACGAACTGGCGCTTCACAAAGAAGTCGGCGCATATGCAAAAGAAAAGGGCGTTGACCTGCTGATCTCGGTCGGCGCGCTGAGCAAAGCGACCGCCGAGGGCTTCGGCGACGGCGCGGTGTACTTTGATACCGTCGAGGATTGTATCGCCGCGATCGGCGATCTGCTCAAAGAGGGCGACGCGGTGCTGGTCAAAGCGAGCCACAGTATGCACTTCGAAACCATCGTAGCGTCATTGAAAGAGGAATAATATGAAATTCATCTCATGGAACGTCAACGGTCTGCGTGCCGTTGTCGGCAAAGGATTCAAAGATATTTTCACCGAACTTGACGCGGATTTCTTCTGCCTGCAGGAAACGAAACTGCAGGAGGGTCAGATCGACCTGCGCTTTGACGGTTATGAAAGCTACTGGAACTATGCCGAGAAAAAAGGCTACTCCGGCACCGCGATCTTTACAAAGCACACGCCGCTGTCCGTCAGCTACGGGATCGGCATAGAGGAACACGATCACGAGGGCCGCGTCATCACCCTCGAGTATGAGAACTTTTACCTCGTCACGGTCTATACACCGAATTCGCGGGACGGCTTGAAACGTCTGGACTACCGGATGCAGTGGGAGGACGATTTCCTCGCCTACATCCAACGCCTTGACGAAACAAAGCCCGTCATCTACTGCGGCGACCTCAACGTCGCCCATCAGGAGATCGACCTGAAGAATCCGAAGTCGAACCGCAAAAACGCGGGCTTTACCGACGAGGAACGCGCCAAAATGACCGTCGTACTCAGTTCCGGCTTCACCGATACCTGGCGCAGTCTGAACCCCGACGTCGAGGGCGTGTACTCATGGTGGAGCTACCGCTTCAACGCCCGCAAAAACAACGCAGGATGGCGCATCGACTATTTCATCGTGTCCGACAGGATCACGGAGAACGTCACCGACGCAAAGATCCACACCGAGATCTACGGCTCGGATCACTGTCCGGTCGAGCTGGATATGGAACTGTAACACAAAACCCCTGACGATCAGCGTCAGGGGTCGTTTTTATTGGATGTTGTACATTCGGCGGGCGTTTTCGGCGGTGATATCCAAAAGCTCCTGCGGATCCATGCCGCGGATCTCGGCGATTCTGACGGCGGTATATTCGATGCGGGAGCTGTCGTTGCGCTTGCCGCGGAACGGCACGGGACTGAGGTAGGGCGCGTCGGTTTCGAGCAAGAGTCTGTCAAGCGGTACTGCGGCGGCGACCTCGACAGGAACCCGGGCGTTCTTGAAGGTGACCGTACCGCCGAGCGAGATGTACAGCCCGAGCTTGAGCACCTCTTTGAGCATTTCGACCGATCCGGAGTAGCAGTGCATCAGCCCCTTCGGGCGGTACTTTCTCAGCAGTTCCATCACGTCGCCGTGCGCCTCTCGGTCGTGGATGACCACCGGCGCGTCCAGCTCCTTTGCAAGCTGCAGCTGCTCTTCAAAAACACGCTGCTGCAGCGGCTTTTCGATATCCCAGTGATAATCCAGCCCGATCTCGCCGATCGCGACAACCTTCGGATGCCGATACATTTCTGCAAGCCGGTCAAGGTAATCGTCTGCAAGTCCGTCAAGATTCTCGGGATGGATCCCCGCACAGGCGTACATGAACGGATACTGCTCGGCGTAGCTTATCGCAATTTTTGCGGTCGCAAGATCGACCGAGGCATTGACGATCCCGCAGACGCCCTTTTCGGGCATGGAGGATAAGAGATCGACCCGATCCTCGTCGAACCACTTGTCGTCGTAATGCGCGTGCGCGTCAAAAATGTTGTGTAACATACATAAACCTCAAAGGGAGGAGCAGCGCATCGTTGCTCCTCCCAATTCCTAATTC
>CADBOO010000151.1 GCA_902796225.1 uncultured Ruminococcus sp.
AAAAACTCGTCCCAAAGCAATAACTTTGAGACGAGTGTGAAAATCACATCCGCGGTACCACTCAAATTGCACGCCGCTATCGCGGCGATACCACTCTCAGGGTCCATCAACCCCCAGACATTTACGCAGTCGTCACGGAGGAGGTCTAATCACCGGCAAACGCCGACTTTCTTCTCCCCGGCTCAGAAGCTACAAACACGGAAATCATCACGGGAGCTTTCACCAACCGCCCCTTCTCTGAGTGATGACAGACCGAGCCCTCTTCGTCACAGCCTTTATCGTACATCATGTTATCACAATCTTTGGTATTTGTCAACAGGAAAGTTGTATCATATTTGTAGGATTTGACAACAAATAATCGTAATGAATCGTCAATCCTCAGGCGCTTCGCGCCGGCTCCCTCAGAAAAGGGAGCCTTTTATAATTTGTTGCGCTGGATCTTGCCGCTGATGGTCTTGGGCAGGCTGTCGCGGAACACCACGATACGCGGGTACTTGTACGGCGCGGTATGTTGCTTGACATAATCCTGGATCTCTTTCTTCAGCGCGTCGGTACCCTCGGTGCCCTTGACCAGCACGACGGACGCCTTGACGACCTGACCGCGCACCTCGTCGGGCTCTGCGGATACGCCGCATTCCAAAACATACGGCAGCTCCATGATGACAGACTCGATCTCGAACGGACCGATGCGATAGCCGGAGGACTTGATGACGTCGTCGACTCTGCCGACATACCAGAAGTAACCGTCCTCGTCGCGCCACGCGGTATCGCCGGTGTGGTACATGCCGTCATGCCATGCGGCTTTGGTCGCTTCTTCGTTGCCGTAGTAGCCCTTGAACAGTCCGCAGGGTACGCGTTTGTCGGTGCGGATGACGATCTCGCCCGGCTCGCCGTCGGGAACAGGCTTGCCGTCGGGATCGACAATATCGATATCATATCCGGGGATGGGCTTGCCCATGGAACCGATCTTCGGCGCTGTGCCGAAGAGGTTGCCGATGGTGAGGGTGGTCTCGGTCTGACCGAAGCCCTCCATGATACGAAGTCCCGTCGCCTTCTTGAATTGACGGTAGACCTCGGGATTCAACGCCTCGCCGGCAGTCGTCATATGGACGATGCTGGAAAGGTCGTACTTGCTGATATCCTCCTTGATCATCATGCGCAGCATGGTAGGCGGCGCACAGAAGGTGGTGATATGGTGCTTTGCGAACATCGGCAGGATGTCCTCGGCATGGAAGCGGTCGAAGTCGTAGGTAAAGACCGCGCCCTCGGAAAGCCACTGGCCGTAGAATTTTCCCCACAGCGCCTTGCCCCAGCCGGTATCGGAAATGGTGAAGTGCAGGCCGTCGGGATCGACGCCGTGCCAGTATTTTGCGGTGACATAATGTCCCAGCGCGTATTTATAGCTGTGCTCGGCGATCTTCGGATAACCAGTGGTGCCGGAGGTGAAGAACATGACCATGGTATCGTCGCCGCAGGGGGTCTCGACGGTACGGTAGAAATGGGTGGAGTACAGCTCGTATTCGCTGTCAAAATCGTGCCAGCCGTAACGCTGACCGCCGACAAGGATCTTGGTGACGAGGGTCGGGCAGGTTTTCTGTGCCTGATCGACCGCATCGGCTACCGCGCCGTCGGCTGTCGCGACGATTGCGGAAACGCCGGCGGATTGGAAGCGGTACTCAAAGTCGTGCGCGAGCAGCTGGTTGGTCGCGGGAATCGCAATCGCGCCCAGCTTATGCAGTGCGAGCATGGAGAACCAGAACTCGTAGTGGCGCTTGAGGACAAGCATGACACGGTCGCCCTTCTTGATACCGAGCGACTTGAAATAGTTCGCGGTCTGGTTGGAACGGCGCTTCATGTCGTTAAAGGTGAAGGTGCGGGTCAGCTTGTTTTTGTCGATGTGGAGCATCGCGAGCTTGTCGGGCGTATTGTTGGCGATCGCGTCGACACAATCGAAGGCAAAATTGAATTTGTCCTCGTTTTTGAAGCTGATCGCCTTCAGGCAGCCGTTTTCGTCCTCGATGGTCTTGACGAACTGTTCGGAGATCAGCGGCTTGTGCGCGATATGGGCGCGCATGAGCTCGTCGTCGACCTCCTGGGTCTCCTTTTCGCCGGGGAGGATGATGGCGATGAATTTGCAGTCTGCGCCGTCGACGGCGATCATGCCGTGGGGTGTGGACGAATTGTAGTAGATGCTGTCGCCCGCGGCGAGAACCTCGAAATTATCGCCGATCTGGATCTTCATCTTGCCGGACAGGACAAAGTCGAATTCCTGACCGTTGTGCTTGGTCAGATGGATCGGCTTATTCTGGAGCGACTCTTCGTAGTCGTACTTACAGAAATACGGCTCGGCGATCTTGTTCTTGAACATCGGGGCGACGTTGACGATGGAAATACCCTCTTCCTCCGCCGTCTGGCGTCCGCCGCCGCGGCGGGTGACGGTGTAGCTGGAAAGCCTTGCGGACTCACCCTCGAGAATATCGGTGATACCCAGTCCGAACGCCAAGGCGCACTTGTGGATGAAGGTGAAGGGAAAGTCTTCCCTGCCCTCTTCAAAGGCGAGGTATTCCGCAGGGGTCACCTCGGTTTTTTCTGCCATTTCGTCAACCGTAAAGCCTGAGATCTCGCGCATCTCGCGAATTCTGCGTGCTACCTCCAACAGCTTTTCATTTTCTACAACTGACATCTTGATTCCTCCCAAACTATGATTTGATTAGTTCGATGGAATGAATGTACGCAAATCATGAAAAAACACCCGTCTCAATCAGCATTGAGACGAGTGTGAAAATCACATCCGCGGTACCACTCAATTTGCAGTAAAACTACTGCCGCTTCAGGGTCCATCAACCCCTATGCATTAACGCAGCAATCACGGGAGGTATCTACTCAGCATATATCCATATGCATTTCGGGCCTCCGGCTCGGAAGGGATGGGTACTGAGGACGCTATTACCGGCTCACAGCAACCGCCGGCTCTCTGAAAATATCTGTCCCTGACCGTCTTCGTCACAGCCTTTAAAGATTGTACTTTGAATTGTATCACAAAACTGAAATTTGTCAAGCATTTATTGTTACATATTTAATGCGTTAAATCGTTGAAAAATAGTAATTATCACCATCACGATGCTTTGCGGTTGCTCAAAAAGTAATTGACCAGCGCCATCGACACGATGATGAAGTAGCCGATAAAGCTGTAGAGATCCGGTACGGCGGAAAATACAAATATGCTGATCAGCGAAGTGAAAATGACCTGTGAAAAATCGTAGACGGAGATCTCTTTCGGCGGCGCGCAGGTGTAGGCGGCGGTGATGCTGAACTGCGCCAATGCCGCAGATACGCCCGCCAACAGCAGGCATCCAAGCTGCCACAGTTCCATCGGCTGATAGGTCGCGATCATCATCGGGGTGATGATCAGGGTCGAGCCGGTCGAGAAAAAGAAGACGATAAACGGGTTGTTCTCCCCCATCAGTCCGAGCTTGCGGACGCATCCGTAGGCGGCTCCCGCCAGAACGCCGCCGAGGAATGCGATCAGCGCGGGGATGAACGCCGCGTTCGCAAATCCGGGTTTGATCACAAATACCGCGCCGAACAGCGCGCCCAGCAGCGTCAGCCACTGGAAAAACCGCGGGCGTTCTTTGACGAACAGATACGCGAATACGACAGCGAAAAACGGCGACATCTTGTTGAGGATCGACGAATCGCTGATGACCATTTTGCTGACCGCCCAGAAATTGCACAGCACGCCGCCCAATCCGAACAGAGTGCGCAGGATCAGGTATTTCAGGCTGCCCCTGACGGTCGGGCGCATCGGCTCATGATTCTTTAAAAGAACAATAAGCGCGATGATCGCGGCGATCAGATTGCGAAAAAACGCCTTTTCGAATACCGGCAGATCGCCCGATAATTTGACGAACATATTCATCAGCGCGAACAACAGCGCCGACAGTACGATATAGACAATGCCTTTGGTTCTTTTACTCACGTTACTCCCGCTCCGGTCATAGTATAAGGTAATTGACATACGGATTATAACACAACGATCACGATTATTCAATAGACGGAGTTTGCATGACACGGTATCTCATCCGAAAGTATCTATGCAGCGACAACTGTTGCGGGAGAAAACGCGTCGGGATCATTCTCGGCGCGATGGGTATCTTCTTCGATCTGCTGTTGTTTGCGACAAAAAACGTCGCCGGGATCCTGAGCGGTTCTGTTGCGATCACCGCCGACGCATATAATAATCTTGCCGATGCAGGCGCTCATCTGCTGGCGCTGCTTGCGTTTCCGCTCGCCTCGAAAAAGCCGACACGGCGATTTCCGTTCGGGCTGGGCAGGCTTGAATATCTATCGGGACTGGTGATCGCCGGCGCGATCCTGATCGTCAGCGGCAGGATGATCCTGTCGTCAGTCGAAAAGATCGTCCGACCGTCGGCAGTGGAAAGCTCGCCGGTCGTTATCGGCATCCTGCTGTTCTCGATTGCGGTCAAGGCGTATATGTACCGCTATAACTATAGGATCGGCGATATGATCGACTCCGCGGGGCTCAGATCCGTCGCAGTCGACTCGATCTGTGACTGTATGGCGACCGGGGCAATCATCCTGTCGATCACCGTGCAGGAGTTCACGGGGATCAGCATAGACGGATGGACAGGACTTTTGGTCGCGGGATGTATCCTCACTGCGGGGATCATCACGGCAAAAAACAGCCTTGCGCCGCTGCTGGGGACAAAGCCGGATGTGCAAACAACAGACCGGCTGTATGAGATCCTCGAGGATCTCGGCGGGATCCGTTCGGTAGACGATATCGCAATCCATGACTACGGACCCGGCAAAAAGATCCTGACGATGCGGCTGACGGGGACTGTCGGGAGTCATACCGTTCAAGCGATCCGGCAGGCTGTCGGGGAACAGCTCGGGATGGACGCGGTCATCGAAATCAGCGAATTTGATGAAAAATCGAATAACCGCCCGCAAAGCCGTCAAGAATAATAACAGAAAAAGACTTTCAGGAGCGTGAAAACGTGAATATCAAACGCGGAGATATCTTTTATGCCGATCTCAGTCCGGTCGTCGGCAGCGAACAGGGAGGCATCCGACCGGTGCTGATCGTGCAGAACGACGTAGGCAACCGGTACTCCCCCACCGTCATCGCCGCTGCGATCACCAGCAGGCAAAGCAAAACCAAGCTGCCGACACATATTCCGATCGAAGCGGAGGGATGCGGGCTGTCAAAGGACAGCGTCGTGCTGCTCGAGCAGGTGCGTACATTAGACAAACGCCGTCTGAAGGAAAAGATGGGATCGGTCGATTTTAATTCTATGAAAGAAATAAACAGAGCTTTGTCGGTCAGCTTCGGACTGATCGGATAACAAAAAGCCGGTCGGATGATCCGACCGGCTTCATTTGAGTTATTTTTCCGAAAAAGAAATTACTTTCAAGCGATCTCTTCGAGAGAGCAGCCGCAGTCTACGCTGTGCTTAACTCTGTCCTGGACCTCAGCGCGCTTTGCGTCATTGAAGCGATCGATGGTGCCGACAAGGTAACCGGTGATGCGGCGGATACGCTCGAAGGGAACGTTGTCATAGGTGTAGTTGACGTCAACATACTCGCCGTCGACGGTGATATCGACTGTCTTGATGTACTTGTCGGGATTGGCTTCCTTGATCTGTGCTACGTAAGCATTGATTTCTGCCTGCGGAAGGGTTCCGCCGGTTACTGTGATTGTCATGTTAATCTCCTCTTTCCTCGATTATTTCTGTTTTTTGTTTGTTTTCGTCCAAAAACGTGGGTGTCCGCTGAACCCGAACACACTTTATCTTGAATGCAATTAGAATTGTAGCACAAGATATTGTGGTTTGCAAGTAACAAAACACAAATTA
>CADBOO010000152.1 GCA_902796225.1 uncultured Ruminococcus sp.
GCGGTGTTGGGAGCGGGTTCCTCGGGCAGGGACAGATCGGTGACGTCGTCGACGATACCGAGGGTGAAGTTGTGACGGGGAGCGTCTTTCGCGAGTTCCTTGTAAACAGCGAATACGCTTGAAGGAGGCGTATCCTTGGAGCCGAGACCGTATCTGCCGCCGACAACCTTTGCGGTGCAGCCGTTCGCTGCGAGAGCGGCAACTACGTCGAGGTAGAGCGGCTCGCCCAGAGCGCCGGGTTCCTTTGTACGGTCGAGGACCGCGATCTTCTTTGCGGTGGCGGGGATCGCCTCGATGAGCTTGTCGGCGCAGAACGGACGGTAGAGTCTGACCTTGACCAGACCGACCTTCTCGCCGGCAGCGTTCATGTAGTCGATGACTTCTTCCGCGACGTCGCAGATAGAGCCCATCGCTACGATGACGCGGTCTGCGTCGGGAGCGCCGTAGTAGTTGAACAGTTTGTAGTCGGTGCCGAGCTTCTGGTTGACCTTGTCCATGTAATCCTCTACGATAGCGGGCAGGGCGTTGTAGTACTTGTTGCACGCCTCGCGGTGCTGGAAGAAGATGTCGCCGTTCTCGTGGGAACCGCGCATGGTGGGATGCTCGGGGTTGAGGGCGCGCTTGCGGAACGCCTTGACAGCGTCCATGTCGGTCATCTCTTTGAGGTCTTCATAGTCCCAGATCTCGATCTTCTGGATCTCGTGGGAGGTGCGGAAGCCGTCGAAGAAGTTGATGAACGGAACTCTGCCCTTGATGGAAGCGAGGTGAGCGACAGCGCCCAGATCCATGACTTCCTGGGGGTTTGTCTCAGCCAGCATTGCAAAGCCGGTCTGACGGCAGGCATAAACGTCGCTGTGGTCGCCGAAGATGTTCAGCGCGTGAGACGCTACGCAGCGGGCGGATACGTGGAAGACGGACGGGAGCAGTTCGCCCGCGATCTTGTACATATTCGGGATCATGAGGAGCAGACCCTGGGAAGCGGTGTAGGTGGTGGTCAGCGCACCCGCGTTCAGCGAGCCGTGAACGGTACCTGCCGCGCCTGCCTCGGACTGCATCTCTTCTACCTTGACGGTAGTGCCGAAGATGTTCTTCTGACCCTGAGCAGACCACTGGTCAACATAGTCTGCCATCGGGCTGGACGGTGTGATCGGGTAGATGCCCGCAACCTCGGTAAATGCGTAGGACACATAAGCCGCGGCGTTGTTGCCGTCCATGGTTTTCATTTTTCTAGCCATATTTTCCTCCTATTTTCGGCCGCTGTAAGATGAGCTCGGTCTTACACCGGTCTGATTAATTGTGCGCTGTGCGGAATGACTTGTCCGCGCAGACTTCTCACGCTACTATATTACCACTTTTCGCCCTCTATGTAAAGGATAATCAACAGGAAAAAGACAAAAAAATGACAAAAATATGACAAATAATCGTTTCCGGTTTTTCAAAAGAAAAAAAGAGCGCTGCGGTATCGGATGCCGCGGACAGGAAAACTTCATTTCAGCCATCCGGTACGTCGGATACGCGCGTCGGCGCCGTCCCCTGCGAGCAGCCGTCCGGGGCGCGGTTTTTATCGTTATTTCCTAAAATATTCGCGCCTTGCAGAGGGACATTTTTTTATCATGTATATAGACTTTCGGGTTTTTTATGGTAAAATAATAGGAAAGGGATTCCGGGAGGGTATACATGTATCGGAACTATATCTTTGATTTATACGGAACGCTGGTCGATATCCGTACGGATGAATATTCGCTGAACTTCTGGCGCAAGGCGGTGTCGGTCTTTGCACAGGGCAAGGCTTCCTACAGCCCTTCCGAGCTGATGGCGCGCTACAAAAAATATGTGCGTATCGCGACGCTGCGGGAAAAGCTCAGACACCCCACGTATCAGCATATCGATATCGATCTGCTGGAGGTTTTCAAACGGCTGTATGCGGAAAAGGGCGTCAAAGCGGATATCGATCTGCTCAGAGATACCGCGAAGCGCTTTCGCAAAGCGTCTACCGAAAAGCTGAAGCTGTATGACGGCGTGCTCGATCTGCTGCAAACGCTGAAGGCGGAGAACAAGCGGATCTATCTGCTGTCCAACGCCCAGGAAAGCTTTACCGTTCCCGAGATGGAAGAGCTGGGGATCTACGATTATTTTGACGGCGTGATGATCAGCTCAGAGGAAAAGGTCTGCAAGCCCCAGCGGCAGTTCTTTGAAAAGCTGTTCGAAAAATATCATCTGAACAAAAGCGAAAGCATCATGATCGGCAACGATAAGAATTCCGATATGATGGGCGCAAAGAACGCCGGTATCGACGGGCTGTATATCCATCAGGAGATATCGCCGCCCGTTGAGGATGAAAGCGAGATCTGCGCCAAGTGGAAAATCATGGACGGAAACGTCTTTAAGATCAAGGAGTATGTTCTGTAAAGCATCGGGAGGTGCGGACATGAAACAAAAAAAGAACAACATCGTCACAAAAATCGCGCTGATCGTCGCGATCATTGCGCTGCTGTTTTCGATCGTGACGCTGGTGCGCGCGATTATCATCAAAATGGGAATCGTGCTGGCGATCGTGCAGGTCGTCGTAACATCGATCATCGTCGTGATCTGTTCGATCATGCTGTATGTGCTCAGCACGACCGATGAAGACGAAGACGATGAAGACGAAGACGATGCGGAGAAAGAAGACAACCGGGAAAAGGAAGACAAGTCAGAGAGAACCGAGAGAATAACGTCCCGCAAAAAGAAAGATGAGAACGCCGATGAACCGGGTGACGACGATAAGGACGATATCGACGTCGATCTGAGCGATATCGAAGCAGTCGATGACGACTACGATCTGACTAATTTTGAATAGAATTGAATAACGGAAATAAAAAGAACCGCTTCTCCCGGAAGCGGTTCTTTTGATGCGGTGCATACGGCGGTGTGAGAGGTCGGCTGCGCAGCAAACGGACAGCCTCCTGCTCGACGGTCGCTTGGTCGGTCATTCGACAAACGCTTGTGTTTCGGAGTCGAAAACGTATTGTTTGTCGTTGACGTCGGTCATGTAGTAACGGTGGCCGGAGGCGAAGGTGTAGCGGACGACGCCGCGCAGGATCGAAAACCGGTCGTCGGTGCATTTTACCTCGCCGAAACCGGGATCGTGATAAGAGGAGAAGTCGGTCATCACAAGGGTGTCGACCTCGCGTTCATGGTCGGTTTTTCCGAAATGGAGCAGCTTGGAATGGCCTTCCTTGGCTCTGTCCCACGCGGGATCGCAGTGGAACCACTTGTCGTCACAGCGGAAGATGATCCATTCGTGACCGTCGTCGTGGGCGGTGCAGAGTCCGTAGACGCAGAAACAGTCGATACCGCGCTGGAGCAGCGTGAACCGCATGACGTAGGCAAATCCGTAGCACAGGCTCTTTTTGTCGCGCAGCGCCTTGTAGATCTCGTCGGCGGGATAGGTGAACAGCGGCGATCCCAGTTCTTTGTTGTCGGTGCGCTTGAGGTCGTATTCCATCTCTTGCGTGACGGCGAGGTACACCTTGAGGATCACGTCGAGGGCGTTATCGCTGTCCTTTGCCTCGTGGTTCGCGATGCGGAGCATCTGTTCGTCGATAAAGGTCAGCATCTCCTGCTGCTTATCGGCAGGGTAGGCGTAGGTGAAGCGTACGGTGCTGCCGTCGATCTGCGTGCTTTTGAGGAAATAGTAGTAGGGACTCTCGCGCAGCAGATCGACCAGTTCGTCGACGGATACGGTATCCGGATCGAGGGTGATGCTGTCGCGGCGGGCGAGCATCGATTCGGTCAGCGAACGGTATGCCAGCTTGTCGCGGTCGCTCAGCCGCGCGCGGTCGTCCGGCTCCAGTACACAGTGGTCGATCTGCGAAACGGGCTTGTAGGTCGCGGGATATTCGGTTGGGTCAGTTTTTTCCTCCTGTGCGGGGTCGCCCGCCGAACAGGCGGCGAGCAGCAGACATACCGCAAGCAGGAGCGCGGTCAGCTTTGTTTTCATACCGCAAACCCCTTTGTTTTTCTACAGCATATAAAACCCCGAACACCGCGGTTCGGGGTTTTTGTTCGTATGGATTATCGGACAAATCAGCTCTCGGAGGTGAACATCCATTTGCCGACGTCATAGCCGGACGCCTTGCCGGCAAGATACTTGCGGACAGCGACCGCGTCCTTCAGACTGACTCTGCCGTCGCCGGTAATGTCGGCAGTCTTGAGATCATAGGTCAGGTCGACGCCTGCCGAAGTGCGCTGGATGAAGGTGGCGTCAAGGATCGTGACGTCATAATCGCCGTCGGCGTCGCCGAAACAGCCCTGGGAAGGCTCAACGGTGATCAGAGTGTAGGGATTGATCGTCGTGCTTGCCTGGTCTTTATAGTAAACGCGCTCTTCGTTCGTATTGATCATGTACTGGATGATGTGGGTGATATCGGCTCTGCCCGCTGCGGTCGCCTTGAAGCGGAAGCGTGCAAAATGCTTGTCGGTTCTGTTGAAAACCGAAACGCCCTCTGCACGGGTAAAGTTATAATTGAGCGTGCCGACGTCCGAATAATTGAGTACCACGCCGGAATTATTGATCGATTTCGGGAAGGAGTACAGCTCTACCTCGGGGTCGGTCAACTCGCCGTCGTCATCCACAACGCTGACAGCATAGGGGATAAACGACATATGGGTGGAATCATATTCCATATGGATCTGACCGTTGAGGATCTTGACGTCGCCGGCATACAGACCGATGCGCAGGATGAATTCGTTGCCGACTGCAACAGAGCCGGCATATTCTCCGTTCGCGTACACGGTAAGGGTATTGCCCGCTGCGTCATCCGGCTCAGCGCCGGCGGGGATCGCCGTAAACGCAGCGACAGCCAGCATGACCAGCACCAGCGTCAGGGACAGGAATTTTTTCATAAGACCTACCTCCGATAAGAGTTTTAAGAGAATGACATAAATATTTATTATATTATACGATATTATTCCGATAAATGCAAGTGAACTTTTTGTAAACGATCAATAAACATCCGACAGGAATCGTCTTATCGGAAAAACATTTTGCCGAAATTCGGAAAAGGGCTTTTATTGAACGGTGAATTATGGTACAATAAAGGGCGTTGATTGAAAAGAACAGACAGATGAAAGATCATCAAAAACAGGACAAACAGGATGGGAAGGTGAAGGAATGGCGAAGATCATCGCAATCGCGAATCAAAAGGGCGGCGTCGGTAAAACGACCTCTGCCGTCAACATCGCGGCGGGGTTCGGCTATTACGGCAAAAAGACCCTGCTGGTCGATATCGATCCCCAGGGGAATGCGACCAGCGGCGTCGGTATCGATAAAAGAAGCATCGAAAAATCGACCTATGATCTGTTGGTCGACGGAGCAAAAGCAACTGAGATCATCTTAAAAACGGCGTTCCAGAATCTCGACGTCATGCCCGCGGGCATCGACCTTGCGGCGGCGGAATTTGAGATCATGGACGCATCCGACCGATCGACGCGGCTGAAAAAAGCGCTGCTGCCGATCAAACAGTATTACGACTATATCATCATCGACTGTCCGCCGTCGCTGGGACTGATCACCACCAACGCGCTGACGGCGACCGACAGCGTATTGGTTCCGATCCAGTGCGAATACTATGCGCTGGAGGGACTCTCGCAGCTGATGAACTCGGTGCGCTATGTCAAGCGCAAGCTCAACGAGCATATCTACATCGAAGGCGTGCTGCTGACGATGTACGACGGCAGACTCAATCTGACCCAGCAGGTCGTCAACGAGGTCAAGCAGTTCTTCCCCAAGAAGGTGTTCGGTCAGGTGATCCCCCGCGGCGTAAGGCTTTCCGAGGCGCCGAGCTTCGGGATGCCGATCATGTATTATGACAAGAGCTGCAAAGGATCGGACGCGTATTTGAATCTGGTACAGGAAATGCTGCGTAAGGAGAATAAGGATGGCTAAAAGAATCGGAGGACTCGGCAAAGGTCTGAGCGCGATATTTATCGAAAACGATACCGAGAACAAGAACGAGGTCGTCACCCTGAAGATCTCGCAGGTGGAGCCGAACCGCAAACAGCCGCGTAAGAGCTTTGACGACGAGGCGCTTGCGGAATTGGCGGAAAGCATCCGTCAGCACGGCGTGCTGCAGCCGATCCTGGTACGGCCGCAGATCTTCGGAGGGTATCAGATCGTCGCGGGCGAAAGGCGCTACCGCGCCTGCCGTCTGGCGGGACAGAGCGAGATCCCCGCGATCATCCGCGAGCTGTCCGACAGCGAGACCATGCAGATCGCGCTGATCGAGAATCTGCAGCGCAGCGATCTCAGTCCTCTGGAGGAAGCCGCAGGCTATCGCGCGCTGATCGACGATTTCGGCTATACACAGGAGGACGTCGCCCGCACGGTCGGCAGATCCCGCCCTGCGGTCACCAATATGCTCCGGCTGCTGAGCCTGCCGGACGAGGTCAAGCCGATGCTTGAGGACAATCGGATCAGCACCGGTCACGCAAGAGCGCTGCTGGCGATCGAAGACAAAAACAAGCTTGCCGACGCCGCAAAGAAGGTCGCTGATGAAAAACTGAGCGTCAGAGAGACCGAGGCGCTGGTCAAAAAGCTTTCGGCGGATAAGCCGGCGTCGAAAAAAGAACGCAAAAAACAGCCGACCATCTATAAGGAGGTCGAGCTGACGCTGGAGCAGGAGCTGGGGACTAAGGTAAAGGTCGTACCGTTTGCCGGCAAGCCCGGCGGCACGCTGTGCATAGAGTTCTATGATCCCGGCGAGCTGTTCAAGCTGACCGCGAAGCTGACGGATCTGTGGAACAGGCCGATGGAAAACGATTAATGGTAATGGAATAAACGGCGGACAACCACCGCACCGGAATAAAAAACTTAGATGAGGCGATAAACATGATCGATATTCGATTTTTAAGAGAAAACCCCGAAATTGTAAAACAGAACATCAAAAACAAGTTTCAGGAAGACAAGCTGCCGCTGGTAGACGAGGTTATCGAGCTGGATAAGGCGGCTCGTAAAGCCAAAGGCGACGCGGATATCCTTCGCGCCAACCGCAACAAGATCAGCAAGGAGATCGGCGGGTGCTTTGCCCGCGGCGAAAAAGAAAGAGCCGCAGAGCTGAAGGCGCAGGTCGCGGCGCAGGGCGAAGAGCTGAAGGCGCTTGAGGCGCAGGAGGCTGAGCTGAACGAGAAGGTTACCAAGATCATGATGGTCATCCCGAACATCATCGATCCGTCCGTCCCGATCGGCAAAAACGATACCGAGAACGTCGAGGTTGAGCGCTTCGGCGAGCCGGTCGTACCGGACTTTGAGATCCCCTATCACACCGAGATCATGGAAAAGCTCAGCGGCATCGACCTTGACTCTGCGAGAAAAGTCGCCGGCAACGGCTTCTACTACCTGATGGGCGATATCGCGCGCCTGCACTCGGCGGTGATCTCCTATGCGCGCGACTTTATGATCAACCGCGGCTTTACCTATTGTGTGCCGCCCTTCATGATCCGTTCCAACGTCGTATCCGGCGTCATGTCCTTTGCGGAGATGGACGCGATGATGTATAAGATCGAGGGCGAGGATCTCTTCCTCATCGGCACCTCCGAGCACAGCATGATCGGTAAGTTCATCGAC
>CADBOO010000153.1 GCA_902796225.1 uncultured Ruminococcus sp.
CTCCGCTGTCTACCACGACAAGAAGGCGGAAGGCTCCAACGTATGGGATATCAAGTGCGACATCGCTCTCCCCTGCGCGACCCAGAATGAGCTTGGCATCGAAGATGCAAAGAAGCTGGTTGCGAACGGCGTTCTCGCCGTAGCGGAAGGCGCAAATATGCCCACCACCCTCGAGGCGACCGAGTACTTCCAGAACAACGGCGTACTCTTTGCGCCCGGTAAGGCTGCGAACGCCGGCGGCGTTGCAACCTCCGCACTCGAGATGAGCCAGAACAGCGAGCGCCTGAGCTGGAGCTTCGAAGAAGTCGACAGCAAGCTGCAGACCATCATGGTCAACATCTTCCGCAACCTCGACGCTGCCGCGAAGAAGTACGGCTTCGAAGGCAACTATGTTGTCGGCGCGAACATCGCCGGTTTCGAGAAGGTCGCTACCGCGATGCTCGCTCAGGGTGTTGTGTGATAACAGAATACAAGTAATTACATTGCTTCCTCTTTTACAGAAGGCTCCGTGTTGCTGCACGGAGCCTGTTTGTATGGCTGCGAATCCGGATCATGATCCCCGGATCCCCACTCCAGACGCCTGATGTTGTCCAGATGATTACAACCTTTTTTCCTGTGATTACAGTCTTGTTATGACGCGTGACAAATTCGTCCCTGTTGTGGTAACATATGATTATAAATATTCCTTTTTGGAATATTAACCGAGAAATATTGATAAAGTTAGGAAAACAGGTGATATTATGGCTAGACAGCCTCGTTTTATCGATGACGATGCGCCCCGCAGAACAGGAAATCACACTGCCCGATATGAAAGAGGACCGTCGAGATTCGCACCCGATGTATCAGACAGCCCGAAAACCGAGCTGCAGGACGAACTGTCCGAGCGCATCAATGCAGCAGAAAAAGAAACAGCACAGGCGGAGCATTTCAGCGACGACAGCACCAAGGTGTTCGCGATAGAAAAAGGCGGTCGTTTTGACGACGAGCCGCCCAAGAAAGGCGGCGGCAAAAAGCTCGCCATGATGATCCTCGCGATCGTTTTGGGCTTTGCGATCATCGGCGCGGGCGTATACGCGCTGGTGCATTTTGTCCTGACGCCGGATCAGAACCCCACGGATCAGACGACCGTCACCGAGATACCCGCGATCCCCGAAGAACCGTCCCTGACGCCCGATCCGACAAAAGAACCGACCGAGCCGCCTACCGAAGCGCCGACCGAAAAGAAGGATTACGCGGCGATGGCGGATGAATACATGAAAAAAATGTCCGACCGCGAAAAGATCTGCCAGCTGTTCATCGTAACCCCCGAGGTGCTGACCGCGGGTCTGGATGATTCCGATTCCGTCGGCGTCGTCACGCAGGCAGGCGAAATGACCAAAAGCAGTCTGGAAGAATACCCCGTCGGCGGCGTCATCTACTTCGCCGATAATCTGGAAAGCCAGGATCAGACGACCGAGATGATCTCGAACTCCCAGAAGTATTCCGCGACCCCGCTGTTTATCGCGGTCGACGAAGAAGGCGGCGACGTTGCACGCGTCGCTAGCAAGCTGGGTACCCAACAATTCAAGCCGATGTTCGAATATAAGGACAAGGGCGAATCGACCGCCCACGACAATGCCGAGATCATCGCCTCAAACCTCCGCGCGCTGGGCTTCAATATGGACAACGCGCCTGTCGCGGACGTTCTGAGCAATCCCGACAACACTGTCATCGGCAGCCGCGCCTATTCCGACGATTTCACACAGGCGGCAGCGCTTGTCAGCTCGGCAGTCAAAGGCTTCAACGACGGCGGCGTTATCAACGTTCTCAAGCACTTCCCCGGCCACGGCGACACCGATGAAGACAGTCACGAAGGCTTTGCCTATGTCAAAAAAACCGCCGACGAGCTGAAGAAGAACGAGCTGCTTCCCTTCAAATCCGGTATCGAAGCCGGTGCGGATATGGTCATGGTCGGTCATCTGGTCGTCGAGGATCTCGATCCCGACAACCCCGCTACCCTGTCCTCCAAGGTCGTTCCCGAGCTGCTCCGCAAAGAGCTGAAATATGACGGTATCGTCATCACCGACAGTATGTCGATGGGCGCCATCACCGAAAATTACGGCGACTATGAGACCATCGTCAAAGGTCTGTTCGCGGCGGATATCGACATCATCCTCCAGCCCGACGACCTCGACGGATATATCTCTGCGATCGAAAGTCTGCTCGACAGCGGCGACATCACACAGGAGCAGATCGACGCGAAGGTCAAAAAGATCCTGACCCTCAAATACAGCGAGGGCATCATGAAAGCGTCCGATACCGCGCAGTCGGCGACCGAAGCCGCATCTGCGGCAACGCAGGACACAACCGACGCGCCCGAATCAGCGGCGGAATCGCCCGAGCCGATTGCGACCGCCCTCCCCGAAGAAGAACCCTCCGTCGCGGCATAATCAGCAAAAGCAAAAAGCGCTCCGTGATCAGGAGCGCTTTTCTTGTACCGGATTCTCACATTATCATTTTTCCGCATAAAAAAACAACCACCCTATTGGGTGGAAGCCTTTATAGAGTGTTGGCATCTTCCTATTTTCCCGGGCCGTCGCCAGCCAAGTATCTTCGGCACTAC
>CADBOO010000154.1 GCA_902796225.1 uncultured Ruminococcus sp.
ATCATCGATTTTGCCGAGCTGGACGTCTATATCGACCAGCCCGTCCGCACCTATTCCAGCGGTATGAAAATGCGTCTGGGATTTGCGATCAACGTCAATATCGACCCCGACATCCTCGTCATCGACGAGGCACTGTCCGTCGGCGACGCCACCTTCCGCAAAAAATGCCGCCAGCGTATCGCCGAGATCATGGCGGCAGGCACTACCATCCTCTACGTCAGCCACCATCCCGAGACCGTTGCCGAGATCTGCAACCGTGCGATCTACCTCAGAAAGGGCGCGATCCTGTATGACGGCACCGTTAAAGAAGCGTTCGAGATCTACGAGCACGACAAAGAAGAGGATCGCCTGAAGAAAGAGGCGAAAATGGAAGCCAAAAAGAAGGAAAAACTCGCCGAGCTGAAGGACATCGAGAAAAAGCTCGAAAAAGTCAGCAGCAAAGCAGTCAAGAAATAACGCACCTTCGGTGCAAGCGACGAACGAAGCGCGGCGATTACCCGCTCTCTCGATCAAACCGGTTTTCGGGTGCGGATCTCCCGCCCGACGCTGTTCACCGATAGTATTCACCATCCACCAAAACCGAGGTCATCATGCTCAACACTGTCAGAGAAAATGAGATATGCCTCGCAGCCGACTATATACGCCGCAAGTCCCTTTCGGACAGCGGCGTTTGTATCATAGGCAGCGGCATTCTCGCGAACGCACTCAAAGCGACAAGCGGATCTCTCGCCGAGGACTGCACCCTCTGCGCGGCAATTACCGATATCCCCGCCTCCTGCCGCAGGCTGTGGTACATCCTTGACGCAGACCGATACAGCGCTGCCGATCTGAATGCGGCGCTGGCTGTATGCGCCTCAAGGCAGCTTGAGATGACCGCTATTATTCTTATTTCGAAAATTAACCAACATCCCGTTATTCAGCGATACGCCGAGATGGAGCTGATCGCAACCCATCAAAACCTCGCTGAGCTGCGCGATATCCTGACCGGCGCCTGCCGCAGCGGCTGCGCAGTCAAAGCGGTGCTCTGCGACCGGCTGTTCAGCGTCGACGCGGACAGCCTTGACGTTTCATCCGTTGCGGATGAGGCCGAAAAAGCCGGCAGAATCACCATCGCTCAGTCCGATGCGCTGACCTATACCTCGGCGCTGTACTTACCCGACGCGATCACGGCGATCCATACGGTCAGCAAATGCGGCAAGCCGGGCAACGTATACAACGCGTCATCCTTCTTTCTCAGCCGCTATGAAGTGAGATCCAAGGTCTATTCCCTGCTCGCGCGATCGAAAGTCAGGCTGAATCTGACCGACGTCAGCTCCGACCCCTCCTACTCCGCGCTGAACAACGGCAAGCTCCGATCGCTGGGATTTGAGCCGGTATGTACCGCAGACGACGCGATCCGTTACACCCTGATCGCGTATCTTCATACAATCGATATCCGTCCGTCGGTCATCGCCGACGGCTACAGCGGGAAGCTGGATCTGCTGCGCAGGCTGCTTCTCGATATGCTGCGCGAATTCGACCGCATCTGCCGCAAGCACGATATCCGCTATTTTCTTTCGGGAGGATCGATGCTGGGAGCGGCGCGTCACGGCGGGTTCATCCCATGGGACGACGACGTCGACGTCGGGATGCTGCGCGAGGACTTCGAACGCTTCAAGGCGATCGCTCCGTCGGAACTCGACGAAAGATTCAGCTACCAGAGCTTTTCCAACAAGAACGGATACCACTATTTCTTTGATCGCATCACGGCAAAGAACAGCTATTTTGCATCGTGCTATTCCGACAGCTACGAAATGCCCAAGGGCTTTTCCGTCGATATCTTCGTCTATGACCGCGTGCCGGACGATCCGAAAACATGGCGTCGTGTCTGGAAGCGGCTGATGAACAAGCGCCTGCTTATGAATGTGCGCTGGCGGAACGAACCCCGCGGCGAGGGCAAGGCGCGCCTTGTGTCAAAGATTCTCCTGCCCTTCCTGAAAACGAGGAGCATGGACAGCTATTCCGAATCGTATGACAAGGCGACAAGAAAGTATGAGCACAGCGGTTCGAACACGATCATGGTACCCGCCACCGACCACATTTACCGCGATATGATGCCGCGCGAGTGGTTCACCGAGGTCATCCCCTGGAAATTCGAAGACGTCGACACCTTCATGCCGAAGGGCTACGACGGCTTTCTGAAGATCTGGTACGGCGAGAATTACATGGAAATGCTCCCGCTGTACAAACAGACTCCCTATCACGACTACTACCGCCTTGATTTAGGCGCCAACTTCCCCGACGCCGAAAAGCTTGACTTCGACTTCTTCGGGGAGCTGAAATAGCAAAAGCGACTGCTGTTTCAACCGGTGCGGGCGTCGCCCGCCCTATCCGATACCCGTTAACCATTATCCGTTATCCGAAAAGGAGAAACCTATGATTTTTGCAGTCATTCTTGCGGGCGGCACAGGCTCGCGCATGGGCGTAAGCGATACGCCCAAGCAGTTTTTGGAGATCAAAGGCAAGCCCATCCTCAACCACACGATCGAAAAATTCCTCCCGAACCCGCGCTTTGAGAAGATCATCGTCCTCTCGCCGAAGAAATGGGTGCATCACACCAAGGAGATCATCCGCAAACACACCGGCAAGACCGACCGTGTCGCAGTGATCGAGGGCGGTGCGACCCGCAACGAGACCATCATGAACGCGATCGCCTATATCGAGCGCGAGTTCACCCTCGACGACGATACGATCATCGTCACCCACGATTCGGTGCGCCCGTTCGTGACCCACCGCATCATTGAGGAAAACATCGAAGCCGCCATCCGCACCGGCGCCTGCGACACCGTCATCCCCGCTACCGACACCATCGTCGAATCGGAGGGCGTCGCCATCGCCGCGATCCCCGACAGACGCCGGATGTATCAGGGACAGACGCCCCAGAGCTTCAAGGCAAAAATGCTGCGCGATACCTACATGAGCCTGTCCGACGGCGAAAAAGAGATTCTCACCGACGCGGCAAAGATCCTTGTCCTCAAGGGAAAAACCGTCAGCCTCGTACGCGGCGAAACCTTCAATATCAAGATCACCTATCCCTACGACCTGAAGATCGCACGGTCATTATTAGAGGAAGAAATCCATGATTAACACCATCTATCGTCTGCGCTCACCGCGTCGCTTTGAGATCGCCTTCGACGAGCTCGACCTCAGCAGCGGCGTGATCGTGCGGCCGACCCACCTCTCGATCTGCAACGCCGATCAGCGCTACTATCAGGGCACGCGCGACATTCGCGTTCTGAAAGAAAAGCTGCCGATGGCGCTGATCCACGAGGGGATCGGTCAGGTCGTCTACGATGCGGGCGGCAGCTTCAACCCCGGCGACAAGGTCGTCATGGTACCGAATATCCCCTGCGAGGACGATCCCTACATCGCCGAAAACTACCTGCGAACCAGCAAATTCTGCGGCAGCTCAGCCGACGGATTCCTGCAGGAATACATCTGCATCGAGCCCGAGCGGCTCGTGCTGCTTCCCGAGGGGCTCGATCCGGACGTTGCGGCGTTCACTGAGCTGGTCAGCGTCAGCGTGCACGCGGTCACCCGTTTTGAACAGATCGCCCACGCCCGACGGAATGATATCGGCGTCTGGGGCGACGGCAACCTTGCGTTCATCACCTCGCTGCTGCTCAAAAAGATGCTGCCCGAAAGCCGCATCCACGTCTTCGGCATCAGCCGCGAGAAGCTCTCCGACTTCTCCTTTGCCGACAGCACATATCTCACCACCGACATTCCCGAAGACCTGCAGCTCGACCACGCGTTCGAGTGTGTCGGCGGCAACGGATCGCCGATCGCCATTGAGCAGATCATCGACCTCATCCGTCCCGAGGGCACCATCTCGATCCTCGGCGTCAGCGAATACCCCGTACCGGTCAATACCCGCATGATCCTTGAGAAAGGACTGCGGATGTTCGGCACCAGCCGCTCCGGAAAAGCGGATTTTCTCCGCACGGTACAGCTTTATCGCGACGATCCCGAGATCCCGATGTACCTCAGCCGCCTCGTCGGCAACACCGTCGAGATCAACACCTATCCCGACATCAAAGCCGCCTTCGAGATCGATACCAAAAAAGCCTTCGGTAAAACCATCCTGCATTGGAATATCTGATACACGTAAAACAGCCTCCCGAATCGCTCGGGAGGCTGTTGCTATAATCTATTGGTTTTTTAAGTGTACAATTTATGTATCTTTATTAAACTGTTTTGTCTGTTCTTAATTAATACTCGCTATTCTTTATGATGATTGAAATAAAGTCTAAATAGTAGAATCCCCTAGCGACCGATACGATGTTCAACACAAAGCTCAACAAAAGACTGATTATCACAGTAACATTAGTCAACGCATCTATGAGCAAAGCAAAACTAAAATACAGTACTAATACTATTAATGAGACAACTGCCATTAGAATTGAGAATATAACTGAGAAAATTCCGAATCCTCTCAATTGCCATTTTACGTTGTTATCTACAATTTCTTCTAGTTTTCCGGACTTGTATGTAGATAGTTCATATTCATAAATATCCGCAAATGTTTTGTATCTATTATAGATCATAATATATACAAAGGTAATTACCATAACCATTATTACAAACGCAATCAAAGGCATAGCTTGTAATACAGGTATCATCCAGAATGAAGCTATAAAAAGAGCAATCGAAATAACTGTGCTGATGACCATCATTACTTTGCCATACATCCGATATACTTTTGGTGAGAAAGCATATTTTGGAGCCTGCATAGGTAAAGCTCGGGTTCCTTCTTCATAATCAAGTATCCCTATTAGTGTTTTTGCCGAGGAGAACTCCATATAATTGACAGCAAAAGCCAAGACAGCAAAAAAAACTATTGTTAACCTAATTACTGTTAACACACCATCTAGACCCGCAAGATGAAAGACCGATTCTACCATGCCGCTTGTTGAATGAAAAACTTGAATGATAGTCTGCAAAAAGTTAAAAATACCGACCACAATTACAATAATTGCATAGACTTTGTAAAAACTGATTCGTTTACTCATAAAAACCACCCCTTTGTGTAATAATTATATCAATTATTCACAATATTGTCAATATAAATTTACTAATATATTGTGTGTATTTTTTATATATACCCAGTATAATAGTAAATGAGGTTGATTATATGAGTATTGAAAATCTGGGAGATACCATTCGTAAAGAGCGCTTGCGTCAAGGTATGACACAGGAACAGCTTGCCGAAAAAGCAGATATTTCGCTGAACTTTATGAGCCTGATAGAAAACGGAAAAAATATGAGTGTTCAGACTTTGGTCAGTATTGCAAAGGCTCTCGACGTTAATATAGATAGTCTGGTTTACAGTGATCTCCATACTGAAAGCGACAAGATTGCTGAACAAATACTATTGAGTTTATCTACAATGACGGATGACGAAAAGCTGTTCATTCTAAGTATTATTAAACAGTATAAAAGCCTGAATCAATAAAGCGACAACAGCCCGAACCGCTATGGTTCGGGTTTCTTTCATTTATGAGATACTTTTGTTACCAAAATGTGGTTTGATTCTGTATTGGAATTATGATACAATATGATCGAAACTATAGGATCATTTATGATACAGTCGGGGTGAAATCATGAAAAAGCCTTTGGCGATCCTCCTTGTACTGATTATGCTCGCGGTTCTTCCGCTGAGCGCAAATGCGGCGCCATCCGACGCCGACGATACCGAAGTAACCATCATTGTCGACGGCACGGCATATACTGCGCACGTCGGCGATGCGATCACCTATACCTATTATCTCAATCTTTCGGGGCTGGACATCGGCAAGCCGGGCTGCTTTACCGAGATCGAGGGCGAGGTGTCATACCAGCACGACGGTCTGGAATTGCTCACTCAGATCGAGGACGAAGACGGCAACTATCCCGCGCTTCCCTATATGAAAAGCGGCAATGCATTTGCAACGAATTTCAGCGGCGAACCTTTCAGATACAACGCTGTCAACCTGAACGGCTACGCGTTCAGATACGACAAGATCCTGCTGCGGCTTCGGTTCGAGATCACCGGCAGGGACGATCTCTTCATCACTAATATCATCCATAATCTCGGCTCGGACTACTCAAAGCTGATTTACCTCGGCGAAACGCTGATCGAGCCGAGAGCCGGATCTACCGCCTCGTTCAAGCCTTTTTCAAGGATCAGCGGCGACGTCGATATGGACCGCATCGTAACGATACTTGACGCGACCGATATCCAGCTGTGGCTGTGCGAAAACAAAGCGCTGGACGATCAGGCGATCCTCAACGGCGACATAAACCGCGATCACACCACCGATATTCTCGACGTCACCGCCATCCAGCGCATGATCGCAGGACTTGATTATCAGGTGTATTAATAGCGAATAACAGAGCAACTCCCCCGAGTCAGAGGCTCGGGGGAGTATTTTATTCGGGATCAGAGTTGTTTATTATTCCTCTGAGGAATTAAAAACAAACTTTTCGCCGTCGTGATCACAGGTGATCGGCTGTTTGCTGTCAAACTCCGGCTCCAGCATCTTTTCACTCAGGGCGTCCTCGATATTGGTGGTGATCGCTCTTCTCAGCGGGCGTGCGCCGTAGGCGTCGTCAAAGCCTTCGTCGGCGATCTTTTCGATCGCTTTTTCGGTGAAGGTCACCTTGACGCCGAGGCTGTCCAGTCGCTCAGCGAGCGTATCCAGCATCTTGCCGGCGATCTCTTTGATCTCATCCTTGGTCAGCTTGTTGAAAACGATGATATCGTCCACGCGGTTGAGGAATTCGGGGCGGAACACCTGCTTGAGCTCACTCATCACGAGGTCGCGGATATCGACGTTTTCGGCGCTTTCGGTATTGTCGCCGAAGCCCAGCGCGGTTTGCTTCTCGCTGATCCTGCGCGCGCCGACGTTCGAGGTCATGATGATGATCGTGTTCTTGAAATCGACGGTACGGCCCTGGCTGTCGGTCAGCCTGCCGTCCTCGAGGATCTGCAGCAGCATATTGAAAACGTCGGGATGCGCCTTTTCGATCTCGTCAAACAGTACGACGGAATAGGGCTTGCGGCGCACCGCCTCGGTCAGCTGACCGCCCTCGTCGTAGCCAACGTAGCCGGGAGGCGAACCGACCAGACGCGATACGGTATGCTTCTCCATATACTCAGACATATCGAGGCGGAGCATGGCGTTCTCGTCGCCGAACATCGCCTGTGCCAATGCTTTGCACAGCTCGGTCTTGCCGACGCCGGTGGGACCTAAGAAGATGAACGAGCCTGTCGGACGCTTCGGATCCTTGATGCCGACTCTGCCGCGGCGGATGGCTCTTGCCACCGCGCTGACGGCTTCGTCCTGACCGACTACGCGCTCATGCAGGATCTTCTCCATGTTCAGCAAGCGGTCGGATTCCTCTCTGGTCAGCTCGACCACGGGGATCTTTGTCCACGACGATACGATTGCGGCGATATCCTCGGCACTCACCTCGCCGGAATGCTCCTTAGAGCGCTCCTGCCACTCGGTCTTTGCCTTGTCGAGGCTTTCCTTGACGTTCTTCTGCTCATCGCGCAGTTCAGCCGCGCGCTCAAAATCCTGTTCGCTGACTGCCGCAGTTTTTTCCTGCTCGAGCTTATCATAGGTCGCTTCAAGCTCCTTGATCTCTTCGGGGAAAGTCAGCGCGTTCAGCCGCACCTTCGAAGCTGCCTCGTCGATCAGATCGATCGCCTTGTCGGGCAGGAAGCGGTCGGCAATATAGCGGGAGCTCAAGCGTACGGCAGCGTCGATCGCTTCGTCGCTGATCTTGACCTTGTGGTGCGCCTCATAGCGGTCGCGCAGTCCCTTGAGGATCGCGATCGCATCCTCTTCGTTCGGTTCGCCGACAGTCACAGGCTGGAAACGACGCTCCAGCGCCGCATCCTTCTCGATATACTTGCGGTATTCCTCGAGAGTCGTCGCGCCGATGACCTGAAAGTCGCCTCTGGCAAGCGAGGGCTTCAGAATATTCGCGGCGTCTGCGCTGCCCTCCGCCGAACCTGCGCCGATGATGGTGTGCAGCTCGTCGATGAACAGGATGACGTCCTTGCTCTGCTTGACCTCGTCGATCGCGTTTTTGATGCGCTCTTCAAAGTCGCCGCGGTATTTGGTACCCGCCAGCATACCCGTCAGATCCAGCGCGACAACGCGCTTATCTCTGAGATGTTCGGGCACCTGACCCTCGGCGATCTTCAGCGCCAAACCTTCGGCGATCGCTGTTTTGCCGACGCCCGGTTCGCCGATCAGACACGGATTGTTTTTTGTGCGGCGGGACAGAATCTGGATGATCCGCTGGATCTCCTCTTCTCTGCCGATGACAGGATCGATCTCACCCTTTTTCGCCGCAGCGGTCAGATCGCGCGAAAAGCTGTCCAGCGTCTTTGTCGCGCCGTCACCCTTTGCCTTAGCGCCGCCGGCAGTTTGCTCGTAGCCATCCTCGCCGCCGAGCTTCTCGCCCAACGCGTTTGCGATGCTGCGCGGACTTGCGCCGAGCTCGCCGAGATAGCGGATCGCGTAGCTGTCGCGATCACTGATCAGCGCCACCAGCAGATGCTCTGTGCCGACGTAGCCTGCGCCGGAGCGCGCCGAGATCATCACGGCGTTCTGCATTACGCGCTTGGTACGCGGGGTAAAATCATCGGGAGTGAGGCTTGTGGGAGCGCTGCCCTCGCCGGATCCGGCGCGGATCAGTTCCTCCACCTTCTCGGCGGTGACGCCGCTGTCGTTCAGGGCGGCAAAGGCAACGCCGCTGTTCTCCTTACAAAGTCCAAGCAAAAGATGCTCGGAGCCGATGTAGGTGTGACCCATCTCCTCGGCAGCCTCGATCGCGAGGTTCAGGGCTGTATTCGCTTTTTCGGTAAAGCCTTTAAAACTATACTTCATTTTTCATACCTCCCAAGTGCGCCTACGGCGCGGTGAATGGTGAATAGTGAATGGTGAATGGTTGCGGGAGGACTCCGTCCTCACCTAATTCCTAATTCCTCATTCCAAATTAGTTAAATTTCTCTCTAATCATTTCGGCGCGCTTGATATCCCTTTCCTGAGGGGTCATGTCCTCGCCGAATTTTGTCATGATCGAAGCCGGCTGAATCCGGGTGATCAGTCGGTCGATGCTGTCTGTCGACAGGGTGTTGAGCTTCTTGGAAGCAACGCCCAGTCTTACCAGTGACAACAGTTCCATCGCCTCGCTGTGATCCATCAGGATCGCGGTTTTCAGCACGCCCAGCGCGCGTGCGATCCTGTCCTCGATCTCGATCTTTGCGAGCAGCTGATCCCGCGCTTTCATTTCCTGCGCGATCAGCTGGGTCGTGATATTCTTGAGATTGGCGATCGCCGCCTTCTCACTGATGCCCAGCGTTACCTGATTAGAGAGCTGGAAGAACGCCCCGACGGGCTTGGTGCTTTCGCCGTACAGCCCGCGGATGGTCAGCCCCAGCTTGCTCAGATTCGCGCCGATGCGATGCACCGCGCCGGTCATATCCAGCGCAGGCAGGTGCAGCATCACCGAAGCCCGCATTCCCGTGCCGAGATTGGTCGGACACTGGGTCAGGTAGCCGAGCTTTTCGTGGAACGCAAAGTTCAGCGTCTTCGACAGCTCATTGTCGAGTTTGTCGGCGATCTCGAACGCCTCGTCCGGCTCAAAGCCGTCGCGGATGACCTGCAGACGGATGTGATCCTCTTCGTTGACCATGATGGAAACCGAGTTGTCATCGCTGAGGAACACCGCCCTGCCCTCGTCGCCGTGCAAGAAGTCGGGACTGATCAAGTGCTGTTCCAATAACGCGACCTTCATCGTGTCGGATACAGAGTTGAGATCCATGCGGTGGTACTTCATCCCGCAGGACTTCAGCTCTTTGTCGACCATTTCCACAACTTCCTTCGCCTTGTCGGCAGAGAGGCGGATCGGAAACGGGTATTCTTTCAAATTTCGCGCCAGGCGCACTCTTGTCGATACAACCGCTTCGCTCATGATTATGCCTCCAGCTCTTTGATCTTGTCGCGCAGCTGTGCCGCACGCTCAAAGTTTTCGTCCTCGATCGCCTGTTTCAGCTGTGCTTTCAGATCGTCGACGGACTCTCCCTGTGTTGCCTTATCGGACTTGTCGTCCTCGATCTTTTCATACTCGATCACCGGCCGCTTGCCGATATGCTCGGTGTTGCCGTGGATACTACGGATCGTCGGCATCAGTTCGCCGAAAAAGGTGTCGTAGCATTCGCTGCAGCCAACCTTGCCGGTACGTTTGATATCGTTCATGGTGCTGCCGCAAAGGTGACAGTGCGTTGCGCCGGATCTTGCAGGCAGAGCCGCCGATAAGAATGAACCGAGCAGACCGCCGAAATCAGCGGTGAAATCGGGGAACATCGCATCGTAGCCCAGCTCGTGGGCGCATTCCGGACAGAGCCGGTATTCGGCATATTCGCCGTTGATCATGGTTTTGACATGAGTCGTCGCTTCATTTTTCTGACAATGTTGACATAACATGGTGATTCCTCCAATCATTCAATACCTAAGTTTTATCATATAGCTTCCGAATAATTTGTAATTGTTTGGGTCGGCGCCACTGACGACCCGCCGAGCGCCGCAGGCACTGCATTCTGAGGGATGATACAAATCGGGTGCGGGCAGCGTCCGCCCGAAACTCCTCACTCCTCACTAACCGTCGAGCAGTGTCAGCAGCATATTCTTGAATACCGTCGCACGGATATGATCGCGGTACTGCTGCGGGACGTCCAGATACGCCCTCTCGCCCAGCGCCGCCGCCATCAGGCGTGCGGTCTTGCGGTCGATCATCTCGCGCCCGAGCATATTATTCAGCATGATCTCGGCGGTCGCCTTATCCAGTGAATTGCCGACCGAATTGACGATGTGCATGATCGCTTCGCCGCGGGTGGTATGGATCCGCGTGATGCGGATGTAGCCTCCGCCGCCTCGCCGCGACTCGACGATGTAGCCCTGTTCGGGCGTAAAGCGCGAGGTGATGACATAATTGATCTGGCTGGGCACGCAGCCGAGGGTGGTGGCAAGCTCGTTGCGGCGGATCTCCGCCTCGCCATCCTGCTCCTCCAGCATCTCGTTGATGTACCGCGCCACTAAATCGCTCATACGCATGATACTTACCTCTTTTCAGGATAACAGATAATAGTTGACGGCGGGCGCTGCCGACGCCTGATTGCTATCTCAATCCAAACGCGACGCGTTTCCCTCAACCGTTATCTGATCTCTGTTAATTGTTTTCAATCTTTGTCCTTTCCTGACCTTTGACTATATTGTACATCATTGGTCAAAGAAAGTCAAGGTCAAATTTGAATATTCACAAATTGTTCAAAAACCTGTCCGTCCGATCCCGACATCTTTCACGCGGACTCACTCTATTATCAATACGCGTCCGCGTTTTTGTGATCCAATCTCCGTTATCCAACAAAAAACGGCTGTGCATTTCTGCACAGCCGCGTTCTGCTTATTTAGCTTCAGGCAAGGTCGCCTCCCGAAAGCCGGATTCTCAATCGGGGCTTGTCCGTACCGTCAGCATCCGGGCGTAATCAAACGGTCGATTACAGCTCGGCGAAGTACTTGATTGTTCTGACCATCTGAGAGGTGTAAGAGTTCTCGTTGTCATACCAGGATACAACCTGAACCTCATACAGACCGTCGCCGATGGGAGATACCATTGTCTGGGTAGCGTCGAACAGAGAACCGAATCTCATACCGATAACGTCGGAAGAAACGATCGGATCCTCGTTGTAACCGAAGCTGTCGGAAGCGGCAGCCTTCATAGCGGCATTGATGCCCTCTACGGTTACGTCGTCACCCTTGACAGCAGCGGTCAGGATGGTGGTGGAACCGGTGCAAACCGGAACACGCTGAGCAGCGCCGATGAGCTTGCCGTTCAGCGCGGGG
>CADBOO010000155.1 GCA_902796225.1 uncultured Ruminococcus sp.
TCAAACTCTCCGCAAAGTTGTTGATCGCTTGTGTGATACCATCCGCAGTATCTCTGCACACACCATTACGAGCATCACTGCTAGAGACTGGATTGTTAAAGCGTTTAATTAGAGATTAGTATTATATGCTATTTCAGCGAGACTTCGAATTTTTTATCTTCATACAGATTTTGGAGGATCACATTCACATCCTCCTGCATGGCCTCATAGATGCCGATTTGCGCAGCGTTCAACTTTTTCTTGTCAAAATCAAAGGTTTCCAGCCTTAGCTCTGTACCGTCATAAGTTCCTAAAAGCGTGCCCTTCTCCGAACCGAAGTAGATCGTAAACAACGGCGTTCCGTCACAGGAGAACGCAACTGCTTTGTCGTCTGCTTTTACCGTGACGCTGTCCTTCCATCGCTGAGGATAATACATCGTAACAATCTTGGTCTCAATTGCAAATGTTTTTCCGTCATCCTCCAGAAGCGGCGTGCCGATTGAAAAATCATAATCCTTTGCAAGGTTTTCGGTGATGATATTCACATCGTCCTGCATCGCTGCGAAGTCTTCGTAGCTTTTATCTTTTTTGTCCAGTTCATAAAACCGTACATAGACCCCCACATTACCGTCGTCAGTAAAAAGTGTTCCGAGCAAGGTGTCCCCTTTGTTAAAGGAGATATCAAAAATACTCTTGCCGTTCGAAGAGAAACGAACCGTGTAAACACCGTCTTCAAGGATGTCTGTCTTGACCTTATCCTCCCATTTTGACGGATAGCGCAGATCAGCGTATTTTGTTTCGATGGTAAAAAACTCGTCGTTGTCCTCTTCGGCTTTTTTGCCGTCACCGCAGGCAGCAAGCAGCCCGCAAATGCACAAAACGACTAACATGATCGCCAGTAATTGTTTCATATCATAACCTCCATATATTGGTATACTATTTTTTTCTGACAGGGAGAACCCCGTCTTTCAGCATGATGCCTGACAGAATCAGCCGCGTCACGGAACGCAAATCCTTCATCAATAACGGAACTCCGAAAATAGTGGAAATCTGCGTAATCAACGACGCAAGCGCGGCGCCGGTGGTTCCGATCAGCGGAATCAAAAGATAGTTCAACGCCACATTAATGGCCGCAGACGCGAAATAGATATATTTAACATACCGTTGCTTCCGCTCGCAGACGATCCAGATATTGCGCGCCACTCCCAGATAAGAGAAGCCTACATACCATACTACAACACGAAACGGCTGCACGGCCGGGAGATAGGCTTCACCGTATATTATCCCGATAAATAAAGGCGCTATGATACTGAACATAGCGGAAAACGCAACAGAAACATAAAACACAAGTGCATACAGCCGCCTGTTATACAGCAGATACTTTTTCTTATCTGTATTATGGTACTCCATGATAGTCGGTCTGAGCGAGTCAATAATAGCGCCGAGAACAAATGCCCACAAAAGGCTGATCTGAACCGCGAGCGAATAATATCCCACGCTCTCTTTGCTCATCATCTGTTCAAGCATCAGTTTATCGGTCGCAGCGTAGATCGATACCATCAGTCCGGGCAAAATATAATTGTAGCTGTCAGCCAATATCTCTTTCGATTTCCGCATGCTGAAGCTCAGTTTCGGTCCGTTTTTCTTTTTATAAAAAATATACAGAAACAGGGCAACAAAAAAGCTGTCTACTGAGTTTGAAATTGCAAACCACTCAACACTCATTCCAAAAGCCAGCAGCAGCACCTTATACGCTGAAGCAATGCTGTAGGAAACCAGTGTGGCAATGGCAAAATACTTAGAGAGAAGCCGCGCCTGAAACCAATAATTGAAGGTATCAAACACCTGAAACAGCAGACTGATTGAATACAGAAAGGTAACAAAAACAGACAGTGGTTCCGAATGATCGATCACACTCACGATACCGACAATCGTCATTAACGAGAGAATGCTTGAAATCATTCGCATTACGATCGAAGAACCAAGCGCTTCTCCTTCTTCCTTCGGGTTATCTATAAGAATCTTTACGATTACGGAATTGATCCCCAAAGTGCAAAAAGAAGTGAAAAAGGTAGCATACGCTGCAGCATAATTGATGATTCCGTAGTTACTGGGACCCAGATAACGCGCCGTCAGTATGCCGACAAAAAAATTAATGATAATATGAAAAATCCTGCCGAGCATCAGCCAACTGGCATTGCGAACCATTCTGTTTTGAATAATCCGTTTTATTCTATTCATGGCGTTAAATTCTTCTTCTTTTCAGCCGGAACACCTGCAGCCAGCGTATTGTCGGGAACGTCGTGAATGACACATGAGCATCCTGCGATTACACATCCGTTTCCGATCGTAGTATCGCCGATAACAGTCGTTCTGCCGCCGATCCATGTCCCGTTTCCGACTTTTTGCGTGCGTTTCACCCCCTGACCGGCACGTTGGTTCACTTCGCCGATCATATGGTCGCCGGTCTGGAAGATGACTTCCGGTCCGATATCGCAGTTATTTCCGATCTCAATCGTTCCGTTACCGTTACCGCAGAAGTTTTTCCCTATCCAGCAGTTTTTTCCTATCGTCAATTCTGCAGAGCTATAAAACGGGCCGACTATCCTTGTTCCCTTACCGATCGAAAAACCCGCTCTATTAAGCAGCTTTCGCTTGTGTTCATAATTCGACATACCGGCATACAAGTGATTAACCCAGAAGAATGCGTGTCTTCGATATAGTGTTTTAAGTTTCATGATGATTGTGTTATTCCTTTAGTATTTCAGCCATACTGCATGGGCCGTTCTCATACAGCTGCGGACTTTTTTCTCCTGCCAGAATCCGCCTTGAAAGGTTGATCAGTCTCTCTGCGGCTACATCAGCGTTCCACAACTCAGTGATCGTTCGATATGCCTCTTTGCCCATTCTTTTTCGCTCGGAAGCATTGTCCATAAGGTAACGGATTTTTTTATACAACATCTCCACGTTGCCCGACTGATATGTCAATCCGTTGTGACTATCGCAAATCAAAAACGGAACAGCCCCTGCGGCGTTGCTGCCGACGACAGCACATCCGCTGTTCATTGCTTCGTTGATGACCGCTCCCCAGCCTTCTTCCCGGTTGCTGGTAAAGGCAAAAATTTCTGCCCGCTCCATATATCGGCGTACCTCATCAGGCGACATGGCGCCGCAAAAAGTGACTTCTTGAGTTATTTCATTCTCTGCGGCTATCCGCTTCAACGACTCTTCCATCGGGCCTGAACCAATGATATTCAGAGAAAGGTCATAGCTGTCTTTTTTCAGACGGCGCACAACTTCCAATATGTTTTCCGGGTGTTTCAGTTCTATCAGTCTTGCCACCCATAGAAGACTGTTTTTTTCTTTTTTTTCTATCAGAAGATCAATGTCCTGATACCGCTTTGTCTCGGTAAAATATGCCCATCGATATGCCCTGTTTTGAAACATTCCCATTCTGGCATAGTCCCATGCAGCATAGGCGCTTGCGCACAAAAGATAAATCGGCGCATCGGAGGGATACTGTCGATGCCACTTGATCCTTCTGGGCAGGTATTTAAACGGTTCGATCCCGTGCCTGAGCGGTCGTTCACCGCATTTTATCAGCAGCTTTCTGCTGCGTATCCTTTCATTCAAATAAGAATAATCGGCAGAACCGGTCAGCACAACATCTGCATTTTTGATGATTTCCATTGCCTTTTCTTTTGCAGCATTGTCAGAGTAAGCAATAAGATGATACGGTGCATCCGGCATTACATACCCCAGTTCTCTGCGTTCTTCACGCATCGGTGCAGTAGAAATAAACGTATACTCGCCGTCCGTCAGATGAAACAATGCATCTGAGAGCGGCTTTTGATGATGATTAAAATAATTCGAGACATAAACTATTTTCATTTTATTCACCTGACAAAGCAGGCTTTTCCTGCGATAAATATCTGGCTATCATTCCGTCAAAGAGGGTTGCGGAAATAAACAGCCAAGGAGCTCCATTGAGAACAGGTTCAACATAATACTGCATAAAAAGAATGACAGAAAATGAAGCAAAAAGGATCTTTGTCGATAAATCATCGACGGTCAGGATGAATCTTATTATTCTGTAAATAAATCCTGCCATGTAAACTGTCAAAGCAGTAAAAGCGATCCATCCGCCCGAACTCCAGGTATCCAGCCAGATATCATGCGCATAGATACCGACTTCCTCTCGCAAAGCGCCTCCGCCCCAAGGATAATCGAGCATTTTGGAAATATACATTCCCTTTGCGTCCCATCGCCCTGAATCAATCAGTGACGCGTCATTCGCTTTGGTAAAGCTGACACGAAAAGCCAGATAGCTGTTATCATACATGGATCTGATTCCAAGCCAGTTGAACTGATACGCCAGTATCACAAACAACAACAGCACGGCGATCATAACGATCATAATGATTGCTATTCTTTTCTGTTTGTGAAAAATAGATATCAAAACACCGACAATTGTAGCGGCAATAAACAACACAAGCGTCGATCGGTTTCCGGTCAGAATACCGAAGACAACTCCCAACAAGGAAAAAGGAATAAACGTGTAGTATTTTCCTCCTTTTGATAACGCATAAACAAACATGGGCAGAAACAAGACATAATTAGACATTAACCCTGTCGTTGTCGTTATCGTACGCGACCATATATCAGTGTATACAGAAACATACCCTGTTCTGATGCCGTTATGTGCCATTGTCAGCGCGACACTCAAAATTACATGAGCTGCCATGCCGATTGCGATCACAAGATACGAGGTAACGATATCTTTTTTATCGATTACATCAAAATAATTATAGCCGAGCAAAAATGCTAACGGTACAAACAACAGTCGTACCGTAGAACGCTGTCCGGCAGCGATTTCGGGTATCAAATATGCTGTCACAAACGCAACCAGGATCACAGTGGTAATATTCACTTTTATTCTTTTTTTCTTAATTAACGTTACTCCGAACGGAATTGCTAAGAATGCAGAGCCCCATAGCATGAAATTGATTCCGAATAGGAATAAGAATATGTAAAAAAGCATTTCTTCCTCTTTGTTGCGCAATTCCGAAGATTTGCTGCTTCAAGATCTGTGCGAATCTTCTTGGCTGTTTTTCAACTGAATGTTTTATGTTTATTATTATGGCCCTTCCAGAAAAGAACGCCGCCAAAGTATGACATCAACATAACCGGCGGACAGATATGCTGTGACATCAGACAGATTACTTTTATACTGATCGAACAATTGCTGTTCATAATTATGCGGCGATGTGCTTTTGAAAACTGCTGCATCTCGCGGAGCAAATCCCGCGCTTTGATTTTTTCTTCTTTTGAAAAGCGCCAATAGAATCTCCACATCCTGCCGATGACCGTAAAGAGTTCGTAGAGCGGTTGATCGTTAAAAGCAGGGAGCGCCTTATACCTGTCATAAAATGCTATCCATGAATCCAAAATCTTCTTGTGCGTTTTGGTATGTGTAATGCTGCTTTTTCGCATACGATAATGAAACAAGGATTTTGTTATTCTGACAACAGTTCCGTCGGACTCGCTCATACGCAGCAACATCTTCAAGGATAATCGCACATCTTCGGCATCACTCACAATCGGAAAACGAAGATCGGAGAAACACTCTGCCCGGTACAGTTTATCCCACACTGCGCTGCTGATAGTTCCCATCGCGTAAGGATAAAGGATATCTTTTCCCTTAAAAAACCTGTCCGGTTTTTCGGTCGTATTGAGAATCGACTGATTGACGTATTCGATGATTCTTCTTGCCGTAACGATATCGGCTTGATACCTGAGCGACGTATTCAGAAGGACCTCCACCGTATCCGGTTCTATCCAGTCATCGCCGTCGGCAAAAAGTATATAGGAGCCTTTGGTGCGATCCAATCCAAAATTTCTCGCCCCGGATGCCCCGCTGTTTTCAATGTGATACACACATACTCTGGGATCTTGTGTTGCATATTGCTCACAGATGGTGCTGCTGTCATCTGTCGATCCGTCATTAATAAGGATGATCTCAATATTCCGATAGCTTTGGCAGATCACCGAATCCAAGCACTGAACAAGATAGGTGCTGACGTTGTATACCGGAATAATGACCGAAACCAGAATCGTCTCATTGTTCATCCTTGATATCTCCGTTTTTCTCTATCATTATGATGATTGTTTATCTTACTTCAATTCTCCGAAGACCTATACAAAAAAGGACTGGGGTTCTTTGCGATTGTATTCACTCTTATTCATTTCCTCGAATTGCGCCGCCAACCTCAATGGCCGAAAGACGCTTTTTAACGCAAAAAGCTGGTTTTGAAAAGGAATAAGAATACATATAAAAGCGCCGAGATCCGGCGGTATCGCAGAGGCGGAGATATTCCGCCTCTGCGAATTGCCGGTACATTGATTATTCTGTTACTAATGCGCCGTCGTCGCCGAAGGTATAGTAACCCTCTTCGAGGATTCCGTTACCCTTTGCCGCCGATACATAGCATTTGCCGGTAGCTGCTCGGCAGGATCCCTTGATATAATAGATCTTGCCGTCTACATTTACTACGCCTGCTGCGTTTCTCTGACCGTTCTTGAAGTAGTAGGTATTGCCGTCGGACCATACGCCGAAGCCTTCCCAAACGATCACGCCGTTTTCATCAAAGAGATAATATCCCGCGGGGACTTTTCCGTTGGCATAAGTCTCACTGATGTAGTTAACGCCGGTCTTCTTTGTGCAGTCACTGCCGATATAGATCAGGTTGCCCTCATATTCGATCACGCCTGCATAATATGGCTGACCGTTCTTGATGTAGCGTTCTTTTCCCTGCCACTGACCGAATTCACCATCAACCAATGCGCCGGTCTCTTCATCAAAGAGGTAGTAACCCTCGCTGAGGACGTCGTTTGCCTTTGCGCTCGATACATAATACGTACCCTTTGCCGACTGGCAATTGCTGCGGATGTAATACTTCTTGCCTGCCACTTCTACAGGACCCGCCGCGTAAGGCTGGCCGTCCTGGAAGTAAACATAATTGCCCTGCCAGTAGCCGAACGCATTGTCTGTCAGGTAGTTGTCTTCACCGAACAGATAGGTGCCGTCCTCAAGAATACCGTTGCCCTTGCCGTTTGCTACGGTTACCAAGCCGTTCTTGATCATGGCGTTGCTGCCGATGTAGTAGATTCCGTTCTCGTCCTGCATGACGCCTGCAAAGCACGGCTGTCCGAGTACGATCCAGCGCTCTGCGCCTGCCCACGTTGCAAATTTGCCGTCTACCATCGCAAAGTCGTCGCCGAACAGGTAGTAACCCGCGGGCAGCAGACCGTTGTTCTTTGCCTCTGTGATGTTCTCAAGTCCGCTCTTGGCTGTGAAGGCATTGGTGAAGTAGTAATACTTGCCGTCGATCAGCAGTAAGCCGGTTTGCGAGATACCGTCCACCAGATAGTAGGTACCTGCGTCGGTCGTCAGGAAGCCGGTCGAGGTGATCTTGACCGCTTTGCCTTCTTCTCCGAAGTCATACCACTGCGGTGTGTAGGAGTTGGAGTTGATGACATAGCGCTTGCCGGTGTAGCAGTAACCCGGATCCTTGTTCGCGTCGCCGAAATAGTAATCACTGCCGTCAATGGTCTCCCAGCCGTGTCTGTAGTATGCGGGACCGTAGAAGTATCTTCTGCCGGCGGAAGTGATGTACCACTTACCCTCTACCAGCTTGCCGTTCTCTTCGAATTCGAAGGTGACATATCCGTTGTTCAGGGTCGCAACAGGATTCATGGTAGTCGCGTCGAAGTAGTACCACTCGTCGTCGATCATCTTCCAGCCGGACGTCAGCTCGCCGAGCTGTGAGTAATAATACTTGCCGTCCTTCTGGAAGACGCCGGTGTATACTCCCTTGTTGATGTGATTCTCATCAAACTCGTAATACTTATCACCGATCAGAACTACGCCTGTGTATTCCTGCTCAACGCCGTCGATGTAGTACTTACTCTCATAGAAGCCGGTGTAGAGAGCGCCTTCCTGATACAGTTTGCCTCCGACTGCCTCATTGCAGAGTTCGCCGCAGTCTTTACACTTCATCAGACCGTCGGTCTCGTCGATCTCGAAGGTATGACCGGTAGCGGGGATGGGCTCGCTCCATTGTACGATAGAATAACACTCGTCACAATACAACTCAGCAGTCCAGCCGTCCTCGGTGCAGGTCGGAGCTTTTGCTTCCTTGCTTACGCGAGGCTCAACATAGTTAGTGGTGCCGTCTGCATAGTAATCGGCATACTCGGGACGGTGATCATGACCGCCGTTCCATGCTGCTTTGTAATCCTTGCCTTCCTGAGTCGCCACCATGTTGGCATTGTTTGCCCAGGACTCGGTCCAGCAGAAAACGTCGTCGCCGGTGAAGTATCTGTGAGAGCCCTTATAGTATGCAAGACCCTGCTGTACTCTGACTTCTACAGCTACCGGCCAGAATTCGTTGGAAGCCAAGAACTCTGCATAGTTCCATTTCTTAGAAGCATTCAAAGCGTTACGTTTTGTCATATTATCCATTTCCCATGTACGGATCGGGATGGATACGAGCGCCAGCTCGCCTGTCTGAGCAACATCGCCCTCTGCCTCAATGGTAAGCTCAATGACCTTATCGGCAGCGTCAACAACTTTATAGGAAGCCTTAAAGCCGTCGGCAACTGTCATGTGCTCGATCTCCCACTTCGACATAGAGTCGAGATTGAGGGTGGTGATGACCTTGGATGTGTTTTCTGCTTCGGTGGTAACAACGTCTACCCAGTAGAGAGATCCGTGAAGGACTCTGTCAAGAGTCGCGTCGTGCGGAACAACCTTGATTAATTCTTTTCTGGAAACGTTGGAAACGGTGAATGTACGGGTGATGGAAGAACGGTTGCCCTGATTATCATAAGCAACGAACTTCACGCTGTGCTTACCTTCGTTGAGAGTGACCTCTTCGCCCGCGGTGATCATACCGTTCTGATAGGTGCAGCCGACGTCGTTGCCGTCGACATATGCCTTACAAGCGGAACCGTTGATACCGGTCGCGTTGGTAGCGCTGTAATCAGCGACCTTCGCCGAGAAGCTCAGCTGATTGTAGCCATCGGAATCATAGCCGTTAGTCAGAACCAGAGCATCGTTGGAGTGAGGTCCGCGGTCGCCGAGAAGAATGCTCTCAAATACGGGAGCGTCGCGGTCTTCTACAACAGAAGAATAGTCAACGGTAACATCGTCCAGATAGACGGTGAAGTCACCGTTGATGTTGTGATTATCCTTCGCGTAGTAGCCGTAGGAAGCGCCGTCACGGTCGGAGATATAGAACTGCATATTGTAGTAGTAATCTCTCCATGCTAAGCCCTTATACTGGCTCAGATCTGTATGCAGATAATGCCAGCCGGGCTCGTCGAAGCTGTAAACAACACCGGTACCGCCTGCGCCGCGATCCATCAAGTTGGATGTAATGCTACCAAGAGTATAAGAGGTCTCACCAGTCTCGGCATCCACGTTGACAGCTGTGATGGGAGATATTGTCCAGCGTACCCACAAGCCGACATACTCGTCCGGGATATACAACCATGCGCCCATGTCGATAGCGCCTTCGTAATAATCGACATTGCCGCTGACCTTACCCTGATACAGAGCGATCATCTGATAACCGGACTCCTGAGAGTTGGAGTAGTCGATGTTCAGGCCGAGCGCATAGTCGCCGGAATGCACCTGACCGTTCTCCTTATTGGCAACAAAGACCTTGGACTTCGGCAGATAGTAGTTATAATTGCTGTAGTTAAGATTGAAGCCCTGTGTGGTACCGTCCTCAAAGTCGAAGATAACGTCACTGCCCTTGCCGAAGAGCAGTGTTGTGGAAGCGGTCAACTCGGTGCCGTTAAGTGCTGCGCTCAACGTGGTAGAAGCGATCTCGCTCTCGCCCGCCGCAGTAAAGACGAAGCCGTCCAACATGCCGGCAGCAGGATCAGCGAGAGTTAAGGTAAAGTCAGAAGCCTTGACAGCAACCTCGTTCAGACCGTACTTCGCGATAACTTTGATATCTGAGGATTTGCTGTAAGGAATGGTGTAGGATTCCTGAGCAAACTCAATGCTGTCGGGAACCACAACATGAACGGTAGCGGAACCAACTGTGTTGCCGTTATACTTCGCAGTGATAACAGCATCGCCTGCAGCATTGCCCGCGGTGAAGATGCCGTCGGCAAATGTGCCGCCGGTAACCTCATAGGTAACTTCTGCAGGGATATCAGCAGATGCGCCGGAAGTGCTGACGCCCGCAACGGTGACGTCGGTGGATGTGCCGGGAGTGACATACTCGTCGGCAACACTCATCGAAACGCGGTCAAATACGTTCGAGGGAGCCGCCAGAGAAGCGATCACAACACCGGAGGAGATGGAACGCTCGGAACCGTCGGAGGGACGGTTGAGGACTTTGAAGTCGTCCTCGCCTTCGGGACGGGCGCCGAATGTGGTGGAGCCGCCGCCGTCGAGGTTGATAGCGATTTCGCAGCCGGCTTCAAGCATGATCTGAGCCAGCTCGTGCATGGAACCGCCGCAGGAGAAGGGCTCCTGACGGCCGTCGAGTACCGCACAGACAACCTTGTTGTCAGCGGTAACGCCGATCATGGTACGGCTGTGACGGTCGGTGTTGTAAGAACCGGAAGCGTTGGCGGTAACGTCAGCGCCGTCTTTGACGAGCAGCTGAGAGCCGCCGACGGCGTTCTGTACCGCACCGTGCTCTGCAACAGCCGCGTCATAGTCGGCAGTGCCCGCGCCGCAGGTCGCTGTTCCGTCCTCGAAAACCGCAAACCAGGGGCGATTGTTCGAAGCGTTCATAACCTGACCGTTGATAGCAAAAGCACCCGAGGGCTGACCGGTCTGCATATTGTAGAAGTCGCCGTTGGTGCCGGCTACGACGGTGTAGTTCTCACTGATGAACTCAGGGTTCGTCGGATCGGAGAACTTCGCGTTAGCCGCTGCTACCTGCTCCGTCAGCTTGGACATACCCATTGTGTCAATGGATGCATTCAGATAGCTGCCCTGTACCAGAACGTCATCACGGTTGATGTCCGCTGTGGCAACATAGTAAACCATCTGCTTGCCGTCGTTGCTGTAGGCATAGTTGTTGTAATACTCTACGCCGGGAGCGAGTGTCTGCTCCGTGTGTTTGAACACGGTGTGTGTTTCAGACTGATAGTTCGCATTGTATGCCGACGCCGATATCGAGAATACCGACAGCGCCATGATCAACGCCAAAACTACAGCCAAAACACGTTTTGAGGTTTTTTGCATGTTTTTCTCTCCTTTTCTTTTTATAATAATACTCTTTCGAGTAAAACTAACTTGTCTTTTTGCTATTGCAATAATCAGTATATGGATGGGTAAGGTCACATACAGTGAAGTAATGATGACCGACTTTTTCGTTTTCGGGAAGATCCGCGCGCCAGTCGCCGTATTTTTGTGTCAAATAGGCGTCCGCATCTTCAGGGATCCTGACGGTCAAACCTTCAAAGCGTGCCTCTGCCCCATCGCCGTACTGCTCGCGTGGAGCATATTCCTTTTTGCCCTGCCAATTGCCGTGATTGCACCATAGCGAAGATGAATCTATCGGGTGCGATGCCACCAGCGTGTCTAGCTCTTGTGCGTATTTTGCAGAGCGTCGGTGACAACCCATCAATCGTTCGAGAATGAAATATGCCCTCGTCGTCGGCTTCTGTCCTTTCTGAAAGGCGTTGGCGCAATCCAGTCGGCGTCTTAAAACTCTTTTTCTGCGCTCCAGCCGTTCAGCCTCCCTCTGATCTTCAGGATATCCGTCCAGCGGAAAGACGTCGATATACACGCCCTGATTTATTTTTCTGTACTGCATGCTTTTCTCAATGTAAGTCGTACGTGAATCACGGATCTTGCAGTAAAATGCGGGAAATGCGGGATCAGTACGATAGGTCTGAACAAAATAGTGCTTTGGCAAAAGCGCCTGTGCCCGATCGATAAAGATCTTGTAATCCTCTCTGGGAAGCGCTACATCGACGTCGTCGTCCCACGGGATGAATCCGCCGTATTTCACTGCGCCCAGCGCCGAACCGCAGACAAGATAATACTGTAGATCCAGCTTTTTACACACGACGATAAACGCGCGCAGTATCTCAAGCTCGGTTTTTTGCAGCTCGTTCATCGCATAATTCCTCATACAGCGTCACATAACGGCTCAACTGTTTTTTCTCGTCAAACATCGACGCTCTTCTGATACACGCCTCTTCGGTAAAGGGTTTGTCGTGACAGATCGATTTGATCTGTTTTACCAGCGCGTCAAAATCATCCTTCTCAACGACCCTGCCGCAGCTGTCATCCGGTATCTCGGGACTACCTCCGGTACAATATGTCAGGACGGGGGTTCCGCAGGCAAGTGCCTCGATATTCACCGTAGGAAAACTATCCTCGCGCGTCGGATTGATAAACAGATCGGCGGCAGAATAGATTTGCGCAAGTTCGCTGACGTCCTGTGTTCTGTGAATGGAGATCACATTGTCGGGCAATCCGGCATCGACAGCGTCGTCTGTGCCGACCAATACGATCTGATATTCCTCAGGTAATACTTTTGCCAGTTTTACAAAAACATCCAGACCCTTTCGTTTGCCCCAGCCAAAAGCAACGCCCAGCAGGATGATCTTGTTTTGCAGACCATGTTCTTCTCTGAAATTGCTTTTTGTCAGACAGAATCGTGACAAGTCGATTCCGTTGTTGATAACGCTGACCGGATAATCCTTCAGATAAGACTGCTTCACGAGATCCTTCAGCCACGCAGAGGGCGTTACCAGTCTCATATTCTCTATATCTGAAAAGAGCTTTTTCTTGCGGCGATACATCAACGCAGTATTATCATAAACGCTCTTTGGATATTCCTTGTAAATCGGACAAGCATGACACCCGGTCTTCCATTTATCGCATTTGATATTTTCAAAATGCGGACAACCGCCAGTAAAGCTCCAGCAATCGTGCAGCGTCCAGACAGCCTTTATGTGACTATCCCGGATATATCGAAAGAGCATCGGCAAATTAATATACCCACCGTGGATCGTATGCAGATGTATGACGTCGGGGGAATATGCTTTGATCTCTTTGAGAAGTTTCGCCGTAGTGATGTGCGCAAAGCCCCCGTGCAAACCGGTCAGCATTTCAAGCAGAACATTGAATCTGCGCGATTGATAACCGCCGATTTTTATATAGTCGTGATCCGGCTCCTGCGTGCGGTTGGTTGTCGTGACCGGAGAAAAGCACATGACCTCGTGTCCCGCGTGTGAAAGCGCGTCGGCAATACCGAACATGATCCTTCCCGTACTGCCGAAAACGCCGCCGTTTATCTCAACTACTCTCACAACATTCTCCAAATCGTCTGAGCTCAATCCTTGGTAAAGAATTTTAAGCCGAATTTTCTCATCACTTGCTTGATGCGTTTGTGGAGCCACAGCGGCGTATGCCGCGCGACCATCGTCCGGCACCACAAACCGATCTCATATCGCCATGTATTGACCTGACGGGAGCCGCTGTACAGCTCCGGATGCTTTTTAAAATAGCGCGCCGATTTGTGCAGCAGCTTTCCTTTTCGTACCACATCAAGAATCACGAAGTCCTTATTGTAATCGACAGCACAGGATGCGTGATAGCGCATCGCCGCATCCGGCAGCGCAACCTCGAATTCCCACGCGCTGAGCTTGCAGTCGGTACAAAACCTGGCAAAGTCTGTCTTCCAGATACCGGCGTACATATTGACGCAGTAGGCGATCGAAGTATCCACCCGGTGCAAACCCTTATGCTCTCCGAGCTGTTCTCTGGTCGCTCGCTTCGGGCGTTTATAAAGCCGGATATAATCGAGCTCATGCTCTTTCATGATATCGACCATTTCGTTGATACGGTCGTTATCGACCTGCTTGATCAAAAAGTAATCATCCAGTGTGATGAATACATATTCGGTTTTCACGGTATCCAGCGCGGCTTTCAGCCGCTCTGACCACTCGGCGTCAGCGCCGGCAGCCATGACCGTGATCCCATCATATTTCCGATCGGTCGGCTTGTCCGTCAGGAGGATCGTCTGCTCTGCGTCCCGGTCATGCCAGAAGCGCTCGAGCTGTTTGATGTGACCGTCCCACAGATCGGAGAATTTATCACACGATGAAATAATCATCGACAGATCATATGTTTTCTTTGTCATTTGTTCCACTCTTATCAATCGCCGCATCGATGATCCGCCGGGCGGTTGCGCAGCTTTTTTCAAGGCTGTGATGCTCGCGGGACACCGTTATCTGACGGCGATAGTATTTCTCCTGCAGCGCTGCATCCCCGATCAGCTGTCGGATACATTCTGTCAGCTTAGTGGGATCCGTACAGACCATCGCGGCATCGATGCTTTTCATATACTCAATGATCCCGCATTCGGACGAACCGTAAGCAAGGATCGCACATCCGCTCGCCAGAGCATCGGCCGCCTTGGTAGACAGCGAATACCGCGACAGACGGATATCCTTTTTTCTGAAGCCTTCAACAATGACGGTGATATCGCTCTGCGACATCATCCGGCATACCTCCCGATACGGCACAGAGCCGCCGTAAAGGATATATGGATTTTCCTGCAGGGGGCGAATATAGGAGGGGTCGTTCTCATTGGAGTAGACCTCAAGCCGATACTGCGGATCGATCTGAGCAAGGCTTTGTGCAATATCGACGAGCGAGAGGTTCCTCCCCATGCGGATATTTCCGAAATACGTGATCTTCGGCGCCGAGCGATCGATCGGCGCAAAGGGTTTTCGTTCTATCTCCGACGTCAGATAAACCGTATCTCCGTCAAGACCGAACGCTGCGTTATACTTATCGCGAATCTTATCGCTGATATAAACGGCGCTTCCCGGATGACGGAACAGTTTTCTGATATAACGGCGGTATAATAGTTTATAGATCCAATAAACAGGATTCAGAGAAAACCGGAGATTAAAGTAGTAGTCGTCTCCGATACACGAAACAATGGGAATGTTATAGCGCTCGGCGACGTATAACGCGATCTGAGGGATAAAAAAATCATCGGAAAATGCAAGGAACACACATTCGGGACGAAAACGATCCAGCCAGCTGATCAGTTGATCGGTACACCAGTTCCCTTTTCGCCAAAGCATCGCTCTGAGCAAATGTGTTCCGGCGCTGTGTCTGGAACCGATTCTGTATGCTTTTGCCGCCTTCCCGCCGACCTCCAGATCGTTATTGAGCCACGATTCGGGCAGATCGTCGTAATAAAAGATCTTCCCTGTCTCGATCTTCTTTCCGAAAAAACGTTTCAGCATGCGCTGATCGGTTATCTGGTAAAGCTCTGCGCAGTGCCCCTTGCAAGGTGTTTTTGCATTGGAAAAGACCTGCGCAATATTCTCCTTTTCCCAGTCATGGAAGTAAGCGTCAAATGCCCGGGACGTCGATTTTTGATTGTAGGGTACCGTCCCGACGATCAAGACGCGATGATGCATTCTCTCACCTCAGCGTGATTCAGCGCTCCAGATAGGAACGCTCCAAATCCAATGAAATAAAATCATGATGCGACTCTCGTTTATCCTCGGGCGGCAGCTGCCGCCAGTCGCCGTAGATATGTGTCAGGTATTCTTCATATTTTTCAACGCCCATGACAACGATATCTTCAAAGGGGTAGTCCACGGGTTCTCCGATGATCTCTCGGGACACCAGCTCGCGCTCGCCCCATGCGCCCAACAGATTTCCGACCCACAAAGAGCGATCATAATCATACCGCCTGCACATTTCGTCAAGCGAGATCCGGACCTTTGTCGGATCGGCGATAAATCTTGGGATCGCCCGCGCCGCGATAACAGCGGCGTTCTTGTAAAAGCTCCTGCCCTTGCGGACGCCGCCCGTCAACGACAGGTACAGATGATATCTGCCGCTGATCCGCTTCAGATGATCTCTGCCGGTTGTTATGTCATCGCCGATCCCGTCGAGCGGAAAGATGTCCAGAAAGACGCCCCTTACCAACGGGCGGCGCTTGTTTTCGATCAAAGTAGTTGTTGTATCATACAGCTTGGAAAAAGGATAACAAAAGCTGTCGTCGGCATAATTCGGCGACTCAAAGACATAGTCTCCGAACCGCTGACCTTTCAACAGTTCTGCCAGCTTCTCATAATCGGGTCTCGGAAGCGCCAGATCGATATCGTCGTCCCACGGGATAAAGCCCCCGTGCCGGACAGCTCCCAGCAGCGTACCGCCGACAGCGTAGTATCTCAGCTGATGCTCGCGGCAAAATGCGTCGAACCACCTGAGCATTTTTAACAGTTTGATTTGAACTGCCGACAGCTTATGCTTTGGATTCTCACCCGCCAACAGCCATTCACCTCTTTTTTTCCGGTTTGCCGAATAATATCAGGTTCAGATATCTGTTTGAGCTCAAGAGCTTTGCCGCTGTCGACGTCAATACCACCGCGATCAGATAATTCGCCGCGACCATCGCCAACCCCTTTGCCGTCATCAATTCCGGCAAAGCGGAAACAGCCGCAAGATTCAAAAAATAATAGTGCAGCAAGTATACTTCCATAGAATGGACGCCGATCCACTCCACAAAACGGAATACCGGACCTGTATTCCCGAACGCACTAAAAACGCCGGATACAAAGATACATCCGCACAGCGATACTCCGGCACGTATCAGGATATCCGTGATACGCGTATCGGACAGAGAAAAGAGGTCCAGTTTTATGATCGAAACGATCCATGCCAAACCGCAGATCGCTGTGATAACCGAAATCGCAGATGAAAACCGCGCCGTGACGCTGTCCCGAAAGCAGCCGTACAGATATCCCAAACAATAAAACGGCATATAGTACAGCGTCAGCTTGATGCACCAGAAGTCAAATCCGGCTAAAAAGCCGATCCCGCCTAAAAGCGCCATTCCGATAAGGTAAAAGCAAAGAGTCACAAAAGGTACGGCTTTTTCTTTGCGGCTGAGCTTCAAAGCAACGAACCGCGCCGGAATAAAAATCATGCTGATCGTCCATAATGAGAACAAAAACCAATAGCCGCTGTCCATGTGAAAGAACAGCGCTCCCGGCGCCAACTCCTGCTTGCCCAGAACGATTCCGTTCAGCAGTACGGTAAACACGAACCACGGCAAAAGATACGCCAATGAGCGTTTACCCAACAGGCGGAATAATCCGCGGGTATCATCCGGGATCCGGCTGTAACGGGTCACATAACCGCTGATCAGGATAAACATCGGGATCTGCAGCGACCATACGATATTAAAGAACACACTCTCCTTAGAGCCGGACGCCGAGCCGGTCATCGTATGACCGAGAACAACGATCAGCATCGCGACACCGCGCAGGAAATCTACATATGTATTCCGCTTCTTTTCTGTCATAATCGTTCCTTATTTTACGTATTTGCAGAGGAAAACACTATTCTCTCAACAGCTTATACACTTTTTTCCGAGCAAAGTTCGGTATGATACACACGATAGCGTGCGGTAAGGCGCAGGTCAAAAGACTGCTCCTCCTGCTCCACCCGATATGCGTCAGATATCGGTGAAAGCGCAAAATATCCTTCGCAAATAACGATCCGCCTCGCCGCAGATAAAAATCATAAGATACTCTCATATAGAGTACAACATCCCGGATATTATACCCGACAGCCCCGTTCTGGAACATTCGGATCCAAAGCTCATAATCCTCAAAACGATGATAATCATCATGATAACCGCCGATAGCAAGAACCGCGGATTTTTTGAACATCACCGCAGGATGATTGAACGGGTTCCGCGTCTGACTGAACCGAACGATCTCATCCTGTGTTTCCGGCAAAATTCTTTTCTTCTGTAAGCCCTCGCCTTCAGGCTCTCCGATAAATTCCTGTATAGTACCGCTGACGATCGAAATATCGGGGTTTTGTTGAAAAACTCGAAGCTGTCTTTCGCACCTGTCAGGCACACTGATATCATCGCTGTCCATTCTTGCGACAAACTCGTGCTTGCAGTTATTTAACCCGAGATTAAGCGCATTGCTCAATCCGAGCTTAATCTCGGAACGAACAACATTCAGCCGGTCGGCGTAGATATCGATCACCTGATTCAGTTTTTGGTTCAACAGTCCGTCACATACCAGCACAAAGTCATCGGTCGGTATGGTCTGGTTAAGCATACTGAGGATCGCCTGTTCCAGATTTTCCGGCAGTTCCTTATCGTACACTGTCATAAGAACAGAATAATCCATACTTTCTCTTTCCTATCGTTACATTATTTTACTTATGACTCTTATAATACTTGTATTTATAATAGTATCCGCTTTTCTTATAGTATTTCTTTGGCGTTCCTTTGCAATTGTACGCCACTCCGATCACTCTTGCTTTGGTAAGGCGCAGCTGCTGCAGCATCTCATCAATCGTTTTATTCTCGGAAAAATTGTGTCTCATGACAACAAGATAACCGTCAACCTGATCGGACATCATCACAGCGTCGGAGACGACGTTGACCGGAGGAAAATCAAAGACGATAAAATCATATCTGCTCTTTAATAAGGCAACCAGGTTCTTCATCTCTTCCGAATCGATCAAAGCGGTCGTATCGGGGGGGATATTTCCGGACGGGATCACATCAATCCCCAACTCTTCCACATGAACGATCGGGACATCCGAACAGTCGCCCGAAAGATAATTAGACAAGCCGGGGACGGATTGTATTCCGAGTTTGGACGCAACGGTCGGCAACCTCATATCACAATCGATCAGCATGATCTTCTTATTCAGCTGTGCAAGTGAAAGCGACAGATTAGCAGCAATCGAGCTTTTTCCCTCTCCCCGATTTGCAGAGATAATGCCGATGCACTTGCAGCCCTTTCCCGGCAGCGAGAAAATGATATTGGTGCGCATCGTTTTGTATGCTTCCTGCATAGCAAAAGATGAGGAGCCCGAAAGGAGCATTTTTGAAGCATCAAAAATCGGAGCAGATGATCTATTCTTTTTCATTGCTGTTATCGCTCCTTTACGAAGATTTCTGACGATAGGCATATTCATATTTTGAATTGTATCCATAACCCTTTGTTTCCAAATGATTCACGTCCGGTATGACGCCGAGAATCGGAATGCCAAAGCGTTCTTCAACTTCGTTTTCGTTTTTAACCGTATCGTCAGAATAAAACCGAATGATCAGTATTACGATTACCAAAGCCATGCCGATCAACAGACCGAGAAGAGCATATCTCGAATAACTCGGCTTATATTTTGTATCGTTGTATTCGGGATAGTCGATAACCTTCATCGAACTTCCTTCAACGATATCAGCCATATACTGCGGCGATATTTTCGCTATCTCATTCGCAAGATCATATGCTACCTTCGGATCCTTATCTACGACATAAACCGTAATGATCTCAGTCTCATTCTGTATCTCAGTCGTCACCATTCTCTGCAGCTGAATATACGAATTCTTCAGTCCCAGATTTTTTGCAGCATTCATCAGGATCGTCCTGCTCTTAAGTATCTCTGCATACGTCTTAACAAGCTCTTTCGACGCCAAAAGATCGGAATTGGTGAGAGAACCGTCATTTGTTTTCATTTGCTGGTTGTTGACGTAGGCTTTAAAGCTGCTGCGGTATGTCGGTTTGATCGTCATCTTTGTCACGCCGAAAAACACTACCGCAAAGACCACGCCCACTATAGCTATGATCCATGATTTTTTAAGCATTTCTTTTAAGAACGGAATCAGGTTGATCTCCCACTCAGAAGAACGCCTTTTACTGTTTTTGCTGTTTGTCATAATAAACCTCTACTCTTCATAATTACAAAAGGTAGTATCATAAACACTCCTCGTGCATTATTCTTTTGTATGATTGGATACACCGGCAACCCCGTCACGTCTTAACACCGGCAAAACAGAACCGAAAAAGCATCGAAAATCCATCGCGAACGCTTTCCATCCGCCCTGTTTCAGCTTGATCGTATAATCGCCGTCCAGCTTTGCCTTAACCGGTATCTCCAACTCATCGCGCCCGTTGATCTGCGCCCATCCTGTTAATCCAGGCTTGGCGTCATTCGCCCCATACTTGTCACGCTCAGCGACCAGATCATCCTGATTCCAAAGCGCAGGTCGGGGACCGACAACACTCATCTTTCCTGTCCAAATGCAAAACAGCTGAGGAAGCTCATCTAATGAAGATTTCCTCAAAAACTGCTGCCATCGGGACAGCGTCATTTCCTCTGTCATCAAATGGGTAGGAAGATCCGGATTAGCCGATACCGGCATCGTGCGAAACTTAAATATATAAAAAAATGATTTATGTATCCCGATCCTCTTTTGCTTAAAGATCGCTGGACCCGGTGAATCGATCTTTGTAATAATTACAATTATCGCCATAGGGATCGCCGTAATTATGATACCAACGGTAGAAATGATAATATCAATCAATCGCTTTACATATCGCTGATACATTTCCGCCTCCTTGATATCCTTTCTGTTTGTTATTATCCGATCCAAACACATCCTTTTGCAGTTGAACGTCAACCGTTTTTCTCAGTTAATAGGCTCTTTCTGATTCAGCAGTCTTGTTCCACCACATTCCTATTGTGTCAAGTTTCTCTTTTTTATCTGAAGATAGCTTTCCTTTGTGTTGCATGACCCTCTGAAAGCTGAGCCATGCATTAAGCCGTACGCCCTCGGCTTTGTAGTCGTGAGGCACTCTTAGATTACCGTTTTCCAAATAGTATCTTTTTGCAAGGAGGAAGGATTCATCCCATGTATGAACCAGTCGATTGCTCCAATTAGGATCGAGTTTGTTCAGTCGTTCTACATACTTTTTCTCTAATTGCCCTTTGCTATACTTGGTTCGCTGCTTGCAAAGCCAAACGCCCAATCCAAATCCGTTCTTTGTTCTGTACCGGTTTTGTATATCGATATTTCCATGGGTACTAAAGTATTCAACAAGCAAACCATATGCTTCGTCCCATTGGATCTCTTGACGGGTTCGCCATTCCATTCCAATCTCATTGAGAGCAGAAATCCGTTCTTCGGATAAACGAGTGCTTGTAGTTTCTCCGGACTGGACTTTCCGGTACTCAATCCTTACCTTAGTCAGCCACTCATATAACCTGATGCCGTCGTCATCCACATAGCCTTTAGGAACCGACAGATTTCCAAACCTTTCATAATACTTCATTGCAGAAGAATAATTGCGATCCCAAATGTGGTCGTTTCCGCTCCAGATCATTCCTATTTCATCCAACTTTTTGATGTGCCAATCAGAGAATACAGCAGTTCTGATTCCGTTCTTTCTCCATGCTCTCAAGTTGCTGATCCATACACCTAGTCTGATACCGTCCTCAGTGATATACGAGGCAGGTATTCTCAAATGACCGTGTTCACGGAAAAAGGCACAAGCTGCTTTATAGTTCTTTTCCCAATTACGCTGCTTTTTGCTTTCCCAAACAATCCCGATTAGTTCTAACTTTTTGATCTGATCATCAGTAAGTATGCCTCCCTGATACCCAGCATACACTTGCTTTTGCGTTTGCAGCCATATGCCGAGTGTGTATCCCTCAGGGGTTCTGTATTTTGCGGGTATCTCCAGATTACCGTATTGCTCATAATACTGCTTTGCATACATATACATAGTTTCGAACGGAACTGACAGAATATCGTTCAGCTCGTCAAAGATCTCTTTGGCGTCTCTGACCTCATCGATCACTTCAAAATGCTCGTTAACAATATAATTATCAGCGCCGATCGAGCGATAATAACCGGCTGCAATTTGTATTTCCTGTTGAATGGTACCGATAGAATAGAGGTTCTCAATATTATTTACAATATCAAAAATCACAGAAACGTTATTTTTTCCTGCTGCCAAAGCGCGTCCAATCTGCTGTTTATAGATGATCGGAGAAACCGTCGGTCGAAACAGTATCACACCGCTGATGTCATCTACATGGATGCCTTCGTTAAGCATATCAATGGCATATAGAAGTTTCAAATGACTACTGTCATCATTCTTAAAATCGTTGAACTCTTTGCTGGTAGTCGGATCCTCAGAATATGCAGTATAGATATGCGGATCGGGATCGACCGCCCCAAACCAATCTTTTGCTTTGCTCTGCATTTCACGCAGGTGCGCAATATTAGAACAGAACACGATGTATTTTCCCGTCCTGTTATCCATATGTTTATCAAAAATCTTGTCCAGTCCCTCGGACATCTCCAATGCCCGCCGCAATGCTTCTAAATACTTTTCCGCTCGATCCCTGACTGCTTTTGTTTTTGCACCTTTTACACGACGCTTTATCCGATCATAATCTTCCTGATAGGTGAATACAGAAAGAACATATTTCGGAGGATTAAGAATTCCTCGAACGATTGCTTCGCCTAGTGACATTTCGGATGCAATATTACCGTCAAACAGCTCGTCAGCCATATTGCGTTGGTTATCCAAATAACGGATCGCAGTTGCCGACAGACCAAGAATAGGTGTGTCCGGATACATGGAGAGCAACCGATCGACACCTTCGCCCCACATTTCAGCGCCGCAGCGGTGAAATTCATCGAGGATAATGTAATCAGGATTAATCTCCAACAGATCGGTTTCATCCATCAGCATCAGCTTTGCATAGGTAAAGAAGACCACGTTATCCGGAGTCCAACCATCAGTGTCTGCTTTCAGGTTTTCAAGCTGCGTCTTAAAGATATACTCAGAAGGAGATAACCAACAAACAGTCTTGTCGGGATATTGCTCACATAGCTTAAATGCTATATAAGACTTACCCGTTCCGGTAGGGTGAACGACAGCGGCCTTGCCGGTATCTGCAAGCATTTCAATCACTGCGTTGTAAGCCGCCTGATTGTGTTCAAATAATGATATGCTCACAGCCTTTTCTCCTCTGCTCAATATGATGTAATGAAGTATTTCACTTCATTATAATAGGTTTTTCAATAATACCCCATAATAACTCTATTATCTTATTTATTATAAACACTAATTCAATCAAAGTCAATATAGAAAATACGGACAGAATAGCAATTATTCTCATTTTTTGCATTGAAACTATTATTTTTTAGTAATATTCGCTATTTTTATAAACAAAAGGAGTTTTTTTAGAATAAGATTGACGGAAGTTCAATGAGCTTTGAATCTATTCTCCGTCAAATACCATTATTAAAAAGGAAGTGCAGTTATGCCCCGAAAAGGAGAAAACATCTACAAACGTAAAGATGGCAGATGGGAGGCCAGATACATACACCATTATGAAGACGGAAAAGCAAAATATCGTTCCGTCTATGATTATTCTTATCTTGACGTAAAAGCCAAACGCATACAGGCAGTCGCGAAGATGGATTCCCTCCATACTTCGACCGTAAAGCAACACGCGACTATCGATGAAATCTGCAGCCTTTGGCTGGAGGAAAGAAAAGCGGACGTCAAAGAATCAACCTATACGCGATATGCTCGCACTATCAAAAAACACATTATCCCCGGGTTTGATAATCATCGTTTAGATCATATTAACGCTGACAAAATCAACGATGTTCAGAGACATCTTAGAGAAAACCTCTCGGATAAAACTGTTACAGATATTATGTGCATTTTTAAAAGTATATGGAAATACGGTCAAGAAAACAATTACCCCTGCTGTCAATGGAATCAGGAAAGAATCAAGCTGAAGAAAACAAGTAAAGTGACAATTATTCCTACAAACGTTCAAAAAGGCATTGTGTCCGCTTTGAATAATTATAATGAATATGTATTTCTCGGAGTGCTTTTCTCGCTGTTAACCGACGTAAGAATCGGAGAGATATGAGGCTTGAGATGGGGAGATATTGATTTGGATAACGGATATGTAACTATTCGCCGCACGATTGAGCGGATCGCCGATCTGTCAGTTGATACAGATAGAAAAACAAAGGTAATTATTACTGAGCCAAAGACAGACAACTCCATCAGGACGATCCCTTTACCGGAATACCTTGTTACTCGTATAAAACCCTTTCAAAAAGACGACAACTTTTATGTGTTGACCGGCAGTTTAAAGCATACCGAGCCTCATACTTTTTATACCAGATACAAGACTTTTCTGAGAAAAAACAAACTCGGTGACTATACCTTTCACGAATTACGGCATACCTTTGCTACGATGTGCGTAGATCGCGGCTTTGATATAAAGTCACTGTCTGAGATCCTGGGCCATTCTGATGTGAAAACCACTATGAATCTTTATGTTCACCCGACCTTACAAATGAAAAAAAGGCAAATGGATACACTGTCGTTGTAATATCGATTTGCCGTCAAAAAAACCGTCAAGCTCCTAAAGCGTACTGATGAACAGTGGCTTCGGGAGCTTTTTGTCATAAAGTGAAATACTTCATTATATTTTCGTGTGTTGACTTCCAGATTATTAATAATAATTACTTATTCGACAATTACCACCTTGCACATCGTAACGCAAAACGTATCCATCTATGAAAAATACAACACACGCACAGTGACAGCCCGGCTCAAGGATGTTGGTGTATATATTATAGGTCATAATTGATGTTTTATCGATTTGATTTGGATATAGTAGCATAGATGTCAATTCTAAATCACGTGCTGCATAAGCAACATAATCTGCCCCAATATTGCAATACACTTGTGCGTAGGTATAATTCTTCGCCACATATTGAGCAAAAGCTGATAGTTTTTCCTGATTAGACATACCACAAGTCCAGCATTTCTTTTCGATCTTATGGACTTCTGAAATGGGTCTTGCAATATTGGGGTTATTCTCTGTCATATCTACGGTGATGTTACAGCGCTTGATCAATGATCCGTTATAGAAAAACTCTACCGGGAAGGTGAATGATTTCGCTTTAAATCCATAGATCTTAACTCTGAAAGGTTCGCTCCAACCATCATAGTAATGTGCCTCTACCCATGCGACCGCTTCACCTCTCGGGTTTTTGACAAGACAGTCATAACCAAAAGTCTGTTTGCCGCCACAATACATCAGATACGGTTCCTTGAATTTATAATCGGAGTATTCGATTTTATCGAAATAATCGCCGTTGTTCACCTGAATTGTTATATCATCGGGCGCGAGATTCTCTTTTGATCTCAAGATTAGTGCTTTTGTATTATTGCCACTGTTGTTGATTGTAATACTGTCTGGTATTGAAGATGTATCGAAAGAAACACGTGGTATTGCTTCAGTATTCGGTTCTGAAGCCGACGCCGCTTCATACAAGTTGCTTTTCGTAACACGACAGCCGATGGGATACGCCAAAGACATCTTTGCAAGCCACCTTTGTATATGTGTTGCGTCAAGAATACAGATCGTTCCGTCTAAATCTATATCAGACGAATCCTTATTCTTCTCTGCGATTTCAGACAGCCCTGCAATCTCACGTTGTATAACAGTACAATCTGTAATTGTAATCAACCCATCGCCATCTGAATCTCCGAGCAGAAATGTATCTTCAGCGCCCTTTACTGGTATACTAAAAGCCATTGAAAGGATAATAACCACACTAATAACTCTGAACAGATCCTTCATGCAAATTCCTCCGTTATGTTTTTCTTTAACATAACGAATTATGGAAAGATATGCAATGCTGCGATTTGGTTAATCGCAAATAATCAATACTAATGATAAAGCAAAAATCACGGCTCCGGGAACAATCCCCAGAGCCGTGATTATTTTGATTATTGCTATGCTTGTGAACTATTTGATTACGTATGAAAACGATTATACGCTACCTCGGCATTATTCGCTCTGCGATTATCTTCAGATGAATAACTGCCGCACCGTTCATACACACGCTCAAACGCAATTGCTGCCGTTCGCGTATCGCTTCTCAAAAATTCATCATAGGTTATACCGCCATAGTTCCCTCCGTAGGCAGCAAATTCAGATTGAATTGTCCGTTTCAAATAATCACATTGTACTGTAATTGGTGAACCTTTAAATCCAACAGGAGTATATCTTAGACACCATTGACATAAGCCATAGTATTCATCTCCGTTATAGTTTCCAACAATACTCCAATCAAGGTCAAGTGTATCTCCACCACATTCTCGCATCATATTTCCCATGATACCTGCAACTACGCTGTCGGAATAGCCATAGCTTTTCAGGCGCGTCCAAACCTGTGACGCAGTATCTCCGGTTCCTGATACAGAAGAGTTGTTCTGTGTATAAAAGCCATAGCCGAGGATCTCATAATGACCAACCGAATAATGATTCTCTTTACAGGCGTCGCCTGAATTACCTTCGATGGTATATACAATACCATTCTCGACTTTTTCAACGATTCCGGTGTGATCGCCGCTGCCGTCTAAACCGTCATACTCCCAATCAAAGAAGATGATCATACCGGGTGATGGGGTTTCGTTTCCGTCCAACCATTGATTCTTTCCTTTGAACCAATTGGCCCCGTCATCTACTACGGAATAACGAGGGATTATTCCGGAGTCAATGTAACCGCACTCATTTGCACACCACGATACAAAGCAACAGCACCACTCTACACGGGAACTGAATCCATACCATGACCAATACGGCTGACCTCCGACGTTTCCGAGCTGTGCCTGAGCCACTGCGACAATATCGCTGTCACCGGATATGGTAATACCGTGAAGCAGCGACGACCATAAAGCATCGTTACTGCTATCAAGCAGCTCGTGCATACTGTCTATCTGGTCTTGCGAAAAATGATATTGCGACGCCATCTCATCAGGGGTCTTGTGAGTTACCGTGATGTGAAGCGTTCTGGTTACTCTTTCTGTAGCTGTGGTACTGCTAGTATTGCCGCCGGACGATGATGAACCGGAAGAAGTAACATTGTGGGAGATTTCATTCATATCCCAGAAAACCTCTTTGAGCTTTCGCTTTTTGGATTCATCCATCGTCACAACCTCGTCAGGGTCATCCGGATCCATATTCATCTTCGCAGCATAGACTGCCAGTACATTTTTCCATTCTGCGCGAGCGCCCGACATATCCAACGCGTCATAGGTGTTGGATGACTTAATATCCTCGATTTTCTGATTGTACTCATCATTGATTTCCGTTATAGCGTCCCGCATGGTCATTCCGGTTCCTGAATCTTCACCGGAGTAAAAGATGCCAAAAACAGAAGCCAGAAGCATTGCAATCATTACAATTACTAGGATAATAACTACCACAATCCAACCTCCTGCGGCAATTGCTGCAATCAAGCTCTTTGTTGCCGCAATGATTGCCTGAATAATTTTGATTGTGATCTTAGCAATAGCTTGGGCGGTTTTTGCCGCAGCCTTCGCTGCGGCGCGAGCTGCCTTTACAGCTGTGCGAGCTGCTTTCTCTGTTGCCTTCGCGGTTTTCTGCGCAACCTTTGCCGCCTCTTTAGAGGTCTTGATAGAAGACTTTGCCGTCTGCTGTGCAGTACGAATACCGTGCTTTGCCGTTTTGACAGATTGTTTACCGGCGGTTTTGACAGTTTGCTTCGATGCTTTTGCCGCATTATCCTTGATCGTCTTTTTCGTGACTTCGGACGTTTTGGTACGGATGGCTTTTGTGTTGGTTTCCGCCGTTTTTACAGCATTGGAGTTTTGAGCTGCTTTTGTCGCAGTACGACCGTTGGATTGCGCCTGTCGAACCGATTTCTCCGCTTTCTTCTGACGGCTTTTCCGTATAGCTTCTTTTGCTTTTGACTCAACTTTATCAACGCCCTTTTTGGCAGCTTTCTTAGTCAGCTTTGCGGATTGATGTGCTGTTTCGCTTGCGCCATTTTTGACGCCGCTTTCAAAGCTGTCGGCGTTGCGGGCGTTGTAGCTGTCCTCAGACGTCGACTGTGCGGCTTCGGCTGAATGCTTCTCAGTGACCTTTACACCGGTACGAATACGCTGTGCCATATTCTCAGCGCGGTTGAGTGTCTTGACAGGTGTTTTGTGGCTATCTTTCGTTCTGATCTCAGCCATAGTATCACCGTCACTTTCTCTTGGCAATCACAATGAATCGCTCGTTGTCGGCATTGTATTCCGAGGTTGCAAGAGTAAGGAGTTTATCTCCGTACTTAGCATTCACTCCCGTATCATAGAGGGACAGCTTTTTGCTGTTAGATACAAACTGATTGAAAGAGTTCGGATCATAGGCGTCGACAAAATCTTGAAACTTGAATGCTTTATCATCATCTGTTGTGAACGGCTGGACGACGACGGACATGATCTCATATTGATTGACCTTTCCGTCAATCTCAAAGGTAATAGTCTTATGTTTATCGTAAAACTTCTTATTCTTATACTTCTCCAGCTCAGCAAACATAGTACCGTCTTTCATATAGTGCGAGTATATGATTATATTGTCCGAAGGCTTCTTTACGTCACAGTTTGACTGAACATAGGGGCAACCGTATACAGAATGATTATTGAAGAAATCCCTGACCAGATAATAGTCGGGATAATCGGGTGTTTGCATGACCGGATACTCTATACTGGTACCATCGATATTCAGCCACCCGATCATATCTTTGTTCTCACCATAATCCAGAGCGTTTTTATCCGTATAAGGATACTCTGACACTTGGTCAGTAGTTACTTCTGTCGGCAAAAGTGTAAACGTGCCTTCTGTTGATAGTGTCGGTTCTTCTGTCGCCAAATTTTCATCGATATGATGGGCGGCTATGGTAATCACAAAGAACATACCGACAAAGAAACCGACTGCCAGAAGTATAATTAACGCAAGTAATACTTTACTTCTCATTATTTTCTCCTTTCACCAAAGGCGAGGGTTATTCACCCTCGCCCGGTTTTGTTGTCATCAGTTTATAGAGTTTATTGTCCTTCGGAAATCGGTTGACAAAGGGTACAAGCGCACTGCCCACCTTAATCAATCCGCTACCTGCTTCGGCGTTTGTGATATAGCCGAGCTGATTGTTGGAGATATTCAGCAGTTCAGCCAGCTTCTCTCTATCAGTAGGAGCCTGATTCAGCATGATCAGGAACTCGGAGTTTGCGAGCATGGTACGAGCGGTATGGCTCTGGAGCATATCCTCGACGTTCTGGGTAATACCTGTTGCAAATGCGCCGTATTTACGAACACGCTTCCACAGCGTGAACAGGAAGTTAGCGCTGTATTCGTGTTGGAACAGCAGGTAGATCTCGTCGATAAAGATAAAGGTGGAACGTCCCCTTGCGCGGTTCTGTGTGATGCGGTTGAGGATGCTGTCGAGTACGACAAGCATACCGATCGACTGGAGCTGTTTGCCGAGGTCGAGAATGTCGTAGCAGATCAGGCTGTTCTTTGTATCCACATTGGTCTGCTTTGCAAACGTATCAAGTGAACCATTGGTAAACAGTTCCAATGCCAGCGCGATCTCCTGTGCTTCGGGTTCGCTCTGCTTCATTAGTTCTGCGCGGAAATCACGCAGGGTCGGTACGGTACCTGTATAGTCATTCTGCTGATAGGTACGATATACCGAGGCGGTACAGCGGTCGATGATCGACTTTTGTATAGCTCCCAAGCCCTGCGACCCGATCAACTGCTCACAGAGCGACATGATGAACTCGGATTTGAGGATGACCGGGTTTGCGCCGTCGCCGTACTCAACGCTCATATCCATCGGGTTGATATGATTCTGCGATGTTGCCGAAATGTGGATAACCTCGCCGTTCATTGCCCTGACCAACGGCGAATACTCACGCTCGGGATCAATGATGATAATGTCGCAGTCCATCGAAAGCTTCAGCGAAGTTACATCCAGTTTTGCCATGAATGACTTACCGCCGCCGGATACGCCGAGCACGAATGCGTTACCGTTCAACAGTTCTCTGCGGTCAGCCATGATCAGGTTGTTCGAGATAACATTCTGACCGTAATAAATACCTTTGGCGTGATGAATGTTCTGAACACGGAAGCCGTGAAGTGCGGTCAGGGATTCCGTGGTGAGGGTACGGTAGTTCTCGATCTTCTTCGCACCGATAGGCAGGGCTGTATTCAACCCGTCCATCTGCTGAAATTTCAGAATACCCATCTGACAGCGATCACCTGATGCGGCATTCATCAGCGCTTTAGTATCGCTGTCGAGCTGCTTCTTGGTATCGGCTGTATGTACCAGCGTTACGGTAGCATAGGTCACGCGGCGGTCTCTGGTCGTCAAGTCGTCAAGCATTTCCTTGATGTCGTTCTTCTGCTGTTCCATATCATAGGGAACGGTCGCGGAAAAGTTGTTATTGTTGTTCTGACGGCGCTGCCAGTTGGTGATATTGGTCTCGACGCCGAGCAGACGGTTCTCCGCTTCTTTTACAGATTCATCAATCGGAACGGGGATGATGTCCACGGAAAGCATGATGTTGCGGTTCAGAGCGGTAAGATCCGCAAGGATTGTATCTTTGATGTAAGTACCGTATTCTCTCAGGAACAGTACACGACCGTAACGGTCGCCGATCTTGAAATAATCGCCTTCGAACTCAAAGGAATCGGGAGCGATATAATCCTTGAAGCTGTGTCCGCGTTTGCGGTTGGTCTTGATGTCAAAATCAAAGTTTCCTTCCTCGCCGACACGGTAGAAGTCGTGCAGAACATGAAGCCGCTCGGTCGTATCCATTTCCACACAAATGCTGCCAAGTTTTTTCAGACGGGCGGTGATCTCCGCACCGGCACGGTTGAAGTAGGCGCGGGCTTCCTCGACGGTTTTCTTGAATACGGATAAGGTGAAATACTTATCCTGTACCATCGCGTTTGCCCCCGTCGCCTTGTCAAGCAGCATACGGTTGTATTCGTGACGATAATCGTCCAGTCCGTCTTCCTTGTCGGAAAGGAGCAGGGTTCGCTCGATATCGAGGCGGTTGATGCGGCGGTTATTGATGGTGATCTTCGTCGGGACGCCTGCGTCGAGCGTACTGAGGAAGTCGGCATACTCCTGAAGCATATTCTGCTTGTCGTCGTAATCGGCGACAGCATAGTTGATGTCGGTGAACTTGAAAGACTTGGAGAACAGTTCTCTGCCGACCTGAAAGATACCGTCGTCATAGACGCGCTTGATCGGAATAGCGTCCTGACAGGACTTCGGTGCGACAAACGGTTCCCTGTTCTTCTTCATAATGCTTAATAGTGTTTTACTCATGGTTCTTCAGAACCTCCTTCTTTTTCTTTTCCAGATATGGTTTAGTCATCTCATAGTAGAGATTGGTGGATTTATACGAGAGCTTCTTGGGGGTGAGGATCTCCGATTTGATCCATGCCCACAAGAACTTTTCCGCCGTCATGCCGTTGTATTTCAGAAAGCCTAACGCGGCAAACGGAGCGGCGGCGAGAATACAGATCCACGATACGGTCTCTGTCCCTAAGATCGGTTTAAGGACAAAGATAATAGAGCCTGCTACGATACAGGCAAGGGCAGAAAAAATGAGCTGACGTAACGACAGCCCAAAGAATACAGCCTCCGAGTAATTTCGGATCTCTTTATTGATTTTTATTTCCATAGTTGCCTCCTTACAGACCCATCATTTCACGAACGATACGGTCGGACATTTTTACGGTTCCTACAAGGACAAGCATATTGAATACCATCTGTCCTATGTACTCCCATACTTGGTTGACGGCTGATGCGTCGGAACTCACACTCGGCGAACTTGACGCAATCAGAGAGAAAATAATACAGCCGAGAACAATAACAGCGCCCTCCAGACAGACGGCGCAGTAGCTTTTCAGGAATTGTTTGCCGACATTCTGTGTGGGCTCACCTGCAAAGGTCGAAAGCGGCAGCGGAGCGATAGCCGTATACATATACAGCTTAAAGAATCTGCCATAAACGGTCAGAATCAGCACAAGTGAAATGACCGTAACGACCAGACTGCCTATGAGGGATACCGCCCAAAGCGGGATGCTTTCGAAGAATCCGCAATCTTCTATCGCGTCCACGATACTGTCGGGCAAGGTCAGGTTATTGGGATTGGTGATACCGGATGCCGTCATAATCGTATTGATCGTACCTTGTATGATGTTGAACAAGGTCAGCATCAGTTCCATGCCTTGCGTAATAACAGCTTTTGCCAATATGAATCGGACAAACAGTTTTAATGCGTGTTCGGGTTTCTTCACATCAGCAAAGCTGCCGCAGGTTTTTACCATGCCGACAACAAAGAACAGTACCAGCAGACCTAAACCGATACCCTGAACAGCGGTGTTGATATTCTCGATAACGGACCAAATCGTCCCTCCATTGAAATTCTTGGGCGTTTGTGTGATTAGACTCCATATCTTGGTCAGATAGCCGTTCCACGTAGACAGAGCGCTTTCCAGATTCTGAACAACCCAGTTATCAGACATATTTGCACCTCCTTCGGTTTATTAGGGGTATGCGTTGATGCGCATACCCCTCGTTTGGTTATGAGCCGGTAATCAGGTTGAGTATTTCTTTGGCAAAGGTAATAATAATACCGCCCGCAAGGGTCAGAAAACCATTGGCACGCTGAGACGGGTCATGGCTCTTGAACGAAAGACCGACCTGCACGATACCTAAGCCCAGCAGGATCAAACCGATGGCGCGGATCAGACCGAAGATGAAATCGGACAGGTTATCGATAGCAGTCAGCGGTTCAGATGACGCCGCGAATGCTGTTACGGCAAAAGTGCTGAACAGTAAAACAGCCGCCATGATAACGGCGACATAGATCTGAAAGCCCTTCTTTACCTTCTTAGGCATAGGAAGTTTTTTGGTTTTGTTGTTTTTGATATTCATAATGTATTTCTCCTTTATGATTGTTTTTTCATTTTGGCTTCAAGTTCCTCCTCAGTGAGCAACTCAAAGTTGGTTTCGGGAATATCGTCGACATAGGTACCGACGACATTACGGTGAATTCTCACAACTTCACATATCGCGATATCATCGTGCGTTTCACCGTGTAAATACGGCGGAGTACCGCCGTCAGCGCTTAGCGCTATGTTGGGGTGTTTGAGGATATCGTATTTCAGATCGAGGATAGGGCGCTCACCGCGGATAAACAGGATCGCGTACTGATTATCAAGTAATCGCACTTCATCCGGCGTCATCAGCTCACGACCGCTGATCTGATAATTGGTCGAGTAGTTACCGCTTCTGCCGGAGGATTTTCCGTAGGTATTGGTATCGATCGTTTCCTTACCGAGCAGCTTAGACACATATTCATGGGTCGACTGTTCATTGCCGCCGAGGTAAAGGAACTCGTCACAGTTGCCGACGATACTTTCCCACTGCTTTTCAAAAAGCGTTTTCAGCTGTGCAAGGTTCTGCAAAATGATACTGACGAACACTTCACGCGAACGCATGACCGACAGGATTTTATCGAAATCATCGGGTAATGAAACGTTGGCGAATTCATCCATCAGAAAGTGAACCGGCACAGGAAGCGCTCCGCCGTGAACATGATCGGCGGAATAGAAAAGTTGCTGGAACAACTGCGTATAAAGGATAGATACCAAGAAATTGAACGAAGAATCGTTATCCGGTATCAAGGCGAACAAAGCAACCTTTTTCTCACCCATGTCAGAAAGGTTCAGTTCATCGACCGCGGTCATAGAAGCAAGGCTCTCCAGATTGAACTTTTCCAGTCGTGCCGCAAGCGTGATCTGAATCGATTTCAGTGTTTTCGGCGAACCGGAATGATAGTTGCGATAATACTTGACCGCGATATGGTCAGGGTTTTCAAACTCTAAGCGGTCAAATAAGTAATCTATCGCTGACGGTTGGGGATGATCCTCGTCCTCTATGTTGGCGGCTCTGAGCATTTCCATGACCATAGAGAAGTTCTGTTCATCCTCCGGTGCTTCATAATGGAGATAGTAAATCAATGCAGAAAGGAGCATCGAAGCGGATGTATCCCAGAACGGGTCCTGACTCTGCGCGCCCTTCGGTGTGGTGGACTTGAACAGGTTTGTTACCAGCCGCTGCACATCGTTATCGTTATGGATATATACGAACGGGTTGTAACAGTGACTCTTATCCATGTTGATCAGGTCAAGCACCCTGATTTCATATCCTTTTGCTTCAAGCAAAGCGCCTGTATCACGGATGATTTCTCCCTTTGGGTCAAGGATAACAAACGAAGTGTTCGCCTGCATCAGATTCGGCTTACAGTAAAACCGTGTTTTACCTGCACCCGATCCGCCGCATACCAGCGTATTGAGATTGCGTCGGTGCTTCTTGGCGTTCACGCCGACGCAGACATTCTGTGTCATCAGCTTATTGTTGTTCTCAGGTCGTTGATGATAGCGCCGATTGATCTTTGATGCCTCACCCCATTTGGCAGATCCGTGTTCCTCGCGCCTGCGGTAATTCTTGCGTGTGGATAACAGAATACCGATTGTCATACCGTATGCGAGAAGCAAAACGAGGACA
>CADBOO010000156.1 GCA_902796225.1 uncultured Ruminococcus sp.
GTGAATCATGTCAGGCGTGGGAACGAGCAGCATTAAGCGGATTCGGAGATGCGATGCAGTAAGTCTGTCGTTCACTTATCTATACCACTCAGCCGCAAGGCTGCGGCTTGCATTGTTTTTTTTGCAGGGGTCGGCGCTGACACTCTTGTCCTGCGCCCCTCACATCATTCTCGAAAGGTGGATCGTCATGTACCAGGTATTATACCGCAAATACAGACCTGCGGTTTTTGAAGACGTCGTAGGTCAGGAACACGTAACGAATACGCTGCGCAACGAGCTGAAGCTCGGCAGGGTGCATCACGCCTACCTGTTTACCGGATCGCGCGGTACAGGAAAAACCACCTGTGCAAAGATCCTCGCTAAAGCGGTCAACTGCCTTGATCTGCAGAACTGCGATCCCTGCGGCAAATGCGAGAACTGCCGCGGCATTGACAGCGGCGAGATCCTTGACGTCGTCGAGATGGACGCCGCCTCCAACCGCGGTATCGACGATATCCGCGGCATCATCGACGAGGTCGCATTTGCACCCGCAAAGGCAAAGTATCGCGTCTATATCGTCGACGAAGTGCATATGCTTTCGCGCGACGCATGGAACGCGCTTCTCAAAACGCTGGAGGAACCTCCCGCTCATGTCGTTTTCATTCTCGCCACTACCGAGGTCAACAAGATCCCCGACACCATTCTCTCGCGCTGTCAGCGGTTCGATTTCCACCGCATCAGCCCCGCCGATATCAGCGCGCGTCTGATGACGATCGCCCGGGCGGAGAATGTCAGCCTCACCGACGAGGCAGCGCTGTTGATCTCCGTGATCGCCGACGGCGCTCTGCGCGACGCGATATCCCTCTTTGACCGCTGTATCGGTATTTCCTCCGAGGTCACCGCCAAGGTCGTCCGTGCGGCGGCGGGTCTGGCAGCGCAGGGACATCTGTTCGAACTGGCAAACTGCGCGGTCAACAAAAATGTGCAGAAGGCGCTGGAGGTCATCGACAGCCTTTACCGCGACGCAAAGGATATGATCTCGCTGTGCGAAGAACTGGAAGCGCATTTCCGTTCGCTGATGCTGATCAAAACCGTCCGCAATCCCCGCGAGCTGATTATCATGAGCGACAGGGAATTCGACGCGGCGGTCGCCGAAGCGGATTACCTGACGCTTTCCGATATCATCTACTGCATGGATATCCTCAGCCGCGCTCACAGCCGCATGAAGGACAGCGTATCTCCGCGCACCGAGCTGGAGATGGCGATGGTCAAGCTGTGCGCCCCCGAGCTGGATCATACCGACGAGGCGCTGTACGCCCGGGTCGCCGCACTGGAAAAAACACTCAGGCGGCTGGAGGCAAACGGCTTCCGAGCCCCCACACCCGCAGCTGAGTCCCCGGTCGCTCAAGAAGAACCCGAACCGGAGCCTCAGCCGGTGATTCCTGCACCGACGAGTGTGCAAGCGGATCCTCCGAAACAGCCTGAAAAGCCTGCCGAACCCGCTGAACAGCCGGCTGCGGAAAAGCCCGCCGAACCGGCCGCGGATCAAAAGCCCTCTCCCCCGCCGCAGACCAAACCCGCCGCGAAAAAGCCCGCCGATATGGACGCGCTGTATCGCAATGCGAAGCCCTTTGCTCTGTGGCAGGAGGTCGTTGCGAATATCAAGAACTACTCCTCTGCGCTCGCATCGGCTTTCTCTCAGGCGACCGCCTACGAAAGCGGCGATTACCTGCTGATCGACACGGATTTTGAGATCGCCTTTGAACTGCTCAAGCAGCCCGAACGTCGCGATGACGTCCGCCGGGTGGTTCAGGAGATCACCGGCAAAGTCTACAAGCTCGGCCCGTATAAACGTCAGCAAAAAGAGATCACCAAGGACGACATCCTTGACAACTTCATCCATCAGCTCAAGGACAAAGGCGTCAACGTTACCGAAGAATAAAACCGAAAGGAAGAGATACTATGAAAGCAAGATTACCCCAGGGCTATGGCGGCGGCGGTCAGCAGAACCTCCAGCAGCTTGCCCGTCAGGCACAGAAAATGCAGAATGACATGGAGGCGGCGACCGAGGAACTCAACGCTAAGGAATACACTGCGTCCGCAGGCGGCGGTATGGTCAGCGTCACCGTATCCGGCGAGCTTGAGATCAAGAAGCTCGACATCGATCCCCAGGTCGTCGATCCCGATGATATCGAGATGCTCAGCGACCTTGTGACCGCTGCGGTCAACGAGGCGATCCGCACCGCAAATACCGATAAAGAAGAAACCATGAACAAGATCTCCGGCGGGATGAATCTCGGCGGACTGGGCGGCTTAGGCGGTCTGTTCTGATGGCGAATTACAACGTCGTTCCCCTGCAAAGACTGGTCGAACAGTTCGAGCGTCTTCCGGGAATCGGCAGCAAGACTGCCCAGCGGCTTGCTTACTTTGTGCTGAATATGCCCAAAGAGCAGGCGGAGGAATTTTCGCAGGCGATCATCGAAGCGCACGAGAAGATCCGCCGCTGTGAGATCTGCTGCAACTTTTCCGACGAGGAAAAATGCCCCGTCTGCCGCAGCGCCGCGCGTGACAAAAGCACCATCTGTGTGGTCGAGACGCCGCGTGACGCGCTGGCGATCGAGGGCACCGGCGAATACAAGGGCACCTATCATGTCCTGCACGGCGTGATTTCTCCGCTGAGCGGCGTCGGACCCGACCAGCTCTGTATCAAAGAGCTTCTCGCCCGCCTGAACGACGGCGAGGTCGGCGAGGTCATCATGGCGACCAATCCCACCGTCGAGGGCGAAGCGACCGCGATGTATCTGTCGCGGCTCCTAAAACCGCTTGGGCTGAAGATCACCCGCCTCGCCTACGGGATCCCCGTCGGCGGCGATCTTGAGTACGCCGACGACATAACACTGGCAAGAGCCCTCGAGGGCAGGAGTGAGCTGTGATGGATAACATCAAAATCATTGCAAACAATAAAAAAGCCTACCACGATTACTTTGTGGAGGAAAAATACGAGGCAGGCATCGAGCTTGCCGGCACCGAGGTCAAATCTCTGCGGCAAGGCAGGTGCAACCTCAAGGACAGCTGGTGCAATATCGTCGGCGGCGAGATGTTTGTCAACGCCATGCACATCAGCCCCTATGCCCACGGCAACATCTGGTCAAAGGATCCGATGCGCGTCCGCAGGCTCCTGATGCACAAGCGCGAGATCAACAAGATCTTCGGACTGCTGCAGCAAAAGGGATACTCCCTGATCCCGCTGTCGGCGTACTTCAAGGGAAGCATCGTCAAGCTGGAGCTGGGACTCTGCAAGGGCAAAAAGCTCTACGATAAGCGCGAAGCCGCCGCACAGCAATCCGCCAAGCGCGACATCGACCGCGCCATGAAGGAGCAGAGCCGATGATTTGAGTGAATCAGTATCGGGTCGGGTATTCCGCCCTTCACTATTCATGATTCATTCTTCACTTTTCACTGCAACGCAATCGCGTTGCCCATACGGGGATGTAAAGGTTTCGACGGGGATGGCGAAGCCGGGTAAGCGAGTAGCGGTGAGGAACCGCTTTAAAAGCCTCAACCTTTTAAATTTAAACGGCAAGAATAAAGTTGCTTTAGCTGCTTAATGCAGCTCGTCTGCCCGTGAGGACCGCGGCACGGGACAAGGCGTCGACAGCGGTTACTGTGAACAGCCCACGCCTTTAAGCTGTCACACACAAAAGGCTACTGAAACGTGAAGCCTGTTATTGGGCGTCACGCAGAGGGAATGTCAAACCAATAACTGCACTCGGAGAAAACCCTGTGGAACTGTTTTCGGACAGGGGTTCAATTCCCCTCATCTCCACCATTTAAAGGGATAGGGTCATCATCAAAGATGGCCCTATCCCTTTAATCGTACAAGTACAGTGGAGATGAGGGGAATTGAAGGCGAGTGTACCATCGTCGTCATTCGCCGTACTCGGCAGCGGCAGACTAATTCGTCTGCCGCTTGTCCTCATGTGGCGACTCCTCCTCTCCCCATAACGCAGGGGCGTTATGGGGTCCCCGATTATTGCGCGCAGTCGCTCCGAACGAAGGTAAAAACAGTCCTGCGGACTGTTTTTAACGAGAGCGTTGATCTCACACCTGTCGCCCGCAGGGCGTTCCTAAGACGATATCGCTCCTATCGATCCAATCAGGCATACGCCGTCTCCGCCATATGAAAACGCAGGATAAATCGTTATGGCTTATCCTGCGTTTTCATTTCTTTTGAAATGATTTGTGTATTGAATTGAGGGATCAAGCAGTCGCCCGGCGCTTAGAAGAAGTAGTACTTACCATCGCAGATAACATAATCCTTTCCGAGAGATTCGCAGTTGCCATCGGCAGAGGTCTGCATCACCTGTGTGCCGTCCGGCTCATATACGGTGAGAGTACCGTTCTCATAGACGCAGTAATGATCCTCGTCGTAGCTAAGCCCGTAACTTCCGGCGCATTTGAACGGAGCCGCTATTTCATTGCCCTGTGTGTCGACATAAGCGAGATATTTGTCATCGTCTTCTCCTTGAAGCTCGATCGCAATCAGTCCCTTTTCGGAAATAGGACTGTAGCCCGTTACTTTATCGATGTGGGGATAGGAGTTGAGATCGTACTTGTTGCCGTCGATATCATAGTAGACATGATCGGCAACGGCATAGGAACCGTAGCTTTTATATTCGGATCCGTCAAAAATGGTATAATCAAAGGTATGCAGATCGAGGAGAGTCATGCCGCCTTTTGAATCCTGCCCGTCTTCTTTTAAAGTAATCCACATTTTACCGTTTTTCGAGGGGATAATATATTCTTCATCTAAGCCAAGAGAGTAAGAGAACGCTTTGTCCTCCGGCTTGGCGACAAGACCGGCAGGATTATTCGCATCTATCAAATCATACATATCAGAAGTAAAAACGCCGTCTCCCAAATAGCGAAAATATCCTACGTTTTTATCTTCGAAATCTACAACTGCGGTTTGATCTTCACCGTTCTTGTTGACAACGACATATCCGTTACTGTTCGAGTCAAAGCTGCCGTTGTGCCGCTCGAGCAAAAAGTATCCGTCTCCTTCGGCGCAAAAGCGCTCTTTGTTATCGGCCTCGGAAGGTAAGGTGTAGAGTACATTTCCCTGTGTATCGATGATTTTTCCGTGTGTGGAGTCTGTTTGCGCATAGCAGGCTCCGTCATGAATAGGGGTAGGCGCATTTCCGTCTTGGGAAGCAGGCGCTTTGTCCAGCTCGACAAAACAGCATTTTTTACCGTTCTTGTCGATCAGGTAAAAAGTCTTGCTGTCGGGCTCTCTGACCCATGCGTAACCCTCTGAAAATGGACCGGCATACTCAAATTTGGTTGTTGTGAGGTCAAAAGAGTCGTCAGATTCCGGAGCGTTGTTCTGCTCCGGCGGCGTACCATTGTCGGCGACAGCAGCGGCGGTTTCTCCGGCGGGAGCGGACGTTGTTGTCGCGGGAGCGGAGCCGCCGCAGGCGACGAGCGATGCACCCATCGTCAGGGCGAAGAGCAGAGCCGTAATCTTTTTGATTTTGTTTACCTTATTCATTTCATCATTTCCTTTCTTTTCTGCAATTTTTGATTGCCTCCATAATATAGATGCAAACAGAAATGTTTAGGTTTTAAAAATTCAAAAGATTTTCAAAAATATTTTAATTGCATTTTTCACACAACCGTCATATTACAATCACTGTATTATCAAATTCCCCTGTTATGATATAGCCACAGTAAAGAAAACAGCGAACAACGGAGCCATCATCCGTTTTCCGACAAGGAGGATCATCCCATGAAAAAAAGAATCATCGCAGCCATCCTGACCATGCTGATGCTGACCGCATCACTCGCGGCGTGCTCGTCTTCCAATGATACAGAAGATGAAACCAAAGGCGCACAATCCGAAAGCACTCAGGCGGTTACCCTGAATCCGGACACGACAACGGCTGAATCTGTATCCGGGTCAAGCGAACAGGCTGACACATCCGCAACAAAAACCGACGCCAAGTCCGACAGCGATTCCGACGCCGCATATACCGGCGGCTACTCGGGCGGCAAGCTGGATACGACCGATATGTTCAGTAAGCGGGACATGAAGCAGGAGGCGGACGCCTCTGACGCAAAGACGCTCACCGTCAGCGACGGCAAGGACGTCACGATCTCCGAAGAAGGCGTCTACATCATCAGCGGCACAGCAAAGAATGCGAGCATCATCGTTGACGCCGCAGATGAAGCAAAGGTACAGCTGGTACTCAGCGGCGTTTCGATCACAAACGACTCTTCCCCCGCGATCTACGTCAAGAACGCCGACAAGGTATTCGTCACGACCCAAAGCGGCTCCACCAATACCCTGACCGTCAGCGGAACCTTCACCGCCGACGGCGACACCAACACCGACGCGGTCATCTTCTCAAAGGACGATCTCGTATTCAACGGCAAAGGCACCCTGACCATCAGCTCTACCGATAACGGCATCAGCGGCAAGGACGATATCAAGATCACCGGCGGCACCATCAACATCACCTCGACCTCAGACGGTATCGAGGCGAACGATTCGATCGTCATGGCGGACGGCAATGTCACCATCACCTCCCAGAAAGACGGCTTACATGCAGAAAACGACGAAGATAACAGCACAGGTTATATCTATATCGGCGGCGGCTCGGTCAATGTAACCGCCTCCAGCGACGGCATCCAGGCGACCACCGTTCTCCAGATCGACGGCGGTACCGTCACCACCAACAGCTCGGAGGGACTTGAAGCGACCTATGTCCAGATCAACGGCGGCACAATCAACATCACCGCATCCGACGACGGCATCAACGGCTCCTCAAAATCCACCGCATACAGCGTAACGGTCGAATTCAACGGCGGCACCATCAATATTGATATGGGTCAGGGCGACACCGACGCCATCGACGTCAACGGCGACCTGTATATCAACGGCGGCACCTTCAACATCAACGCCAACTCCCCCTTCGATTATGACGGCAACTGCGAATACAACGGCGGCACCATCTACGTCAACGGCGAGCTGACCACCGAGATCACCAACCAGACCTTCGGTCCCGGAGGCGGCGGTCACGGCGGCGGCCCCGGAGGCGATATGGGCGGCGATATGGGAGGCGTTCCCAACGGCATGAACTGACAAATCAAATAGGCACACCAGTGATTCAACGCAACAACTCTCCGGCGAGATCCTTCGTCGGAGAGTTTTTTCAGGAATCAGTCGCGGAAGAAGATACCGCTTTTTCTTCATCAGCGCTGTCGTGGAGGGTAAACGAATACCGTTCGCACGCATTGATGACGGTCGTATCTTCAAACTCGCTCAGCCGCGGTACATGACCGTAGCTTTTATGGATATGTCCGTGGATAAAAAACCGCGGACGGTGGCTGCGGATAAACGCGGTAAAGCATTCAAAGCCCCGGTGCGGCAGCGTTTCAAAATCGTTGATATGGCGCGCGGGCGCATGGGCGACAAAAATATCCACCCCGCCCAGTTTGTTCACCTTGCGTCTGAGCCGTCTGACACGGCGGCGCATCGCGCTTTCGGTAAACATATACTTGCCCTCGCGGTAGCGAAAGCATCCGCCGAGACCCATGATCCTTAATCCTTTGTATTCGACGATCTTATCGTCGATGCAGATACATCCCTCCGGCTCGCGGGGATAGTCGTCGTGATTTCCGTGGACATAAAACAGCGGACAGTCCGCCATTGTGACCAGGAATTCAAGATACTCGGCAGCCAGATCGCCGCAGGAAATGATCAGATCGTACCCCTTGAGCTTGCCCGGCTTGTAGTAGTCGTACAGATACTTCGACTCTACATCCGCGACAAGCAGAATCCTCATTCGTCAACCTCCCGACGCGATGCGTCATCTCCCTGAGCCGGTTTTGCATCGTCCGTCTGCAGCTGCGACGGCTTTTGCCCGGGCTTGGGCGCTGTTGTATCGACACTGCTCTGAGAATTCTCGATGCCCGCTGCGGTATCGACCGTCGCCTTGCCCATCGGGCTCAGCTCCTCGTACTGCGGAATCTCGCCGATCACATTCTCGACCAGATAATCCATCGTCACGATCTCTTTGAGCGTCAGGCTCGGCTCGCCCTCGCCGATGATCTCACCGCTCTGTGTGGTGAACGGCGTGCGGAAAGGCGTACACAGGTTGTGGATGATGCTGTCCTTGAGCAGGCTGCAGAAATGCTTGGACGTGGTTTCCAGCGCGTCGGAATACATGACGTCCGCGACTCCCGCAGAAATGCCCCAGTAGTAATTCAGCGCCTTGTTGCTCTTATCATATTCCTCCTGCATGCTCTTGTCGAGATAGCGTTTGAGGATCTCTTCGTAGTATTTGCCCCATTTCCAGACCGGATTGGCAAGCAGACGCTTTTCGTCGCCGCTGATATAGGATAAGCCGAAACTCAAACGGTCATCCTTCAGAAAGCGCGCGGTATCCTGCGAAGAAATGATGCGGATGTTTTGTTCTCTGAGCGACTGAGCGGCTTCCTCTGCGCCTTTGATGCCCGACCATTCAAGGTAGACCTTTGCCTTGGGACAGGTCATTCTCGCACCCAGCGCAAAGGCGTTGATGCCCGCGATCTGACCGTAGATCGGATAGTCGCAGACATAGCCGAGCTTACCGCTTTCAGTCAGTGTGCCCGCCAACGCGCCTAGAATGAATTTCACCTCGTACATACGGGTGTAATAGGTGCGGATATAGCGGTGAGAGGTGCCCAGCGAGCAGTTCATGATGATGATATCGGGATGATCGACCGCCGCCCTGAGACTTGCCTGCAGCAGTCGCGGCGAGGTCGTGAAGATCAGCTTAGCCCCGTCTGCGATCGCTTCTTCGATCACTTCGAGGGGATCGCCGTCCATCGCGTCGTTATAGGAGCCGGTGTGAATGCTGTCGCCGAACACCTTCTGGATATGCTCCCTGCCCTTTTCGTGATCATGCACCCATCCCGAGCTTGTCGGGCTGCCGTCGTGGACAAACGCAACGATCAGCTCAGGCTGCGAGGAAGTGGTCATCTTTTGCAGCAGCGTCGCTTTCTTTTCTTCGGGCGGATCCAGCTTGACCTCGATCGGCGTTTCCTCCGCCTTGAGCGCGACCTCCTCCCACATTTTGCCGAGATTCTTTTTGATGTCGGCGGGATCGGTCATGATCAGGTCGCCGTAGCCGTAGACCTGGATATAGCTGAGCATCGCGTCGCCGGGCGTGGTGTTCAGCTTTGAGCCGCCAGAGGCGGTATACGCCTTGATAAAGTAATAGTACGCGGCGGAGAATTCCTTTTGTTCCTCGTCGGTCCATTCCTCATCCGGTTCCTTACCCAACGCTTTCTGGAGCGCAAGATAACTGCCTTTTTTGGTAAACTCGATAAAGTTGACCTTGCTGTACCGGTAGAAATCGAGAAACTCGTAATAGATCTCGATTTTTTCATCGCCGGTGCGCGCGGGAAGGATCCGCGTCACCTTGCCGGGGATATTGTACGCGCCGAAGAATTTCAGCACGCTGACGCGCTTGTTGCCTTCCTCGATGTAATACTTGTTCATGTACTCATAGGCTTTCACCGCGTCGCGGATCCCTTCCTCGAGATGCGCCGTACACAGCGCTTTCCACTTTTGCGCAAACTCGGTGTTCTCCTCGAGTATCGGCATAAAGTTCGGCGCAAATGCCGCGACCCTGCCCGGAGATTTTGTACCCACAATGCGGTCGGCGGGGATCTGGACCAATCCCAGCTCGATCGCACCGGCGGTCTTGACGCCGGACAGGATATCATCCAGCGCCTCAAGGGTACCGCTTTCACCTTTTGCGACGGCGGCTTTGTATTCTTTCAGTCCCAGCCGTAAAGCGTCCTTATAATATTCAGCCATCGTATACCTCCCATATCAGCATTGCGATGTAATACTCTTCGGTATTCATGGTATAAATCATTATACCATAATCGATTGTCAAAGTCTATATCATACCGAAGCTCCTGCAGAAAAAACGCGCGGCTTTTCAACCGCGCGTTATGTTGTTATTCGTTTTCGGGCTCGACAGGATCGGTCGCCTGAGTCGCCTGGATCTCCTGAGGTTCAGCCTCGGTCGGCTGTTGAGTCGGAGCGTCCGTCTGAGGCGCGCTCATACCGGTCCCTGCGGGTTCTCCATCAGGATTCTGCGCTCCCTGCTCTGCGGGATCATTGGGAACGACCTCGGGCGATGCTACGCCGACGGTATCATACCACGAATTGAACCACTTATTGCTGTCGATACAGCGCACCGTAAAGGTAAATGCTCCTGCGTGACCGGCATACAGATGGCTGGTACCTATGCAGTCTGCCAATTTGACCCATTCGCCGTCTTCTTTGATGAACACCCTGTACTTCGCAGCGCCTTCGATCTTGTTCCACGAGATCAGAATGCCGTTATCTGTCTGAGTCACGATCACTTCGGGAGCAGCGATATAGGTCATCGACCATCCCTTGGTGTTGTAGGTGCTGGTAAACTTGCCGTTCTCGCTGACACAGCGGATCGTATACGCATATGTATTGCCGACTGCAGCGTCATTATCGGTATAGGTCGGCTCTTCAGTCCGGGCGATCTCGGTCCAGGCGCCGTCATCTTTTCTGTAGACGATATAACGGTACACATTCTCGTTGCCGCTCCACGCCAGCTTGATGCCGTGCTCTTCACCCTCCATATGGGTGATCTGTGGCATATCGAAGTAAGCGGTCGTGTAGCCTTCCTTATCATACGACGAGGTGTACGCGTTGCCCGCCGCATTGATGCAGCGCACGGTGTACTTGACGTTGACATTCTTTACGGGGTTCTTGATGACGATCTTGTTCTTCTTCGTCAGACCGACACGCTTCCAGGTGGCTGCCGTCTTCTGATAAACGATATACTGTTCGGCGCCGCCGGACGCATTCCACTTCAGCGTCAGACCGTTGTTGTCGACAAGCGAATAGCTGATCCTCGGGATATCCGTGACAAAATACGCCTTAAGCGGGGTGATATAGGAGCTGCCGAATTTATTGTTCTTGTTCAGTACACGAACGGTATAGTAATAATTCGTTCCGGGAACGGCGTTTCTGTCCACGATCGAGGTTGCAGTGGTGTTCGCGATCGTCACCCAGCCGGTAGTATCGGTCTTGCGCATCACACGATACTTCGGCGCGCCGGGTACCGCTTTCCACGAGAATCTGATACCGACGCCGTCGACAGCCTCGCCGCTGAAGCCTTTCGGGGTCGCATAATAGGTGTTGGAAATACCTTTTCTGTTAAAGTCGCTGATCGGCTTTCCTTTGGCGTCGACACAGCGAACGGTATAGGTATAGGTCTTGCCGGATTTTGCCTTTTTATCGACAAAATAGTTGTTGCGGGTCTGACCCAGCAGCTTCCAGCTTTTGCCGCTCTTGACAAAAACGCGGTAATATGACGCGCCCTTGACCTTGTTCCATGTGATCTTGGGACCTGCTACGATATTGGTAACGGACTTCAGCTTCGGCGTGGCAAGCTTGCGGATCGCGCCGGATTTGATGACCATATATTCTTCATAGTCGGGATTGATGTAGCCGAACTTGGTACCCGCCTTGACGGCGTGCCAGACTCTGTCGGAGTGTCCGTCGCCCATATAGATGGCGATATGGTTAGAGTCGTCGGATACATGCTCGTCCTCTACAAACATCCAGATAATGTCGCCCGGCTCGGCATAGCCGGAAGCAAGCAGGTCGCGCTTGGAGTTGAAATAGCGGCGCGAAAGATTGTATCCGGTATACAGACCGTACCAGCCGCCCTTGCCGTAAGCGGGAATCAGACCGGTATTGCCGCCGCTCATTTTGGTAGGCATATACAGCGCGTGCCAGACAAAGCCCATACAGTTGAGCGCAGGCTCGCCGGGCGTATCCAGCGCGCCGTTTGCGCCCTGACAGTCGCCGTTGGGATTTCTGTGGTCGGCATGCGCATACGGGGTGGTGTTGTAGTATTTGTCATAGACATGAGAACTCAGCCACTGATAATAGGTTGCACCGTTCATACCGAGGACCTGAGCGAGCGTTCTGCCCTTGACCTCATATGCGGACGCGGATACCACGGATACCGAAATCACAACGGCAAGCACCAGCACGAGAACCAGTACACGCACGGCTTTTCGGGAAACACGGGTTGCAGTGCTATTCTTCATAATCACCCTTCTATCCATAATTTTTCTTTCTATACTATACTACTTCGGTTTCCTGTATTGATTCCGAAATCGAAAATTGACGCGATATTTTGGAGGTTCGGTTTCCAAATAACGGAAATGATAAAACAGTACCGCCCGACGGTTATTGTCGGACGGCTGAACGCTATTCTTCTTCAGACAGCCTGATCTCGCCGCTTTCCTTGCGCTCGATAATATCGGCGTAAAGCTGTTCCACCGCTTCGACAAAGACGTCCTTGCTGAACGCAAAGGATTTTGAGGTCGACGTCTTCGACATCTCTTTCTGCCGTTCGGGATCGTGCAGAATCGTCAGAACATGATCGACAAATCCCGCTTCATCCGTATAGGTAAAGCCGTTTTTGCCCTGCTCGATGATGTTGATCAGGCATTTATCCTCGCGGCATACCAGCGGAAGACCGTTCGCCAGCGCCTCGACATAGGTCAGTCCCTGTGTTTCGAAGGTAGAACCGCTGACAAAGATATTGCCCATCTGATAATACTTGTACACCTCGTCGGAGGGAACCATACCGGTGAACCTGACGCTGTCGTTGAGCTTGAGCGCATCCGCCTTTTCCTTGAGCTTTTCAAGGTAGGGGCCGCCGCCGACAACAATCAGACTGACGTCCGGATCTTTTTTGAGCACCGCGGGCATGAACGCGATCAGCTCGTCGATGTTCTTCTCCTTACTGATGCGCGACACGGTGACCAGCACCTTGTCGTTGTTTTTGACGCCGAGGCGGGAGAGCAGTCGTTCTTTATCTCCCCTGACATGCGGGTGGTTGCTCAGCTCGATACCGGTCGGGATGACAACGACAGGACACTTCACCTTATAGATATCGACCAGCTCCTGGATCTTGTAGGAGGGGACGATCAGGGTATCCGCCTTGCCGTAGACGATGCGCTCAAAGTTTTTGATGATCACACGCGCGAGCTTGCTGTTGACCTTTTTACTCTTCATGTACTCCTCATAGTTGGTATGGGAGGTCATTACATACGGGATACCGCATTTTTTGACAACCTTCATCGCCAGCCACTTCGCCGAAAACTCCGTCTGGATATGCGCGATATCGGGTTTCCATGCGGTCAGCTCGTCGATCAGGTCATCCCGGACAGCAACGCTGATGCGCATATCCGGATAGATCAGGGCGTCGACCGAAGCGATATAGTAGTCGTCGCCCTCGCGATACGACTTGCGGCCGAGCGAAAGGGACAGCACCTTAACCTCATGACCGCGCTCGCGCAGTCCGTGAACCAGCAGGCTGACGGAATTGGAAACGCCGTTGATCTGTTTATAAGAATCTGATGCAATCAGGATTTTCAAAATGATTACCTCTTGTTACGCTAATCTCAGGTCGCCGTCCTTGACCCAGCCGAGTTTTCTCAGCGGGAGGTTGATCAGCCATGACAGCACTGCGGGCAGGACGATGCAGATCAGCGCAAGTCCGATCCAATCCATCGCCGTAGGAGCGATCGCCTCGCCGACAGTCGGCGTATACCAGCCGGTGATCACGCCGATGGGGCCGCACAGACCGCAGGTGCCCATGCCGGAGTTGACCGCAACGCCGTTCATCTCCAGATGAAAGACACAGGTCGCGATCGGACCGGTGATCGCAGAAGCGAGGGTCGGCGCGATCCATACGCGCGGATTCTTCATGATGTTCGGCATCTGCAGCATCGAGGTTCCCAGTCCCTGACTGACCAGTCCGCCCCAGCGATTCTCCCTGAACGAGATCACCGCAAAGCCGACCATCTGGGCACAGCAGCCCGCGACAGCGGCGCCGCCTGCGAGACCTGTCAGCCCCAGCGCGGCACAGATCGCCGCCGAGGAGATCGGCAGGGTCAGCGCGATACCGACCAGCACCGAAACGGTCACGCCCATCAGGAAGGGCTGCAGCTCGGTCGCGGATTTGATCAGCCCGCCGAACGCATTTGCCGCATCGCCGATCGGTTTTGCGATCAGCGCGGACAATCCCACGCCGACCAGAATGGTCACCGCGGGGGTCACGAGGATGTCAATCTTGGTTTCCTTGCTGACGGCTTTACCGAATTCCGCCGCAATGATCGCGATCACCAGAACCGCCAGAGGGCCTCCCGCACCGCCGAGGGTATTGGCGGCATAGCCGACCGTCGCCAGCGAGAACAGCACCATCGGATCCGCCTTCAGCGCGTAGCCGATCGCCACCGCCATCGCCACGCCGCAGACGTCCTTGGTATAGCCGCCGATCTGCGACAGGAATTCGATTCCCGCAAGGCTGCCGATCGTGCCGATGATCGTACCGATCAAAAGTGAACAGAACAAGCCCTGCGCCATCGCGCCGAGCGCGTCGATACCGTAGCGCTTGAAGCTGATCTCAATATTTTTGCGTTTCAAAAACGCTTTGACTTTCGCCAATTGTATCACCTGATTCAGTGAATATTGCGGGCAGTCCCCGCTGTCATGAGTATACAAAAACCGCAGGTGTTTGTCAATTCAACCGCAGGAAAGCCTATGTTTTGTACAACCTTCTCCTGACACAAGGACGGTTTTTCGGCGAAAATCATCACCGCCCGTAAGTCATTCACCGTGCAATAACTCGATATCGCTGACCGCCGCTGTCCCGATCCGATCCGTCGGACAGCATTTATACCGACGATCAGCCCGCATGCGCGGTCGCGACGATATCGACGCCGGTATCGGCAACATTCTCGATCAGCACGTCGCCGATCCTCACAGGCGCTTTCACACATGCGGCGTTGATCTCCGCCATCACGTCGGCGATCTTTGCTTTCGGAATATCCGCGGCGGTCTTACAGGACACGCGCTCTTTCAAGCCGCCCGTGACCTTGACGGTCGAGGTGACGATGCGGGTCGGATTCGTGACCTCCTTTTCGGCGTAGGTCTTGCCGCGCGGACAGGTATAGCCGCTGACGGAGATCACTTCGCCGCCGTCCAGCTCCACCGTCATCCGGCACCCCATCGGACAGCCGATACAGATCAATTCTCTTGTTTCCATCTTACACCTCTTCGATCTTCAGCGTGATCGTTTTCAGCTCGGGGTATTCCGCAAGCTGTTTTTTCTGCAGAATGATCTGCTCCATCTCGCCGGGAGCCATGATCCGCTTCTTCTTATGCTGAACGCGCGTATCGTCGAAATACACGCTGACATACGCGTCCTTGTATACGTCGCCGACGCGGAACCGCACAGTCAGCAGATCGTCCATGCGGTCGGGGTCAACGGTCGCAGGGACGGTGTAGCGCACGCCGTTCTCCGCTTTCAGACGGATCACGCTGCCGCCGCTCCCGCCGATTTGACCCGCGACATATTTTGCGGCGGTCTGACCCGCTTTTTTCGCTTCCTCCGACACATAATCCACCAGATCATGCACATGCA
>CADBOO010000157.1 GCA_902796225.1 uncultured Ruminococcus sp.
AATATCACTGCTCCTATTCCTCATCACTACTCAATTACGCCTAGGGCAATCGTTTGATTGTTGCAAAAAATTGTAAATGTTGCAAAATCGCCCGAATGTTGCAAAATACTTAAAATGTTGCATTTTTGCTCGAATGTTGCATTGTATCATTTTGTGCGTTTTTTGCCAAAAAGCAGTCGTTTGATACGGCTGCTTTTCTCTTTGGGTCGCGAGGAAAGGTCTCCGTAACCCCCGCAACCAAAGAAAGACTTCGAAAGGATACAATTTCGAGGTCTTTTTTCTTTAGGTCGCGAGGAAAGGTTTCCGTAACCCCCGCAACCAAAAAAGAACGGTATCCAAACGGATGCCGTTTCTTTTTTTCTGAGCTGCCTCACGACCTGCGGGTTACGCTATAGGCGGCTGCTTAGCTCGTTGGGTCTGCGAGAGCGTAGCAAGCATCATCCATAGACTCTGCATCGTAACCTCAGCAGAATAGTTTAATGAATCAAGCTATCACTGACCGGCCGCCAATTCAAACAGACTGAGCGTCGATTGTCAAGTCGTCGGGGCGGGTACTGTGACCAATTTGTTTATATGGCTGATATTATCAAATCCCGCCAGATACCGCTGAATCTTTGTAGCGTCGAGAATATTCACCCCGTCGCCGTCCACATCGGCGGCTTTCTCGTCAAAAGAGGGCGTCGGAATCTCGGCAAGCCTTCTCTGAATCTCCGTCGCGTCCATAATCGTCACATGACCGTCGCCGTCCGCGTCGCCGATGATGACGAGATCATCTGAAATTTCATAATAATCGCTGAGCCATGCGTTCCGCTGTGCGCACCAAGTTTTGAGAAAAGCATAGTTTTCATCATATGTGGCATACGGAACCTTCTGATAATTCAACCACCATTTGCCGACACGCCATTTTCCGAAATTACGCGCGAAAACATCAGCATACTGATCATGCAGTTTATCCAGCAAGCCGCCGTCCGCCGAGATATTCTTAATATAGTCGTACTGCCGGTAATACACGCGCCTGATCTCTGTTTGAAACCAATCCTTTTGGCACAGCCAGCGATAAAGGTTTTTATCGCTCTGCATGATACCGTCGCTTTTGCTCGCTGCTTTTGCGGAAGCGGAGTTGAGGTCGCCGTTGAGATTGCCTAACGAGAGGTCATAGTCCCACGGCGGTCCCGCGTACAGCTTGCCGCCTTTATAGAAGAAGAATACGGAGCTGAAGCCGAAGTCGGCAGTCTTGGCGTATTCGTTCAGCAGATAGTACGCTGCAAAAGAATCGACATCGATCTTCTCCCTGATATCCGCCTCGCTGCCGTTTTTCATCGTGTCAATTATGTCAGCCATTACGCCTGTGATGTAGTCGATTTGATCTTCGTTGGGTTCTTCGGGCTCGCTGACGATAAAGCGCTGACCGCTGACAGTGATGTAGGTCTCGTCATCCTCTACTCTCGTCGCTTCGACCTCCAGCATAAAGTCCTTTTTTCCGTCGTTGCTTTCGACGTCGATATCGACTCTGTCCTTGCCCTCCTGAACCGGCTCATAGACCGTGTAACAGCCGCGGTACTCGTCATCCAGCCAAAGCTCGACAAAGCGCTGTTCCGACGTATAGGGCAAGCCCATTTTCTTCGCCCATTCAAACATGACGAAATTTCTGAGCAAGGTCGGATCAAAGCAGTTGGCGAGCAGTACCCATTTCTTGCCCTTGCCCATACCGAGTACTTCGGTTTTTTTCTTGAATTTAAAGGTAAATCCCTTTTTCTGGATCGAATCGATCGCCGTGCTGTTGCCGCGCACCTTGAATAACACGTCGCCGCTGAGCACGGAGCTGTCGGTATCGGTGATCGCGATCTGCGCGTTGACATAACCGTCGGCTTTCAGCAGGGACGCGCCGTTTCCGTTCTCTGTATGGATGTCGATCCTCGGTACGGAAAGATTATTTTCGCCTGTTGATGCAATATCAAATGCATCACTGCCGACAGTATAATCCGCAGTATCTTCCGGTACATACCGGGGCGGCTCTGTTTCCTGTGCCGCGGTCATAATGACGGTATTTGATGTAAGTATTGTCAGAAAGATCAAAACTGCAAGAAATCTTTTCATACTATACAGCCTTTCATAATGCTTAATCAGGTATTACCGGTATCTCTCCTTCGCTTAACGAAGGCAGTATTTCCTCGGTTGCAGTTTGCGATGTGTCCTTTGTTGCTTCTGAGCTGTCTTTATTATCTTTCCCGCAGCCGGCAAAACAAACACGCACACAACGCGAACGCGGCAAGAATTGTCAATAATCTCTTAAACAAAAACAAATAAATCTCCGATTTTATCTTACTAAATTGTTTCACCAAAATAAAGGGGAGGTTCCGGAATGGAAACATTTTTGAACAACTTATTGTTATCATTTTCTGAATGATTCACCGGATTGATCGGGGATCGTCACCTTGACCGTCGTGCCGCCTTCCTCGTGCGGCGTGATCTCCAGCGTGCCGTTGCACATCATATCGAGCCGCTGACGGGTATTGTTCAAGCGATATGCGGCTCGTTGTCGTCGGCGGGATCATAACCCGGAGGTCGTGAGGAAAGGTCCCACCCCCGCAGTCAAAGAAGCCGCTTGAACGCAGAGTTTAGGCGGATTTTTCATTTTCCCGGTATTTGAGCGATCATGAGAATCCCCTCCTAATCAGCATTTTACACAAAAAATGTCGGAGAACCGGGAATAAGAATCAGCGGACAAAGAGTTGCATTTATTTGTAATAGTGGTAAAATAGAGTCTGTGCGGCAAAAAATCGACATTATTTGTTATTATAATCATAGTGATGCGCGATAATGTATTATATTATCCGCTGTTTGGAGTAAGGTTATGAAAATACAGGACGCCAAAAACAGAATATCCGACATGATGGTTCTGGGTATCGATATCGGCTCCACCACCGCGAAGGTCGTTGTTATCGATCACGGCGAGATGGTCTACAGCCGCTACGAGAGGCATTTCTCGCAGGTAAGGCGCAAGACGCTGGAGATGATCGAGGCGATCGCCGATCTGCTTCGGGACAAAGTGTTCACCGTTGCGGTATCCGGCTCGGCGGGTCTGGGCATGGCGAATGCCGCGGGACTGCAGTTCGTGCAGGAGGTCTATGCGACCGCAGAATGCGTGCGGTGCCTTGAGCCGGACACAGACTCTGTGATCGAGCTGGGCGGCGAGGATGCGAAGATCATCTTCTTCAAAGGCGGTCTCGACGAGCGCATGAACGGTTCGTGCGCGGGCGGTACCGGCGCGTTTATCGACCAGATGGCGACGCTGTTGAACGTCAGCAACACCGAGATGGATGCGCTCAGCCTTCAGCATGAGCAGATCTATCCGATCGCGTCACGGTGCGGCGTTTTTGCAAAAACCGATATCCAGCCGCTGATCAATCAGGGCGCCACCAAGGCGGACATCGCCGCCTCGATCTATCAGGCGGTCGTCAACCAGACAGTCGCGGGACTTGCGCAGGGGCGCAGGATCGACGGAAAGGTCATGTTCCTCGGCGGTCCGCTGTACTATTGTCAGGGGCTGAGAGATCGCTTTGTTGAAACCTTGAAGCTCGATCGGGAACACGCGGTGTTCCCCGAATACGCGCTCTTTGCCGTTGCCATCGGCGCGGCGCTGTATTCCTCTGACGGCAGACAGATCGACTATGAAGAACTGACCGAGCGCCTGCGTGTTTCGATGAAGCACAGGGAGACGATCTCTACCCTGCCGCCGCTGTTCAGGGATCGCAACGAGTATCAGGTGTTCGTGACCCGCCACGCCGCCCATAACGTACAGACGGAGTATCGGGGCGACTACAAGGGCGACGCATACATCGGCGTCGACTGCGGCTCTACCACCACCAAGCTGGTCGTGATGAGCGAAGGCTGCGACATCATCTATACATACTACAGCTCCAACAAGGGCAATCCCGTTTCGATCGTCAAGGCGCAGCTCGAAAAGATCTACGAGCTGTTCGGCGACAACCTCACGATCCGCGGATGCGCGGTGACGGGCTACGGCGAGGAGCTGATCAAGACCGCCTTTCGCATCGACTACGGTCTGGTGGAAACGATGGCGCATTATACCGCCGCCAAGTTCTTTGACAAGAACGTCGACTTTATCCTCGATATCGGCGGTCAGGATATCAAGTGTTTCAAGATCCGCAACGACAGCATCGACTCGATCATGCTCAACGAGGCCTGCTCCTCGGGATGCGGATCGTTCATCGAAACCTTTGCGAAAAGTATGGGCTATACCGTCGAGGAATTCGCACGGCAGGGCATCACCTCGCACGCGCCGGTCGATCTCGGCACACGCTGTACCGTCTTTATGAATTCGTCGGTCAAACAGGCGCAGAAGGACGGCGCTTCGGTGCAGGATATCTCTGCGGGGCTGTCGCTGTCGGTCGTCAAAAACGCGATCTACAAGGTCATCCGCGCGACCTCGCCGGATGAGCTTGGACAGCGGATCGTCGTACAGGGCGGCACCTTTATGAACGACGCGGTGCTCAGATGCTTTGAAAAAGAAATCGGGCGCGAGGTCGTCCGTCCCAACATCGCGGGACTGATGGGCGCGTTCGGCGCAGCGCTGTTTGCACGCGAGCATAAAAAGGAGATCTCCACTGTCCTCAAAGCGGACGAGGTAAAGAATCTTGTACACGAGAGCCGTTCGGCGGTATGCAAGGGCTGTACCAACAATTGCCGCCTGACGGTCAACATTTTCAACGGCAGGGAACGGCTGATCTCCGGCAACCAGTGCGAAAAAGGCGCGGGCATCAAACTGCGCGACGATGAACGGCTGCCGAACCTCTATGAATACAAGCGCAATCTGCTGGAGGCGTATCAGCCCAAGGCAGGCAAATACAAGATCGGTCTGCCGCTGGCGCTGGGGATGTATGAGCTGTATCCGCTGTGGCACACCGTGTTCTCACAGCTGGGCTTTGAGGTCATCTCCTCGGGCTTTTCGACCCGCAGGCTGTACCAGAAGGGGCAGTTTTCGATTCCGTCCGACACGGCGTGTTATCCCGCAAAGCTCATGCACGGACATATCGAGACCCTGCTGGATCGGAACGTCGACGCGGTGTTCTATCCCAGCCTGACCTACAACATCAACGAAAACAAGGGCGACAATCACTACAACTGTCCGGTCGTCGCCTATTACTCGGAGCTGCTCGCGGGCAATATGGATTCGCTTGCGAAGACGAAGTTCCTATATCCGTATCTCAACATCAACTCCGAAAAAGAGCTTTCGAGAGGGCTGTATCAATGCCTGAGCGAGCATTTTGAGGGGATCGCCGCTGCCGCTGTCAAAAAAGCGGTGCGCGCGGGCATGGCGGAATACAAGCGCCACATGGAGCGCGTCTATGCCGAGGGCAGGCGCGCGCTGGAATTCGCAAAGGCGCACAATAAGCGCGTGATGATCCTCGCGGGACGTCCCTATCACATCGACCCCGAGATCTGTCACGGCATCGACAAGCTGGCGACCTCGCTCGACTTTGTCGTTGTCAGCGAGGACAGCATCACCGAGGATATCGAGCCGCCGATGCTGAACGTGCTCAACCAATGGACATACCACTCGCGGATGTATGCCGCAGCGAAATATGCGACCGGGCACGACGACGCACAGCTCGTACAGCTGGTATCGTTCGGCTGCGGCGTGGACGCGGTCACCACCGACGAGGTGCGCGCGATCCTCGAGCGCGGCGGCAAGCTCTATACGCAGATCAAGATCGACGAGATCACCAACCTCGGCGCGGTGCGTATCCGCCTGCGCAGTCTGATCGGGGCGCTGGAAGAAAGGGGCAGCTGATGACAGGAAAATCCGAATACATCAAATTCACCAAAGAGATGAAGCGCGATTACACCATCCTTGTCCCCACGATGCTCCCGATCCACTTCAAGCTCATCTCAAACGTCCTTGTCAGCAAGGGCTACAAAATCGATTTTCTCGAGGCGACCGACGGCGACATCAAGGAATCGGGACTCAGATACGTCCACAACGACACCTGTTATCCCGCCCTTTTGGTCATCGGTCAGCTGATGAACGCGATCAACTCCGGCAGATATGATAAAGACAAGCTGGCGCTGCTGATCACCCAGACGGGCGGCGGGTGCCGTGCGTCGAACTACATCTATCTGCTGAGAAAAGCGCTGAAAAAAGCAGGATACGGGCATATCCCCGTCATCTCGCTGAACCTCGGCGGGATGGAGGATCACCCCGGCTTCAAGCTCACCGTGCCGATGCTGTACAAAATGATGTACTGCGCATTCTACGGCGATCTGATGATGCTGATGGCGAACCAGTGCCGTCCGTATGAAAAGACTCCCGGCGAGACCGACGCGCTGGTCAAGGCGTGGACGGAGCGTCTGCTGGAAGAAAACCGCGATCCCCGCAATATGCGCTACAAGCACGTCAAGGAGAATTACCGCCTGATCGCAGACGATTTTGCGGCGATCCTCGGCGACACACGGCGCGATAAGGTCAAGGTAGGCATCGTCGGCGAGATCTATGTCAAGTTCTCGCCGCTCGGCAATAACAACCTCGAGAGCTTCCTGCTGTCGGAGGGCGTCGAGCCGGTGGTACCCGGCTTCATCGATTTTTGCCTGTACTGCGTCTACAACGGCATCGTGGACTTTGACCTCTATCATATCCGTCGGCTGAAGGCGATGGGATCGAAGGTTTTGTACAATTACCTGCTCAAAAAACAACGGTATATCCGCACGATGATGCAGGAGCATTATCAGGGATTCATGCCGATGGCGGACTTTGACGAGACCAGGCGGAAGATCGACGGCTATATCGGTATCGGCACGAAAATGGGCGAAGGCTGGCTGCTGACGGCGGAAATGCTGGAGCTTGCCGGCGAGGGCGTCAACAACATCATCTGTACCCAGCCGTTCGGATGTCTGCCGAACCATATCGCGGGCAAGGGCATGATGAAGCCGATCAAGGAAAAGAATCCGGGCGTGAATATCGTTGCGATCGACTACGATCCCGGCGCGACCGCCATCAATCAGGAGAACCGCATCAAGCTGATGCTCTCTAACGCGAGGGCATGAATATGCTGTATGAGAAGCTGAAAGCCTACTCGGACAGCGGCGTCTATCCGTTTCATATGCCGGGACATAAACGGGTCCCGGAAAGCGGTCTGCCTTATGATATCGACATCACGGAGATCGACGGCTTTGACAATCTTCACGAGCCGCAGGGATGCCTTGCGCAGCTGCAAAAGGACGCGGCTCAGCTCTTCGGCTCGCGCCATGCGTTCGCACTGGTCAACGGCTCGACCGTAGGGATCCTCGCGGCGGTGCGTTCGATGACAAAAGACGGCGACCGGGTGCTGATCGCCCGCAACTGTCATACGGCGGTCTATCACGCCGTCGAGCTGTGCCGTCTTGACGCCGACTATCTTCTGCCTGATACCGTAAACGGATTCGGGATATCCGGCTCTGTTTCTCCCGAAGCGGTTGAACAGAGCCTCAAAGCGGATCCTGAAATCTCGCTCGTCGTCATCACTTCCCCGACATACGAGGGCGTCGTATCGGATATCAACGGTGTCTCTGCGATCTGTCGCAGATACGGCGCGAAGCTGTTTGTCGATGAGGCGCACGGCGCGCATTTTCCGTTTTCAGACAGATTCCCGCAGAGCGCCGTCACATGCGGCGCCGACGCGGCGGTCGTCAGCCTGCACAAAACCCTGCCCGCGATGACCCAAACCGCGCTGCTGCTGACAAATGACGATGCGCTTGCCGAAGGGCTGAAACGACAGCTGTCCGTTTTTGAAACAAGCAGTCCCTCCTATGTTCTGCTGGCGTCTATCGACCGCTGTCTGGAATTCTTAACGCACAGTGAGCGCGCGTTTGATGAATACGTCGATCGTCTGACGAGGTTTTATCAAGCCGCCGACGCGTTACAACATCTGACGGTTTCCTGTGCCAGGCTCGCGGCGTGTGAGAATGTTTTTGACCTTGATATCGGCAAGCTGTGCATTTTCTGCAACGGATATATGACCGGCAGGGAATTGATGGATACACTGCGATCCGACTATCATATCGAGCTTGAGATGGCGTACGGGGACTATGCGCTTGCGATGACGTCCGTATGTGATACGGACGATGGCTTTGAGCGTTTGATACGCGCGCTTAAGGAGATCGACGGCAAATGCAATAAAGCGAAACCGACGACAAATATTATCTTCCCCTCCCTGCCCCAAAAACGATACACGATCGCCGAAGCGCTGTGTAACGACGGCAAAATGATCGATATCCGCAGCGCCGAAGGCAAGGTGTCCCGCGAGTATATCCGCGCTTATCCCCCGGGGATTCCGATCATCGTGCCGGGTGAGGTCATCGACAGCAGTCTACTGTCACAGTCGGAAATTCTGGAGGCGTCCGGAAATGAGATCCTTACCGACAGCTCGTCCTTTCCGCTGATTTCAATAATCGGTTGACAAAGCACACGCGGTATGATAAGATGTACCTATAAATCTAAGGAGTTGACAATCATGAAAAGAATCAAAACCATAGAGACTCGCGATCTGAAAAAAAGCGTTCAGACCGGCGGCTGCGGCGAATGCCAGACATCCTGCCAGTCAGCGTGCAAGACCTCCTGCGGCGTTGCTAACCAGCAGTGTGAGAAATGCCTGAAGAAGTAATCGACACGTCTGAACACAATAAGGAACTTTCAGCCGTTATACCGCAAAGGTCTGACGGCTTTCCTTATGCATTGATTCTGTTATCCGGAGGAATATATGATACACCGCTATAAATTGAACGGCTACAATATCGTACTTGATGTTTTCAGCGGCAGCGTCCACGTCGTGGACGATCTCGCCTATGATATCATCGGGATGTATGAGGATCATAACACAGATGCGATCATCGCGGCTATGCTGGAAAAGTATGCCGATGACGACGAAGTGAACGAAGCGGAGATCCGCGACTGCATCGACGACGTCGAAGAGCTGAAAAACGAGGGCAGGCTGTTTGCCGCAGACGAATATGCCGGCCTTGCCTTTGACTTCAAGGCGCGCAACACCGTCGTGAAAGCGCTGTGTCTGCACGTCGCGCACACCTGTAACCTCAACTGTGAATACTGCTTTGCCAGTCAGGGAAAGTATCACGGCGACAGGGCGCTGATGAGCTTTGAGGTCGCAAAACAGGCGATCGACTTTTTGATCGAAAACTCCGGTTCGCGGAAGAATCTCGAGGTGGATTTCTTCGGCGGAGAGCCTTTGATGAATTTTGAGGTCGTCAAAGAGATCACCGCCTATTGCAGAAGCATCGAGAAGGAAAAGGGCAAGAATTTCCGCTTTACGCTGACCACCAACGGCGTGCTGCTCGACGACGAGGTCATCGACTTTGCGAACAGGGAATGTCATAATGTCGTCCTCAGTCTTGACGGCAGAAAAGAAGTCCACGACCGCCTTCGCAAGACCGTGAACGGCAAGGGAAGCTATGATACCATCGTGCCGAAGTTCCGACACTTTGTCGAACGGCGCGGCGACAAAGGTTACTACATTCGCGGCACCTTCACGCACAACAACACCGATTTTACCAACGATATCTTCCACATGGCGGATCTCGGATTTACCGAGCTTTCGATGGAACCGGTGGTTTGTCCCCCGGACGATCCGTATGCCCTGACCTATGACGACCTCCCCGTACTGTTTGAACAGTACGAGATCCTCGCCAAGGATATGCTCAGACGGGAAAAAGAGGGCAAGCCCATCACCTTTTACCACTATATGCTCGATCTGGACGGAGGCCCGTGCATCTATAAGCGGATCTCGGGCTGCGGCTCCGGTACCGAATACATGGCTGTCACTCCGTGGGGCGACCTCTACCCGTGTCACCAGTTTGTCGGCAACCCCGATTATCTGCTCGGAAATGTGTATGACGGCGTCACCAACCATGCCGTTCAGGATGAATTCAAGCTGTGCAACGCCTATGCCCGCCCCGACTGTAAGGATTGCTGGGCAAAGCTGTATTGCTCAGGCGGGTGCGCCGCGAACGCCTACCACGCGACCGGATCCATCACCGGCGCATACAAGTACGGCTGCGAGCTGTTCAAAAAACGCATTGAATGTGCGATCATGATGAAAGCGGCATTGGCCGGGAACGCCGAATGACCGCTGCCGCCGAACGGATACGTCGGCGACGAACTGAATGATGCATTGATCGGATAAAACTTTTTTCCTTTTGCTATTTACAAATCGAAAAAAATGTTGTATAATTCAATAGCGATGTGGGGGTATAGCTCAGATGGTAGAGCGCATGGTTCGCATTCATGAGGTCAGGGGTTCGATTCCCCTTATCTCCACCATTGATAAAGGCCGTGGGTATCGTTAAGATACTCACGGTCTTTATCATTATACCGTGCAGTGAAGATAAGGGGAATCGAAGGCGACCGTGCCGAGGATGACGCGCGAAGTCGCGGAAATCCGAAGGTAGAAATGCCGCAGTGCGGCATTTCTAGGGAGAGCGTAGATCAGGCTTTTCCGAACGCCGGGCGCTCCCAAGACGGGGTATCCTGTATCCTCCCGATTATACACACCTTATCTCCACCATATTAGGACAACACCGTTAATACAATTTGACGGTGTTGTTTTTTCGCTTGTTTAAGCCGTTTTTGAACATTCAACGACCGTATATCTAAATCATAAGGACAGCAAAACACCCTGATTAGCCGGCTTTTACCTACGACCGGCTAATCAGGGTATTACGTTTTTTGAATAAGTGGTCTATGAGCGTACGCTACCCGTTAAATCATGAGCAAAAAAGCCTGCGTCTTTACCAAGATGGTATATACAGTCTTCTAAACGAATAAGTTTTCATCCTGCTTCTGCCATGATGTTTTTTGCCATGTTTTTACAGAATGCTGTTATTTCTCCTTGTTTGGTAATTGAACCAAAAACTACTTTAATTACTGATATTGAAATTTCGTTTATTTTATATTCTGAATTATTTAAAACACTACCTGATTTATGAATAACGTCGTTGAACGCAGGGTGAGAATACGTTGAATGGACGAATCGTTTACATAAGGAAGCACTATACGCATAGCAGATTGGATGATAGAGTTATACGGGTTTATTTTGTCGAAAGAAACTCTTGTCTGAGCAATACCTTCTGGGTTCCTTTCAAAGACTCTATCAAACTCAATATCTCACTCAATCGAATAATCATGAAAATGCTCGCGTCGATATTGTCTGATCAGTTTTCGTTTGTGACTAGAATGATCTGATCGCACTCCCTTTCTGTATAGGGTAATACCATTATACACAATAAGTGTATATAGAAACAATACATTTCGGGAAATTAGAGGTTCCCATTTTGAAACATCCTCTTGTATTAATCAAAATAAAAAGTATAATGATAATCAGATGGATTCTTTCAATTCAATAAATGACTATACAGAATAAAAAACAAAGGAGAAA
>CADBOO010000158.1 GCA_902796225.1 uncultured Ruminococcus sp.
CGCCCTGCTTCATTGAAATAACCATTACGGTCTCGTAATTAGCCTTCAATGCCATGTTTACACCTCCTCTTGGACTTTGGCGGCGCACTAATCAATGCGTCGCAAGGTTAATAATAATCGGTTATGGGCATACTTGCACACATAACATGAGTCATTATATAAGAAATGATCGGATTTGTCAAGAAAAATCTATGCGTTAACTGCCGAATCCGAGCCCTGAGATCGCCGATGCGTTGGCGGTAATGACGAATGCCGACGGATCGGCGGCGGAAATATGGTTTTTGACGCGATATACGTCGCGGGTGTGGGTCGCACAGAGGATCACGCCCTTCGGCGTACCGGAATAGCCGCCTCGGGCTGACAGGATCGTCACGCCCCGATCCGCGTCGTGCGTCAGCAGCTCTGCCATATGGTCGGGATCGGCGGTGATGATGATCAGCAGCTTGCCGTTATCGCGGGAAAAGCCGAATACGACTGCATCGATCAGCTTTGTCGACACAAAAATCGCGATAATCGCATATAGACCGGATTCCAGACTTCTATAGACTATCGACGACAGTATGATCACGAAAGCATCAGCGATCAGGATGATGCTGCCGACGCTGAGAAAGGGGTATTTTTGGTGGAGATTGCGGCCGATGATATCCGTGCCGCCGGTACTTCCGCCTCGCAAAAATACCATTCCTAAGCCAATTCCGCTGAGAATACCGCCGAATAATGCCGCGATGATGCGCTCGCCGTCATAATGGAGCGAAAAGAGTGATAACAGGTCGATAAAACCCGATACCATAACGCTGGCGATGACTGTACGAAATATAAACCGAAATCCGCTTTTCAGCGCGCCCCAGATAAAAAGCGGGATATTCAGGATCAGGGCGGTTGTACCGATCGGAACATAGAACAAATAATGCAGCAGTGTGGATAATCCGGTGATCCCGCCGGGTGCAATATTGTTCGGCGCTGTAAAAAAAGAAACCGACAGAGCATAAACCGCCGCGCCGAGGACGATAATGAACCAATCCATTACGGCGGTGCGGATCACGGAAAAGCTCCGGGGCTTTTGCCGCATATGTCTTGCTCTATCGGTAGTTGTCATCAAATCACGCTCGTTTTTATTCTAGTATGAGCGCGAAAAGTTCTTTTATACGTTCGTTGTCCCCTTTGAGATAGAGGTAGCCGAACAGGGCTTCGAGTCCCGTTGCGGCGTGATAATCGGATAAGGTGGAATGTCTGGACGCGGAATTCACCTTGGTATTTCTGCCGCGTTTATAGACTTCCGCCTCTTCCTCGGTCAATATCGGCATGAGTTTCTTGGCAAATCCTGCCTGGCTTTTGCAGTTGACCATCTCCACCTTCGCCTTATTCAGCTCGCCGACATGGTCGTTGCCGCTCAGTACAAGGTGCTCCCGCACCAACAGATCGAACACGCCGTCGCCGATAAAGGCGAGATTCAGGGTCGGGATCGTCTTGATATCCGGTTTTTCTTGATGATTCAGCATAGGATCACTCTACAAATTCAAACTCAAGGTCATAGATCGAAACGGTATCGCCTTCCTGACAGCCGGCTTCGCGGAGCTTGTCAATGACGCCGGACTTGGTGAGCAGACGTTCGAAGTAGCTCAGCCCCTCATAATCGTCAAAATTGACGGCTCTGAGCACACGCAGCAGCCACTTGCCCTCGACCATATAGACGCCGTCGCAGTTTCGGATGGTGACGTCGCCGTAGGATTCCTCGTCGAGTTCGGGCATCGGCTCCGGCTCATAGATCTTGATCGGAGGCAGCTTTGACAGCTCCTCGATGATCTTATTGAGCAGCGGATCGACGTCATAGCGGATCGCCGCCATCATCGGGAAGAACAGGTAGCCCTGATCCTCGACCCACGCCTTGAATTCGGCGATCTGCTCATCGGTGGCGAGATCGCATTTGTTGCCGGCGACCAGCATCGGACGTGAGGCAAGCTCTTCGTTGAATTTGCGCAGCTCGTCGTTGATGATGCGGAAATCCTCTTTGGGATCTCTGCCCTCGGAGCCGGATACATCGACGATATGAACCAGCAGTCGGCAGCGCTCAACATGGCGCAGAAACTGGTGACCTAAGCCCGTGCCGTCGGCGGCGCCCTCAATCAGACCGGGGATATCAGCCATCACAAAGGATACGCCGTCGCCCATCGACACAACGCCGAGCGTCGGGGTCAATGTGGTGAAATGATAATTGGCGATCTGGGGCTTAGCCTGGGACACAACAGAGATCAGGGTCGATTTGCCGACATTCGGAAAGCCGACCAGTCCGACGTCCGCCAACAGCTTCAGCTCCAGCGTGACCTCGAATTCCTCGCCGGGCAGACCTGGCTTGGCAAAGCGAGGCGTCTGGCGGGTAGGCGTCGCAAAATGGGTATTGCCCCAGCCGCCTTTGCCGCCTTTTGCAACGACGACAGGCTCTTTTCCGGACAGATCCGCGATGATACGGCCGGTATTCGCGTCTTTGACGAGCGTACCGATCGGTACCTTGACGATCAGATCCTCGGCGGCTCTGCCGGATTTGCGGCCGCCGGAGCCGTTATTGCCTTTTTTTGCCTCGAATTTGCGCTTGTAGCGAAAATCGGCAAGGGTAGACAGGTTGGAATCTGCGACAAAAATGACGTCGCCGCCCTTTCCCCCGTCGCCGCCGTCCGGACCGCCGGAAGCGACATACTTTTCACGGTGGAAGGCAACTGCACCGTCGCCTCCGTCACCGGCTTTGATCAGGATTTTTGCTTTATCTACAAACATACTATACCTCGTAAAAGCCTTCCCATCAAGGGGAAGCTATGAAAAAAGGGCGGTCACATGAACCGCCCATCATCATTACTGCTCAACAGGATAAACGCTGGCTTTCTTTCTGTCTTTGCCCATGCGCTCGAAACGGACAACGCCGTCTACCTTTGCGAAGAGAGAATCATCAGAGCCGCGGCCTACGTTGTTGCCGGGATGGATGTGAGTGCCTCTCTGCTTGACGAGAATGTTGCCGGCAAGTACGAACTGACCGTCAGCACGCTTGACGCCAAGACGCTTGGACTCGGAATCACGACCGTTCTTCGTTGAACCC
>CADBOO010000159.1 GCA_902796225.1 uncultured Ruminococcus sp.
CCCGAGCGCGAGCCGATGGATTACGAGTGGAAATGCCCGAGCTGCGGCAAGATCAACCAGAACTATGTCGGCACCTGCGGCTGCGGCGCGGCTAAGCCCAACGATAAGCTGTTCAACTGGGCGGAGGTACACCCCGATCTGGTCAAGAAGCCCGAGGAAGAAGCTCCTGTTGTTCAGCTTGAGCCTGAGAAGAAACCGGCGAAGGAAAAGGAAGTTCCCGCTGAACCCGAGAAGCTTCCCGGTGAGAACGAGTGGAAATGCCCGAGCTGCGGCAAGATCAACCAGAACTACGTCGGCACCTGCGGCTGCGGCACACGCAAGCCCTTCCATCCCGCCGATCAGAAATAAGATAAGATAATGAAAGGGAGCTTTACGCCGGTAAAGCTCCCTTACTTTTTGCTGTTTGCCGATACAGGCTATTGATAATTCATCGAAATAGATATCCGATCTGTCTGACGCATTACTCTGTCGGACTTGCAGGATGAATGAGGATAATCGGTTCGCCGAAGCTCTGTATACCGCCGCGGAAGACTTCGACCGGACTGTCGTCGATCAGATTGGTATAGACGCCGTCCTCCCAGTCGACCGGGATCCACGCGCTTTCACCCTTAACGGAGAACACACCCAGCGCTTTCGCACTTTTGCCGGTATGCACGGCTGTCAGAAAACTGTTATTCACGGCTTTGACATGATAGACGCTGTCTGTGAATACACTGTTCATTTTGATCTTTGCGAGCTTTTTCAAAAATGCGCGTTCATCCTTTTCTGCGCGGTCAAAGGGAACAGTATCCTTGTCGAACAGGCTCGGCAGATGTGTGATCCCGTATTCCTGACCGGCGTAAATCAGGGTCATTCCTTTCTGGAAGTAACAGAATGCCGTCCAGTTTCTGCGTGCGCGATCGTCGGGAATCAGGAAAGCGGCGCGCGGCTGGTCGTGATTCTCCAAAAAGCGCAGCTTGATGTAGTTTTCCGGATAGATATACTCCTGACGGTTGATCGCCTCACAATAATCTGCAAGAGTTATTTTGCCGGTGAGGCAGTCGCGCCATGTATCGTAGACGTCATAGTCATAACACAGATCGAATGCCTGATAGATCTCACAGTCCGAGTGCGCCGTCATTCCTCTGCCGCGCAGATAGGTGATGAAACCCGGCTCGACGGATTCGCTCAGCCAGATGCATCCGGGACGGACGCTTTCGACTTCTTTGCGCGCCCGGATCCAGAACTCGATCGGAATCAGCGGCGCAACGTCGCACCGGAATCCGTCGACCATAGTCGCCCACATCTTGAGGGTGTCGATCTGATACTGCCACAGATCCCGGTTGCTGTAGTCGAGATCGATGATATCGCTCCAGTCGCCGACACGATTGCCGAAGCTGCCGTCTTCCTTGTGATAAAACCAGCCGGGGTGGACTTTGCTGAGTACCGAGTCGGGAGATGTGTGGTTGTACACAACGTCGATGATGCATTTCATCCCGTTATCGTGGATCGCGTCGACCAACGCTTTGAACTCCGCAAGAGTGCCGAACTCGGGATTGACCGCGCGATAATCCGAGATCGCATAGGGGGAACCGAGCGTGCCTTTGCGCTGTATAATCCCGATCGGATGGATCGGCATGAACCAGATGATATCCGTACCAAGCGCCTTGATATCCTCAATTTTTTCAATGACAGAATGAAAACTACCATCCTCTGAAAAGTTGCGGACGAACACCTGATACATGATTTTGTTTCTTAATTCTTTCGGTGTATTAAAAGCCATTTTTTCCTCCTGTCGGCAAAACTTTTTTATGAATCTATTTTACTCGTTTATGCAGGATTTGTAAATATCTTTTTCGGCAATTGCGATAGAATCGAATCCTTTCACACAACATATGAATAAAAGCAAAATAAAGTTGCATATTCGATGCCGACCCGGTATTCTTTTGCATCGATCCGTCTGACGGACCCTTTTTTGTTATTGACAAAAGGAACGGTTTTAGGTATAATTTGACATGAAAAAGGGTGTGAAAAAAATGGTTTTTTCCAATCCTGATACGGTCATCAAAGCCGCCTTGTGCGGTAAAAAAATAAATATCTAAAAAGGAGAAAAAAACATGAAAAAAGTATTGGCACTTGTCCTTGCTGTTCTGATGGTAGTTGCTTTGGCAGCTTGCGGCGGCAGCGGCGACAAGAAGGATGAAAAGGGACACGTTTATTGGCTTAATTTCAAGCCTGAGATCGATGAGACTCTTCAGAACCTTGCTAAGAAGTACACCGATGAGACCGGCGTTGAGGTTACGGTAGTAACCGCTGCTTCCGGTACTTACAGCACCACTCTGACTGCAGAGATGGACAAGTCCGAACCCCCCACACTGTTCGTTATCGGCAACCAGCAGGGCGTTAAGGACTGGAGCGATTTTGCTCTTGACCTGAAAGACACCGATATCGCAAAAGAACTGAACACCGACGCTTACAATCTCTATGACGACAGCGGCAAGCTCGTTTCCATCGGCTACTGCTATGAGTGCTACGGTATCATCGTCAACCCGACACTGATCGAGAAAGCAGGCCACAAGGTTGAGGATATCAAGAACTTCGATACCCTGAAGACCGTTGTTGAGGATATCCACAAGCGTGCCGGCGAGCTGGGCTTTGACGCATTCTCCTCCTCTGACATGGACGACAGCTCCTCCTGGAGATTCACCGGTCACCTTGCCAACCTCGAGTATTTCTATGAGGAAAAGGCTGCCGGCAGCACATGGAAAGAGTGCCCCGCTTCCATCACCGGCGACTATCTGCCGAACTACAAGAAGCTGTATGATCTCATCATCAACAACTCTCTGACCGCTCCGACTGACCTGTCCGCAGGCGGTCATGATGCTGAAGCTGAGTTCAAGGACGGCAAGGCTGCGTTCTTTGTCAACGGTTCCTGGGAATATGCTGCAGTATCCGAGAAGGTTCCGAATGCTGTTATGATCCCTTACTACTGCGGTGTTGACGGCGAAGAGAAAGCCGGTCTGAACTGCGGTACAGAGAACTGCTGGGCAGTTAACTCTGAGGTTTCCGAGGCTGATCAGAAGGCTACCATCGACTTTATGGTATGGCTCGTGACCGACGAAGAAGCGTCCAAGACCATGGTCGAGCAGCTCGGCATCATGCCTTACAAGAACGCTGCCAAATCCACCAACGGCTTCCTGAACAATGCTGCTAAGTATGACGAGGACGGCTGCTATGTCATGGATTGGGCTACCAACTATCAGCCCAACGTAGACGAGTATCGTAAGGATCTCGTATCTGCGTTGAACGCTTACAATGCTGACCAGACCGATGACAACTGGGCAAAGGTCAAGGAAGCATTCGTAGACGGTTGGGCAAAGCAGTACAAGGCTATTTCCGAGTAATCTGACTATCTGCACATGATCTGCGGGGCGGGCGAAGTTCGCCTGCCCCGTATTCTTTTTCTACTATTTTGAATTATCCGCACGGCTTTAGCCGTGAACAGGAGGCTAACATTGAAAGAGAATCAAAAATCAAAAGCTCCTGCCGAGCCTGAGGCAGAGACCGTCGCTGAGTCAGTCGAAGAGATCGTACAAGAACTGCCTTCTCAAGACGATCCTGCTGTGCTCGAGAGCGAGACCGATCCCGAAGATGCTCAACAGGTTCAGGAGGAGATCGAAAAACTCAAGAAGAAGAAAAAGGTATTCAAATCCGGTCACAGCTCGATGACCCGCCGCTCGATGCGCAAATGGTCATGGCTGTTTATCGGACCTGTTTTTGTATCCTTTATCATCGGATTTCTCTGGCCGTTTATGCAGGGTATCTATCTCTCGTTCTGCAGCGGCAGAATTACCACTATCGCCAAGGCGAAGCTGACCGGCTTTCAAAGCTTTGAAAAAGCTTTTGCCGACGAAACATTTTTCCACGCGTTCTGGTTTACCGCGCTGTTTGCCGTTGTCAGCGTTGTTTTGATCAACGTGCTGGCGTTTGCCGCGGCATATGCCCTGACTCAGAACGTCAAAGGATCCAATCTGTTCAGGACAATTTTCTTTATGCCGAACCTCATCGGCGGCATCGTACTGGGCTATCTCTGGTCGATGATCTTTGACGGCTTGCTTGACCTGTATACCACCACAAACCTTGTCGACGACGCTACCTATGGTTTCTGGGGTTTGATCATCCTGCTGTTGTGGCAGCAGATCGGTTATATGATGATCATTTATATCGCCGGCTTACAGGCTGTTCCCGAGGATATGCTTGAGGCGGCTAAGATCGACGGCGCAACCAAGCGCCAGACGCTTTTCCGTGTTGTGATTCCGAACGTCATGCCGTCTATCACGATCTGTACGTTCCTGACGCTGACCAACAGCTTCAAGCTGTATGACCAGAACCTCGCACTGACCAACGGTAAACCCGGCCGCCTGACCGAAATGCTCGCGCTGAATATTTCAAACGGCTTCGCAAACTCTGCGACCCGCGGAATGGCTCAGGCAAAAGCGGTCATCTTCTTTATTCTGGTTGCGGTACTGGGCATCGCGCAGCTGATAACGACCAGAAAGAGGGAGGTGCAGCAATAATGGGTAAACAGCAATCCTTAAAACAGGAAAGAACCCGCAAGACGATCATGTCCGTCGTGCTGGCTGTGATCTGCTTCATTTATATGCTGCCGATCCTGACGATCCTGATCAACACTTTCAAAGAAGCGTCTGCTGTCAAATCCTCGCTTTTCTCATTACCGAACAGCGAGACCTTTGTCGGCTTTGAAAACTATTCCACCGGTATGACCGCAGGTTCCTTCCCGTTCTGGAAGGCGATCCTGTACAGCACGATCATCACGATCCTGTCCGCAGCGCTGATCCTCTTGTTCTGCTCGATGGCGGCATGGTATGTGGCGCGCGTCAACAGCGTCTTCTGCAAGATCTTCTATTTCCTCTGCATCTTCTCGATGGTCGTTCCGTTCCAGATGGTTCAGTTCCCGCTGTCCAAAACCGCCGACAGCCTCAAGCTGAACACACCGTGGACGATTCCGATCGTCTATCTGGGGTTCGGCGCCGGACTGGCGATCTTTATGTTTGTCGGCTTTACCAAGAGTATCCCGATCGAAATCGAAGAAGCTGCGTCCATCGACGGATGCGGACCTCTCCGCACCTATTTCATGGTCGTATTCCCGATGCTCAAGCCGACCCTGATCTCTGTCGCGATCCTGGAGATCATGTGGGTATGGAACGACTACCTCCTGCCGTCGCTCGTACTGGATCTGAAGAACGGGTATCGGACGATACCGGTTCATATCCAGCTGACCACGACCGGCAGCTACGGACAAATGAACCTCGGCGCGATGATGGCGCTGATCTTCGTATCGATCATACCGATCATCATCTTCTACCTTGTGTGTCAGAAGTACATCATCAAGGGCGTCGCCGCCGGCGCGGTAAAGGGCTGACGCTCCTCTACCGGGATATGATGAGACTGCATTTGCAATACCGGCGAATGCCGAACAATGATTCTTTGTCCGCATGTACGATATGATGATTTTGCAGTGCAGGAACACAAAAAGGAGCAGCATTGAAATACGGTGAAAGCGTTTTTGATATCATTTATCTGATACTGGCGATCTCGGCCGGGATCCTGATTTTATTTCGTTCAAAGAATAATAAACAGCGATTGATGGGCGCTGCCTGTCTGGTTCTTGGCTGCGGCGATGCGTTCCACTTGATCCCCAGAGTGCTCAACTACTTCATCGACGGCGATTTCGATACCGCCATCGGCGTCGGCAAGCTCGTGACTTCTGTCACCATGACCGTCTTTTATGTGCTGCTCTATCACATTTATCTGCACTTCGAAGGTGCAGATAAGAGGCGCGGCGTTACGATCGCGGTCTATCTGCTCAGCGCTGTACGCATCATTCTCAGTTGTTTTCCGCAGAACCGCTGGTTCGAAAACGACAGCCCCTATCTCTGGGGAATCATCCGCAATATCCCGTTCATGATCCTCGGCGTCCTGATCGTTATCCTTTATTATCAAAAGCGTCGGATCCCGCATATGCGGTTTGTCTGGCTGGATATCACGCTGTCTTTCGCGTTCTACGCTGTCGTCGTACTCGGCGCGTCGTTTGTTGAACTGCTCGGGATATTCATGCTGCCGAAGACCATATGCTATGTCCTGATACTGATCGCGTTCTATCGCCATGTCATGGACGAGAATCAACGGGTTTTCTAGAAAAAAACAGGTTGTCTGATTGATCGTCAGGCAACCTGTTTCTGTTATTTATTATCGATGATATGGACGTCCAGCTGGTTGAACGGGATCGGTATCCCGTTTTCATCCAGTTCTTTTTTTATTGTTTCTGTCAGCGCGTAGTATACCTGCCAGTAATCCTCAAAATTGCACCAGCACCGTACTCTGAACTCCAAAGCGCTGTCGCAGTAGCGTTCCAGGCGGATCTGCGGATCGTATTTCTCGTCGGTCAGCGTTTTATCGACCGATCTTGCGGCGCGGTACATAACATCCTTTACCTGATCGATATCCGCTGCATAGCTGATCGGAACGGTGAGTTCCACGCGGATCTCGGGGCTGGAGGAATAGTTGTTCACTTCCGCGGTAGTGATCTTCGAATTCGGAACGATCACTTCGGTCAGATCATAGGTGCGCAGCTTGGTATGGATCATATCGATCTTTTCGACATAACCTTTGTAATTGCCGAACGCAATAAAATCCCCTGTGACGAACGGTCGGGTGAACAGGATCACAATGCCGCTGGCGATATCGGCGATATTGTCCTTGAGCGCCAGCGCGACAGCCGCAAGTCCGGCAGAGAAAAATGCGATCAGACCTGTCGTGGAAACCCCCAGCTGTGTCAGCACCGCGATACCGATCATCACATAGCAGACGATCCTGATCAGCCGGATGAAGAAGCTTGCGAGCGACGGATCGATATTGGATCTCTTCATCGCCTTCTTAGCGATATGGACGATCAGAACCGTCACAAGGATCCCGACGATCAGGATCACCAGCGCGATACCGAGGGTCGGCAAAAAGTCTATCAGATTGTCAATGAATTTTTCCATATTCTCAACTCCTGTCATCATTATAGGAGATCATTTTATATTTGTAAATACCTCCTATCCAATGTTGACAGATTTTTCGCAAAGGGTATAATAGAATCATATTACAGAAGAGGTGATTCGATGAATGTATTAATGATCAACGGAAGTCCCCGCAAAGACGGCAATACTTCTCTTGCGGTTGACGAAATGAAAAAGGTTTTCGAAGCAGAGGGGATCGGGGTAGAGGTAGTGAACCTCGGTACCGCCGATATCCACGGCTGTATTGCATGCGGCACCTGCCGCAAAAAAGGCAAATGCGTCTTTGACGATCTCGTCAACGAGACTGCACCGAAGCTCGAAAAAGCAGACGGCGTCGTTTTTGCAACGCCCGTTTATTATGCGTCCGCCAACGGAACGCTGATCTCTTTCCTTGACAGACTGTTTTACAGCTGTTCCTGCGACAAGACCATGAAGGTCGGCGCGTCTATTGCGGTAGCCCGCAGGGGAGGTCTGACCGCTACCTTTGACGAGCTGAACAAGTATTTCACGATCAGCGGTATGCCGATCGCGTCCGGATACTATTGGAACGGCGTCCACGGCGCGGCAAAGGGCGAAGTCAACGAGGACGGCGAGGGCATGCAGATGATGCGTTATCTCGCGCACAACATGACCTTTTTGATGAAGAGCATCGCCCTCGGAAAAGAGCAGCTCGGACTGCCCGACCGCGAGCCGCGCATCCACACCAACTTTGTCAGATAAGGATATCGCGATGAAAGCATTGATCACCGGAGCGTCCTCCGGCATCGGGCGCGACATGGCGCGGTATCTCGCGTCAAAGGGCTGGGATCTGATCCTGGTCGCCCGACGGGAGGATCGCCTCAAAGAACTCAAAGCCGAGCTGGACAATGTCAACGTACGGATCATCACGACCGACGTCGGCAGCGCCGATTGCTGCCGCGAGCTATACGAGATGACCAAGGATGACGGCGTCGATTTTCTCATCAATAATGCGGGATTCGGTCTGGCTGGCGAATTCACCGCGACCGATCTCGACGTCGAGCTGAATATGATCGACGTCAACATCCGCGCCCTGCACATCCTGACCAAGCTGTTCCTGCGTGACTTTACCGCCCGCGACAGCGGCGTGATCCTGAACGTCGCTTCATCGGCTGGCTTTATGCCGGGACCGCTGCTCTCGACCTATTACGCGAGCAAGAATTATGTTCTGCGCCTGAGCGAAGCGATCTATGAAGAACTGCGGCGCAAGGGCAGTCATGTAAGGATCTCCGCGCTTTGCCCGGGACCGGTGAACACCGAGTTCAATCAGGTGGCAAAGGTGAGATTCGCGATGAAGGGCATCTCCTCCGAGGACTGCGCGCGCATCGCGATCGACAACGCGCTCAAAGGAAAGCTGATCATCATCCCGTCCGCGTCGGTAAAAGTCGGATTATTCTTCCGCCGTTTTGTCGGCGAGAAGTTTCTTTTGAAGCTCGCTTACAATTTCCAACGCAGAAAAAACGAAAAATAACAGAAAAAGCCGCTGTGTCTTGCACAGCGGTTTTGTTATCAGTAAACGGTCATCAAGGGATTCAGACTTGTTCGTTGCGCCTCGGCTTCCTCGATGTATTTTGTCGCGCGGAAACAACCTTTGACAACGCTGTCCTGCGGATCTTTCGCAACATGGAAGCGGATGCCGGTCTGCTTTTCGAGAAGTTCTCTCAGCCCGTGGAGCTGACTCAGTCCGCCTGTCAGCGTAACGCCGTCGCTGTGGATATCCGCAAGCAGCTCCGGCGGCGTATCCTCCAGCACGTCGGTGATCATGTTGACGATGTTCATCGCGATATCCTTGATCGCCTGCATGATCTCTGTAGAGGTGACTTCGATCGCGCGCGGCAATCCGCGCACCGCATCGCGCCCTTTGACACGGAACTTGCGCTCCTCCTTGAACGGAATGACACACGCGACCGCCTCCTTGCAGGCTTTAGCCATCGCCTTGCCGATAACCAGATTATGACGCTTGCGGATGTATTTGATGATCTCGCCGTCCATCACGTTGCCGGCCTGTTTGAGCGTTTTGGATACCGAAACGCCGCCCAGACTCATCACCGCCGCGTCGACGGTTCCGGCGCCGAGATCGACAACCATCACGCCGTGAGGCCCCATGATATCCAGTCCCGTGCCGAATGCCGCAGCCTTTGCCGCTTCGATCAGCAGGACGCGCCGTACGCCGAAGCTGGATATCGCGCCGACGACAGCGCGTTTTTCCACTTCCGTGATCTCGCCGGGGATGCAGGCGACCACGCGCGGCATGACCACACGGCTGGTGCAGACCTCGCACAAAAAGATGTTGACCATCTCTTCGACAAGACCCGATTCAGCGATCACGCCGCCCTCCAGCGGAAACACGACCTTGATCTTTGCCGACGTCCGCCCAAGCATCATATAGGCGTCGCGGCCGTATGCGAGGATCTCGTTATCCTCGGTGTTGTAGGCGATGACCGACGGTTCGTCGATCGCATTTTCATCGGGGCTGATTCTGACCCGCGAATTGGCGGATCCCAAGTCCAGCGCTATATCCATATCCGTTCTCCTCATTCTGATAATCATTGCAAAGCCTTCGGGGCTTGCAAACACAAGCGATTCTTGTAGTATTATACCGTTGAATCGTGATCTTTTCAAGTGTTATATTATGGCGGCTTCAGGCAGATTGTGCTGAGCGTTGGCGATGGCAGCACAGCATAAGAGCAGCGGCTTGGATCTGCTGAGCGTTCGGCAGCAGGTACCCAGTGTGATCCCTGTCGTGACGATATCGTCGACGATCAGGATCTTTTTGCCTTTGATCAGTTCTTTATCCCTGACCTTGAACGCGCCGCTTAAGTTCGTCTTTCGCTGCTGATACTTCAGCCGCTGTTGCTTTTGCGTGCGCTTGATCTTTAGGAGCGTTTCCTCGCACGGGATACCCAGTCGCTTCGAAAGTTGTATCGCGAGCAGCTTTGCCTGATTATATCGCCGCTGCTTTTGATCCGCTTTGAACATCGGAACATAGGTGATCAAATCAAAATCGATCCCGTCGTAGGCGGTGCGTATATCCTTAGCCATGATCTCTGCGACTTGCGCCAGGTACTGGATCTTTCCGGCGTACTTGACGCCGAGGATCATCCGCCTCACCGAACCGTCGTAGAGGAACGACGCCACGCACCGATACCCGCCTGCGCCGCGAAAAATCGGTTTTTGCAGGGTATCGATCTTTTCCATACACTTGCTGCAGGCGATCGCTTCGCTTTTGATGATGTCGCCGCAGTAGGGGCATTTTTCGGGATATACTAGGCAGTACAACTTGTAGATCGGGTTCATCATTCACGCACCAAAAAGGTTCTCAGTCCGCTGAATCTCAGCTGACGGCGGTTGTTGTCGACCATGTACCGCAGGGCGTTCGGATCGCCCACGAGGATCAGCATTTTTCTGGCGCGGGTGACGGCGGTGTAAAGCAGATTGCGGTACATCAGCTGCGGCGCGCCGCGGAACATCGGCATGACCACGCAGTCGAATTCATTTCCCTGACTTTTGTGGACGGTACAGGCGTAGGCAAGCTCCAGCTCGGAGATGCTGTCGCTGTCATAGGTCGCGACCTTGTCGTCAAAGCGCACCTTGTAGAGCTTCGCCGCCGTGTTGATCTCGACCATCACGCCGATATCGCCGTTAAAGACGCCTTCGCCCATTTCACCGTCGTCCTTTGTCCACAGCGTGTTGTAGTTGTTCTTGCTCTGCATGACCTTGTCGCCTTCACCGATGGTGTAGTAGCCGACCTTGACCGTCCGCGCGGGATGGGGATTAATAAGGCTTTGCAGGCTGTTGTTCAGCTCATAGGTGCCGAGCATGGTTTTTTTGGTGGGGGACAGCACCTGGATATTGTCGAGCATATTGTAGCCGTAGGTGTTTTTGAGCCTTCTGCAGCACAAGTCGCCGATGGTATAGGCGATGTCTTCATAAGTCGGCGAGTGCATGAAAAAGAAATCGTTGTCGCGTGTGCGGATATCGGGCATTTCGCCGCTGATGATCCTGTGCGCGTTCATGACGATCAGGCTTTGCATGGACTGGCGAAAGATCTCCGTCAGTGTAACAACAGGGATGATACCGGATGTGATCAGATCCTGCAGGACGTTGCCTGCGCCGACAGACGGCAACTGGTTCGAATCGCCGACGAGGATCAGCCTGCAGGAGAGAGGCAGCGCACGCATGACGGATTCCAGCAGCTGGCTGTCTACCATGCTGACCTCGTCGACGATCAGCGCGTCACAGCTCAAGAGATCGCGTTCGTTGCGTTTGAAGGCGGGTTTATCATCGATATCATAGCTGACCTCAAGCAGTCGGTGGATGGTTTTTGCTTCTTCGCCGGTGACCGCCGTCATCCGCTGGGCGGCTCTGCCGGTCGGGGCGCAGAGCGCGACCTTTTGACCGCTTTCCTTGAGCAGCCGTATGATCGCGTTCAGGGTTGTGGTCTTACCGGTGCCGGGGCCGCCGGTCAGGATCAACAATCCTTTTGTCAGCGCGTCACGGATCGCTTTTTTCTGCAGATCCGCGTATTGTATGTGATCGTTTTTTTCGATTTGTTCAATCTTTTTCTCCGCGCCGTCGATGACCATCGCGGGATAGCGCATGAGCATTTTGATGCGCGCGGCAATATAATTCTCGCAGTCGTACAGCGACGGCAAAAAGATGAATTCACTGCCGTCGAATGTGTCCGTGACAAGCGAGTTGTCATCGATCATTTCTTTCAGCGCCGACTCGCACACTTCCGGTTCTACCTCCAGCAGTTGTGCGGTCGTTGGGAGCAGCTTGTCCGCCGGAAGACACGTGTGACCGTTGAGGCGGTTATGGCTTAATACGTGCGCCAGCGCCGCGCGTACCCTGACGCGTGCATCCTTCGGCTGATCATGCGACAGCGCGATCATGTCGGCGGTGTCAAAAGAGATCCCCAGACCCTCTTCACAGAGGATATACGGGTTTTCTTCGATCATCGGGATGGCGTTGTTGCCGAGGCGTTTCCAGATCCTGACCGCCGCGTTCGGGGAAACAGAAAAGTTCGCGAGGTAGATCATCAGCTCGCGGATGCCGATCATCCGTTTGAGCTGCTCGCTGATCTCCAGCGCCTTTTTTTCGGAAATGCCTCTGAGCTTTGCGACTCTGTCAGGTTCGTTTTCGAGAACATTCAGCGTGTCGCTTCCGAATTCAAGTACCAGTCTGCGCGCCGTCGCGGGACCGATCCCCTTGATCGCGCCGCTCGACAGATACTTCAATATGCCGTCCATGTTCTCCGGCATGGCGCGTTCGAACGCCGATACCGCGAACTGCTCGCCGTAGGAGGGATGGTTTTTGAAAACGCCGAACAGCTTGACGGTTTCGCCGACATTGACCAGCGGCATGACGCCGGTCGCGGTGATCATGCTTTCCTCGCCGGCAAGCTCCATGACCGTGTAGCCGTTCTCATCGTTGCGATATATGATTGTTTCGACCGATCCGGTCAGTTCAAAAAGCTGTTCGTTATCATTCATAATAGTATCTCGGATTATTCTTACCGACGCCCAGCATGATCTCTGCCAGTCCCATTCCGGAAAAGCGTGAGAACATCCCGAGCGTGATCTTCCCACCCAACAGCGTCACGGTATCATCGAGCGTCGTATCCCGATCGACCTTGACGCACAGCATGTTCATGCCGATCTCGCCGACGACAGGGCAGAGTCTGCCGTTGATTTCAACGACTCTGCCGTGATCATGATGACCGATGCCGTTGTTGTAGCCGACCGGCAGCACGGCGATCCTGATATCCTCCTCGGCGGTATATGACGCGCCGTAGCCGATATGCTCGCCTTTTTTGACGTCCTTTAACTGCAGAATGCGGCACTTCAGCGTCATCGCGGGCTTGAGTTCCAGCTCAACGTCGCGGATGACTTTGCTGATATGGTATTTTTTCTGATAATAGCTGTCGCGCGCCGCACGCAGTCTGTCTTTCAGCCCGCTGCCGTAGCTGTCCGGCGAAATGTTGTAGCCGTACATCATCAGTCCCATGCGGGTCGCGGTGGCAATATCCGGCTTGTGATGCGCCATCAGCGCGATGCCGCTGCCGAGGTGTACCAGCGGTATTTTTGACAGATCGAGCAGAGAGGTCAGCTCGCGGAACTTCGCCTGCTGTGCGTCATAATACGGATCAAAGATACCCGCTGTCGCATAATGCTGATAAACTCCCTCGAGTGTATACGGTGATTGTTCGATCAGATCCGCCGCATTTTTGATTTCCTGCTTGTCCTTGAAGCCCAGCCGGTTGAAGCCGGAATCGATCTGGATATGCAGCTTGAAGGGGTGATCGCACCCGCTGTCAAGCAGGGCGTTCAGATACGCCGTATCGGGGATCGCAAGGGTCAGATCCAGTTCTGCCGCCTCATCGATCCTGTCGATCGCGACCGGCTCGAGGCACAAGAGGGACGCCTCTGTATTCTCTTTACGGAAAGCCGCCGCTTCCTCCATCGACGATACCGCAAAGTATCGGATGCCGCCCTTGTACAGCGCGTTGACGATCCCGTAGCCGTGACCGTATGCGTCGCCCTTGACGATACCGATAAAGGTATCGTACTCCGGGTATTTTGCAACGATATTTTTCGCGTTCTGCTCCATGATCTTCAGATCGATCTCAACATATGTGTCTGTCATATTATCCTCCGTACGATTTTCTCGGAAGCAGGATAGCTGCCCCGGGAATTAACCGTAGAATTTATTCTTAACCTATTTATCATACCATCAATTCCGTAGAGCTTTCTGCCGTATTAGAATTTTTCAATAAATCCGCGGGATTTTTACTCCGCTATTGAATTATCCTGTCAAATCATGTATAATATCTATGTATGTGTGACTAATACTGATTACTGATGAAATCAGTATAATACTAAAGGAAATTGGTTATGAAAAAATTCTTTACAATCCTGATTTGCAAGCTTCTGCGCTTTGTCGGTAAACTGATCGGCAAGGGCAGCAGCATGCCCGGACAGATCGCGCTGAAGCTCTGTCCCGATATTCTCAAGCGCGTTACGCTGCCGAAGCACATCATTGCGATCACCGGCAGTAACGGCAAGACGTCCACCGTCGAAATGATCGCCCACATCCTCACGAAGAACGGCAAGACCGTCGCATGGAACCGCGAAGGCTCCAACCAGATCGAGGGCGTCACGACGATGGTACTGTCGAATGCCACTCTCGGCGGCAAGGTCAAGGCGGACATCCTCCTGATCGAATCCGACGAGCGCTACGCCAAAAAGACCTTCAGCTATATCGACGCGACCGACTATGTCATCACGAATCTGTACCGCGATCAGCTCACCCGCAACGGTCATCCCGAATTCGTCTTTGATGCGATCGCCGAAAGCATCCATGACGACACCCGCCTGATCCTCAATGCCGACGATCCGCTGGTTTCTGTGTTCGGCAGCGGCAGAGACAACGTTGTCTGGTTCGGTGCGGACGAGCTTTCGAGCGACGAAAAAGAACTTCACAGCGTCTATAACGACGGCGCGTATTGCCCCGTCTGCAAGTCGCCGATGACCTACACGACCCATCACTACAACCATATCGGTCATTACGCCTGCACATCATGCGGCTATCGCCGCCATGATACCGACTACACGGTCACCGCGGTCGACCTCAAAGAGGGCTGGCTGGAGCTGGACGGCAAATACCGCATCTCGCTTGCGCTGAAATCGCTCTATAACATCTACAACATCCTCGCGGCATATACCGTCGCGCGGCTGGTCGGGATCGACGGCAAGGCGATCGCCGACGATATGAACGACTATGTGCTGAAAAACGGCAGAGTCATCAATTTCAGACTCGGTTCACGGACAGGCACCCTCCTGACCTCCAAGCACGAGAACAGCATTTCCTATGACCATTCGCTGCGCGTAGCGTGTGCGTATGACGACGGATGCGACGTCCTGATCATCGTCGACGCTGTCAGCCGCAAGTATTTCACCAGTGATGTATCATGGCTGTGGGATATCGACTTTGAGATGCTCGACAATGAGAATATCCATGAGATTGTACTCGCGGGCGCATATGTCAACGATCTTGCGTCCAGATTCAGCTATACGAATATTCCGCAGAAGAAAATTAAATTGTTCGAGGATATCGCCGAAGCCGCAGACTATCTGAATTCTGAGCGCAAAGAAACCATCTACGCGATCACCTGCTTCTCCGATAAAGAAAAGTTCCTGTCCAAGGTCGAGGAGGTTTAATATGAAGCTGCTGCACCTGTATCACGATATCATGAACCTCTACGGCGACTACGCCAATATTCTCGCCCTGCAGCGGATCCTCGGAAACAGCGGGGAAGAGGTCACAGTCGACCGCCTCAGCCTCAGCGATACCGCGACGCTCGATGATTACGATTTCATTTTCATCGGCTCCGGTACCGAGAAAAATCAAAAGGTCGTCCTCGAAGATTTTCAACAGTACAAAGACCAGCTCGCCGCTTACATCGCGTCGGGAAAGCCCGTGCTGATGACCGGCAATTCCTTTGAGATGCTCGGCAGATCCATCACCGACGGCGACGGAAAAACCTATGACGGCTTGGGGCTCTACGACTTTACCGTTACCGAGATACGCTCAAAGCGCTACACCACCGATATCATCGCGACGCCCTGCTTTTCCGATCAGCCCCTTGTCGGCTTCATCAACAAATCGAGCATGATCCGCGGCGTAAAAACTCCGATGAATACCGTCACCTTCGGCATCGGCAATAACGATGACGAAATGACCGAGGGCGTCGTCGACAAGCATTTCTACGGTACGCATATCACCGGACCGGTATTGCAGAAGAATCCGCATTTTCTCATCCATATCGCTGAACTGATCCTCGGCAGAAAGCCCGCGGACGATCACCTCGCCTACGAGAAAAAAGGTTACGAAAACACGCTGCAAAAGCTCAGCGAACGCAAATAAGCTCCTATTTCTACAGGAGCAGTCGCCAACGGCGACGGAAGGTTTACACAAATAAAACAGAAACGGAGTGACCGTTATGGCAATGTCAGCCGGCAGATGGCTGCTGAACAAATTCAAGGATATCAACCGCGACCGCATGAAAAAGCACATCGATATCATCCAGAAGAATTCCGGCAAGAGCAGATTCGCGATCCGCTGGGATATGATGTGGAACTTTTTGACCCGCGGCACCGGTTACACAGATTATTTCCGCTGCAATTTTATCGAGCTGAGCAATAAGGAAAAGGACACCTTTGCCACCGCAAAGAAGTTCTACAAGCTGCTCGCTTATCTGAACAACGAAGAATACCTCGTCGTTCTCAACGATAAACTGATCTTCAACGAGATCTTCAAAGAGTATCTCAAGCGTGATTTTATCAATCTGCGCAAAAGCTCTGCAGAAGATCTGAAAGAGTTTTTAAAGGACAAGACCACCGTCTTTGCCAAGGAGACCCACGGCGAAGGCGGTCACGGTATCACAAAGCTGAAGGTCGCAGATATCAAGGACGTCGACGCGCTGTATAAAGAGCTGATCGAAAAAGATCAGCTGCTCGTCGAAGACGCGATCATCCAGCATGAGGATCTCAACGCGATCAATCCCTATGTTGTCAATTCCTTCCGCGTCATCACTCTGATGAAGGACGGCAAGGCGACCATGATCGCCAACGCCCTCAGGATCAATCAGGACGACGCCGAGGTCATCGGCTGTACCAACGACCTGTATTTCAGCATCGGCGCGGACGGTAAGATCGACAGCAACGTCGTCGATGATTACGGCGACGTCTACGATACCCATCCCATGACCGGTATGAAGTTTAAGGACGTCACGATCCACGGCGTCAAGGAAGCTTTCGATATGTGCGTCGAAGCTCACAAACGCATCCCGCAGGTTCGCTATATCGGCTGGGACGTCGCATTCTCCGTCAACGGCCCGCTGCTGGTCGAGGGCAACGAGTATCCCGGCTACGGACTTGTCCAGCATTTCAAGCTCAAAGACAAGCGCACCGGTCATTTCAAAGAGATCGCCGACGTCCTCGGCGACGAGTTCTACAACATCAAATTATAATCATTCGATTATTTCGATCGCTCTGTCATTCTGAGCGAAGCGAAGGATCTCAGGCGTGAGTTTCAGATCCTTCACTTCGTTCAGAATGGCTTTTTATTATCCGCTGAGCGAATCGATCGCCTCAACGATCTCCATCCGCGGATACTGCGACAGCATTTTCTCGCAGATCATACGCGCCGGATCATCCTCGCCGCATACGCAGACGATTCGGCAGTCTCTTGCCGATTCCGCCGTAATCGCCGCACTTCTGATCCGCGCCTCGGCGTTATCCTCGTCCACACGCGGGATCAGCAGGATAAAGCCGTCGGTATCACTGATCAGGTGCGCCTTTACAAGCCCTCCGACAAATGCCGACAGTCCGATCACGGCAAAAAATACCAGTATTATCATTCCCGCTATGTACATATTTTTCACCTCACTTTATACTATTATCACAGCGGCGATCCGTGCATATTTTCTCTGTCATGACCGATACTATTACCGACGGAATCCCGTCAAAAATCAAATGAGGTGAAATACAATGTATAACGAAGGACCCGCTAATTACCATATCCACTGCACCGTCAAGGATTGCAGGTATCACAAGGGCGACGAGAATTACTGCTCGCTCGATACCATCAACGTTGCGACGCATGAGAGCAATCCGACCGACGTCAAATGCGTTGACTGCAACAGCTTTGAGTGCAAGAAAAAAGGCATGATGGGTTGAGCACAGCCTTCCCTTTGAGGGAAGAGAGGGCCGCTGCGGCGGCGGATAGGTAAAAAGATAATCGATTGATTGATCCAAAAGCCCCCTTGCGGGGCTTTTCCTTATGCACCAAACTTCTTCGGTTTACATAAAATGCATTATGAATGAATTGAGGTGAGCGTATGAAAGCGGCTGTTATCGGCGGCGATAAACGTATGCTGTACGCGGCAAAAGCTTTTTTTGACAGCGGCGCAGAGGTTGCGATCGCGGGCTTTGACGATCTGCAGAGCCTGTGTGCGATGCGGATCATGTCGGTAAATGACGCGTTGAAATGGGCGGACTTCTCTGTCTTGCCGATCCGACCGCTGACAGACGGATATCTGAGTTTTCCTTGCGCATCAGAGAGAATAACCGTACAGCAGTTCGTCGCGATGAATCACGGCAAGCCCGTGTTCTGCGGCAGCGCGGACAGCATCCGACCGTATCTGGATGCGCCCGTTTTTGATTATGCCGCGCGTGAAGACTTCGCCGTCGGGAACGCATTGTTGACCGCAGAAGGCGCGATCGACCTGCTGCTCAGCCGATATGAGGATTCGATCTTCGGTACGCCGATCCTGATCCTCGGTTACGGCAGGATCGGTAAGGTTTTGTCGCGCTATCTGGACGCGCTGGGCGCAGACGTCACTGTCGCCGCACGCAAATCATCGGACAGAGCGTGGATCGAATCAATGAGATATCATGCGGTTGATTATTCTTTCAAGGAATTAAACGGCTATCCTGTCATCGTCAATACCGTCCCGGCCATGATCCTGACAGCCGATCTGATCGATACGCTGAGCGAAGACGTCTTTCTGGTCGATCTCGCCTCAAAACCCGGCGGAATAGATTTTGCACGGATCAGCCAACGTGATCTGAGCTGTATCCACGCGCTGGGGCTTCCCGGAATAACTGCACCCAAAGCCGCCGGAAGAATCATCAAAGAAACTATTATCCGGATCATAAAGGAGGAAAACGGTGGAAAAGAAAACTCTGGGTTATGCCCTGACCGGCTCCTTTTGCACCTTCGATAAAACCATCGCCGAGATGGCGCGTCTGCGGAACATGGGCTACGAGCTGCTGCCTGTGATGAGCGAGAACGCCTATTCGACCTCGACCCGCTTCGGCAAGGCGCATGATATCGTCACGCGGGTGGAGGATATCTGCGGTAAAAGCGTGCTCCATACCATCCCCGCCGCCGAGCCGATCGGTCCCAAGTCGATGTGCGATCTTTTGATCGTCGCGCCCTGTACCGGCAACACGCTGTCGAAGATCGCCCTCGGCATCACCGATACGCCGGTCACGATGGCGGTCAAATCCCAGCTTCGCATCGGCGCTCCGGTACTGCTGGCGGTCGCGTCCAACGATGCACTCGGCGCTTCAGCCGAAAACATCGCAAAGCTCTTGAACCGCAAGAACATTTATTTTGTCCCGATGCGGCAGGATGCTCCCGCCGAAAAGCCGAACTCATTGGTCGCAGATTTTACGGCAATCCCCGACTGTATCGAAAAGGCGCTCGGTCACAACCAAACTCAGCCGGTTTTTATATAAACATTTTTTAGGGGAGGGCCACAGCGCCCTCCCGAGGCTCCGGCTGATTTTCATCAAATTCTATTGAAATCATCTCTTTGATATGGTATAATATTACACCGAAAAGGAGATGATTTCTTGAAATACTGCAAAGTCTGCAAATCCATCTTCAAAGACGGCGACGAACGCTGCCCGGAATGCGGCAAAAAGCTCGTCCCGATCACCGATATCAACGAGCCTGTTCGCCTGTGTATCGTCGGCGGTACCGAGCGCGCACTGCTGTGCGGTCTGCTGGACGATGCCGGGATCCCGTATCTCGAGAACAATACCTATCCCCAGGGACTTGCCAACGAGATCGTGACAGGTTATGACGTCAAGCTGTCGAACATCAACCTGACGGTTCCGTTCTCGGCGCTTCCCAAAGCGAGCGAGCTGCTCAGCTCTGTCGAAACGCTCAAGAATCCCGTCGAGCCGATGATGGACGATATCAAAACCCACATCGAAAAGCTTCAGAAGGGCGAAGTGAAAGAGGAAGAAAAGGCGATGAGCCCGGCGCTGCGAACGACGATCAAGGTCATCACGGCGATCCTGTTTCTTTTACTGGTGGCGTTTGTTGTACTCGGTACGGACAAGATCATGGAAATCATCAAAGGTTTATTTGGAGGTTAATGAAACATGAAACTGGATACTTTATGCGTACAAGCCGGCTATGAGCCGAAAAACGGCGAGGCCCGCGTGATCCCGATCGCCCAGAGCACGACTTTTGTCTATGACAGCGCCGAGACGATGGGCAACCTGTTCGATCTGAAAGAGGAAGGCTTCTTCTATACCCGCCTCGGCAACCCGACCCTTGACGCGGTCGAAAAGAAGATCGCGGCTCTCGAGGGCGGCGTCGGTGCGATGCTGACCTCTGCGGGTCAGGCGGCTTCACTGATCAGCGTCACCAATATCGCAAAAGCGGGCGATCATATCCTCGCATCCGCGGCGATCTACGGCGGCACCTTCAACCTGTTCAACAAGACCCTGCGCGATCTCGGAATCGACTTTGATTTCGTCAGCCCGACGATCTCTGCCGAGGATCTGGACAAGCTTTTCAAGCCGAACACCAAGGCTGTTTTCATCGAGACCGTCACCAATCCCTCGCTGGACGTCGTTGATATCGAAATGTTTGCAAGTGTCGCTCACGCGCACCATGTGCCGCTGATCGTCGACAATACCTTCGCTACCCCCGTCAACTGCCGTCCCTTCGAGTGGGGCGCGGATATCGTCGTCCATTCCACCTCAAAGTATATGGACGGCCATGCGGTCGCTCTCGGCGGATGCGTCGTCGATTCCGGCAACTTTGACTGGACTAAGGGCGATTTCCCAATGCTGACGACCCCCGACGAGACCTACCACGGCGTCGTCTACACCGAGCAGTTCGGCAAGGCGGCATACATCGTCAAGTGCCGCACCCATCTGATGCGCGACTTCGGCTCTCAGCAGTCGCCCCAGAACGCATTTCTGTTGAACCTCGGTCTGGAAACCCTCCACCTCAGAATGGCGCGTCACTGCGCCAACGCACAGAAAGTCGCTGAGTTCCTCGAGAATAATTCTAACGTCGAATGGGTAAACTATCCCGGTCTGCCCTCGAATCAATACTACGAGATCGCAAAGAAATACATGCCGAACGGCACCTGCGGCGTGATCTCCGTCGGCGTCAAGGGCGGCAAGGAAGGCGCAGCCCGCTTTATGGAAGCGCTGAAGCTCGCCAAGATCGTCATCCATGTTGCCGACGCCCGCACCTGTGTACTCCATCCCGCAACCACGACCCACCGCCAGCTTTCCGATCAACAGCTCATCGACGCAGGTATCGCGCCCAATATGATCCGTCTTTCCGTCGGTATCGAAGACCCCGAAGACATCATCGCAGATCTGGAGCAGGCATTGGAGAAAGTATGAGCGACAAGTATACGACAGCAATTATCGTTGCAGCGGGTGACAGTACCCGAATGAAATGCAAAATGTCAAAACAGCTGATCCCGCTGTGCGGCAGACCCGCGATCGAATATACCCTGCGCGCGTTCCAGGACTGTGACCTGATCAATGAGATCATTGTCGTTGCCCGCCCGCAGGATATCAACGATATCGCGCACACCGCGTTCACCTTCAAAAAGGTGATGGCGGTAACAGCCGGCGGCAGTGACCGCGCTGCCAGCGTCCGCAAGGGCATCCATGCCGCGTCGCGACAGACGACGCATTACGCGATCCATGACGGCGCGCGCGTACTGATCACCACCGAAGAGATCACCCGCGTGTTGAACGTCGCCTATGAGACCGGCGCCGCTGCCCTCGGCACTCCGGTCATCGATACGATCAAGGTGATGGGGGAGGACGGCAACATTCTGTCGACGCCCGACCGCAGAACCCTGTGTGCGGTTCAGACCCCTCAGGTATTCGAGCATGACCTGTATCTGCGCGCGATCGATAACGCCGTTGCTAACGGATTGTCCGTCACCGACGACTGCGCGATGGTTGAGGCGCTGGGCGTTCCGGTCAGGATCGTACGCGGAAATTTCACCAATATCAAACTCACCACCCCCTCCGATATCGTGATCGCGGAGGCACTCTTGAAAAGGAAGTAAGCATATGAGAATCGGATACGGTTATGACGTACATCAATTTGCCGACGGCAGAGATCTCATCCTCGGCGGCGTCGAGATCCCTTACGCAAAAGGGCTTCTCGGTCATTCCGACGCCGATGTTTTGCTCCATGCCGTGATGGACGCCCTGCTCGGCGCAGCGGCGCTCGGCGATATCGGCAAGCATTTCCCCGACACCGACAAAAAGTACAAGGATATCGAAAGCACCAAGCTGCTGTGGGATACTGTCGGTATGCTGAAAGCTGAGGGCTACAGGATCGTCAACATCGACGCGACCGTCTGCGCCCAGGAGCCGAAGCTCGCGCCGTTCATAGACGAAATGCGCGAGAATATCGCGGTTGCCTGCGGACTGAAGCGCAGCGCTGTCAGCGTCAAGGCGACGACCGAAGAAAAGCTCGGTTTTACCGGCAGGTTGGAGGGTGTTTCCGCTACTGCCGTTTGCCTGATCGAGGAGATTTAGGCTTTTCCGCATAACAAATCATAATCAAAACGCCTCTTTCATATCTATGATTGAAAGAGGTGCTTTTTTATGACAAAACAAAGAAGGTTTCCTTCGAAAAAGGGAGCTGTCATCCGCCTGCTTGCAATGATCATGACTGTATTGCTGATTCTTCCCTGCCTGACAGTTTCCGCGCTGAAAGAGGAGGATATCACATCTCCTGCGGCTTGCCTGATGGACGCAAGCTCCGGCACAATCCTTTTCGAGAAAAACGCGCACGATCAGCGTCCCTGCGCATCGATCACAAAGGTTATGACGCTTCTGCTGGTGATGGAAGCGCTTGACAGCGAAAAGATCCGACTTGACGATGTGGTGACGACCTCGGCGCACGCCGCATCCATGGGCGGATCGGATATCTGGCTGGAGGAAGGCGAACAGATGACGGTCGACGAGATGATCAAGGCGACCGCCGTTGCATCCGCCAATGACGCCGCCGTTGCGCTGGCAGAGTTTATCAGCGGCACAGAGGATGATTTTGTCGCCGCGATGAACGAAAAGGCAAAGCAGCTCGGCATGAAAGATACCGTTTTCAAGAATTGCAACGGTCTGGACGAAGAGGGGCACATCACCTCTGCCTACGACGTCGCGCTCATGTCACGCGAGCTGATCAGGCACAAAAAGATCTTTGACTACACCTCCATCTGGCTGGATAATCTGCGCGGCGGCGAGACCCAGATCGTCAATACCAACAAACTGCTGCGCACATACAAAGGCATCACGGGGCTGAAGACCGGCACGACAGGCGACGCGGGATCGTGCATCACCGCAACCGCAGAGCGCGACGGCGTCAGTCTGATCGGCGTTATTCTCGGCGCAGACAGCGGTACCGCGCGGTTCAAGGACGCCGCTACGCTGCTCGATTACGGCTTTGCCAATTTCGAGACCGCCAAGCTCAGCCTGACCGACGACCTGTACCCAGTCAAGGTCGAAGGCGGGATGGCGCCTGAGGTGGACGTTATCTGTGACGAAACCGCCGCTCTGACGCTGCCGAAAGGGGAGAAGGATAAGGTCAAGCGTTCGGTCACGATCGAAGAAAGCGTCCCCGCGCCGGTGAGGGCGGGGGATAAGGTCGGTACGATCTCCTTTACCCTCAACAACGAAGAGATCGCCTCCTTCGATATCCTCGCCGCCGAAGACGTCGAGAAAAAATCCTTCTCCTCGATTTTCTCTTTGCTGTGGAACGCCCTGATCGCTCCCTGATGCCTTATCGATATCATTCTGAACTTCCCAATTCCCAATTCCTCATTCCTAATTCCTCATTCCTAATTCCTAACTCCTAACTCCC
>CADBOO010000160.1 GCA_902796225.1 uncultured Ruminococcus sp.
AAATTTGTAATATTTTTGTAATATTTTATCATTTAATGCACTTTCACAAATAATGACCCCTGTTTTTTTCATTCTTTGTGCAATAATAGGCATGATTTCCTGCAGGATCCCCTTGTTATAGGGGGGGTCGAGGAACGCAATGTCGTACAAACGGTCGGTTCGCTGCAGGTAGGAAAGGGAGTTTGCGGTGATTACTGTCGCAAATTGTTGCAAATTTGTAACCTTGAGGTTGCGTTCGATCACCGCTGCAGCTTTTTTGGAACTATCCAGAAAAACAGCGCTTCGTGCCCCGCGGGACAGCGCCTCGATCCCCATCTGTCCGGAGCCTGCAAAAACGTCGATGAAATCACGGCCCTCGATCTCGAACTGGATCGCAGAGAAGACCGCTTCCTTGACCTTATCGGTAGTCGGGCGGACGATGTCGTCGCCCTTGAGTGTTTCCAATACCCTGCCTCTCGCAGAGCCGGTGATAACGCGCATAATGATACTCCTCCGGGTTCGGTGGTCAGTGGATGTAGGAGGCGACTATCGGCCGCCTATTCCTCGTGAAAATACTTGTAGACGCTCACGGCGGCGGGATGAGTCATGCCGGGCGCCTGCTCGAGTTCTTCTAATGATGCGTTCGAGATATTCTTGATCGTGCGGAAAAAGCGCAGCAGTTCTCTCGAACGTTTTTTGCCGACGCCGGGGATCTCTTCGAGCGTCGAGCCAAGCACGCGCTTGCGCTGCTGGCGGTTGAAGCCGATGGAAAAGCGATGCACCTCGTCCTGGATATTGGTCACAAAGGTGAACACCGCACGGTTCGGGCGGATAGCGATCTCGCCTGTAGCGCTGACGATCGCGCGGGTACGGTGATGATCGTCCTTGACCATGCCGAAAACCGGGATATCCAGACCGCTCTGTTCAATGATCGGCAGTACAGCGCCGACCTGACCTTTGCCGCCGTCGAGCAGGATCAGATCCGGCAGCCGTCCGAAGCCGGAGGACTCGCCGGCTTCCTGCGATTTGCGGTATTCTTCCAGTCTGCGGGTCAGTACCTCCGCCATCGAGCCGTAGTCGTCCTGACCGGAGAACGACTTGATCTTGAATTTTCGGTAAGCGGATTTCAGCGGGCGGGCGTTCTCGAACACGACCATACCGGCAACGTTGTTCTGCCCCGCGAGGTTACTGATATCGTAGCTTTCGATGTATGCGGGGATTTTTTCCAGCCCCAGTAAAGCGCGCAGTTCTTCCAGCACGCTGAGTTGTTTTCCGGTGACGCCGCGCTGCTGACCCAGGGCTTCAAAGGCGTTTTTGCGGCACATTTCCACGAGATCCTTCTGCACGCCGCGCTGCGGGACAGTGATGTAGACCCGCTTGCCCTTCTTTTCGGTCAGCCATTGTTCGGTCGTTTCGACGTCCTCTATCCCTCCGTCGAGAGCGATATGGGCGGGGATCTCGCTGCGCAGGGTGTAGTAGCGCAGGATGAACTGTGATCGGAAATCCTGTTCGTCGTCGACGTCGTCGATCAGAAAGTTTTCGGTATCGTACAGGCGGCTGTCGGAAAAGCGCAGGACGGTCGCCGAGCCTTTTGCGCCCTCTTTGACGATGGAGATGACGTCCAGCTCGTCGATGCGGATATCCACGACCTTCTGCTTGTCGCGCAGTTTTTTCATCGAGGCGATCTGGTCGCGGTAACGGGCGGCGCGCTCGAAGTCCAGCGCATCCGCGGCGGCGGTCATGCGCTCCTGCAGAAGCCGCATCGTTCCCGCGCTGTCACCGGAGAGGAACTCCAGCGCCGCATCCACCCTCTCGTTGTAGTCGTCGGGCTTTACCCTGCCGGTGCAGGGCGCGCAGCACTGCTTGATATGATAGTTCAGGCACGGACGCTGTTTGCCGAAGTCCTCGGGGAACTTCCGATTGCAGGTAGGCAGCCCGAAGATCTTGTTCGCCTCTTCGACCGAGGATTTGACGTAGTAGCTCGATTTGTACGGTCCGATGTACTTTGCGCCGTCGTCAGCCTTTTGCAGCACATAGCTCAGCCGGCGGTAGGGCTCGTCGGTGACGCGGATATAGCTGTAGCCCTTGTCGTCCTTCAAAAGGATGTTGTATTTCGGGGTATGCTGTTTGATCAGCGAGCATTCGAGGATCAGACACTCAAACTCGGAATCGGTGATGATATAGTCGAAATCGTCGACGTTGTCCACCATGCGGCGGACCTTTTCGGTGTGATTGTTCTGAGAGCCGAAGTACTGGCTGACGCGGTTTTTGAGCGCCTTCGCTTTGCCGATATAGATGATCTCGCCCGAGGCGTTCTTCATGATATACACGCCCGGCTGCAGCGGAAGCGCCATCGCTTTTCGGCGCAGGTCCTTCATCTTCGGATTCATCGACGTCGTCACCTCCCCGTCATATAGTACGCATTAATGATACAATAAATCAGCCTGTCTTTCAATAAGCAATTTCTGCAAAACAAAAAGGCGGACAAACGTCCGCCTGTTGTCAGCTATGAAAATCCAACTTATTCCGCAAAGCCGGTATTGATCAGCTCGACAAGGCCTTCTACCGCATCGGTCTCGTCGGGGCCGTCGGCAAAAATCTTAACGGTAGTGCCGCCGATGATACCCAGCGACAGTACGCCCAACAGTGACTTCGCGTTGACCTTTCTTTCATCCTTCTCTACCCAGATGGATGCCTTGTACTCGTTCGCCTTCTGAATGAAGAAAGTAGCCGGACGGGCGTGCAGACCCGCTTTGTTCTGAACTAAAACTTCCTTAACGTACATATGAATACCCTCT
>CADBOO010000161.1 GCA_902796225.1 uncultured Ruminococcus sp.
AGCGTCTTCTGCGGGAGCTTCACCGGACTTCTTCGCTAAGCAGGCTTCGATACCGCCGTCGTCGACGATCGCCTGGATAGCGCGTGCAAAGGATGCGATCGGAGCCTGGAAGGCGCCGAGTACGTTCGCGAGCAGGATCTCGCGGGTGGGCAGCTTCGCAAGGCTGTCGATGGTAGCTAAATCGACGATCTCACCGTCGAGATAACCTGCCTTGATCTCAAAAGTCTTGCTTTTCTTCGCGTAGTTAGAGAGAATGCGAGCGGCTGCTGTGTAGTCGTCTTCGCTGGTCGCGAGAGCGGTAGTGCCCTCGAGCGTTGTCTGCAGACCTGCAAGGTCGGCGTCTTCGGAAGCACGTGAGAGCAGGGTGTTCTTGACGACAGTGTACTTGACGCCCGCCTCGCGAAGCTCCTTACGAAGAGCGGTATCATCGGCAACGTTAATACCCTTGTAGTTAACGAGAACGCCGGTGACAGAATTCTTCAGACGCTCGGACAGCTCGGCTACGATAGCCTTCTTCGCTTCTAAAACCTTAGCGCTTGGCAAATCATTTCACCTCCGTGTTTTTTATCACGCAGTTCATAAAAACAGCCTCTCCTTTTATCGAGGAGAGGCAGATAGTTACATAGTGATGCCTTACGGCACTGTGTAACGCTTCATCCTCGGCAGGCGGAAAACCATTATATCGCTTTCGCGACACCTGCTGTCTTTAGAACAGCGATTTTATATCAGCTCATAGAGCATGATACCATAACAAGCCTTTCCCTCACGGGGAAGGTGATTTCATCACACGCCGAACTTGGTCGGGTTGATGCGAACGGACGGTCCCATGGTAGCGGCGACCGCACAGCTCTTGATATACTGACCCTTGGCGGCAGCGGGCTTAGCCTTGACGATCGCGCCCATCAGGGTGTCGAGGTTCTCAGCCAGCTTCTCGGCACCGAAGGATACCTTGCCGATCGGGCAGTGGATGATGTTGGTCTTGTCAAGACGGTACTCGATCTTACCTGCCTTCGCCTCTTTGATCGCGCGGGCGATATCGGGAGTAACGGTACCTGCCTTGGGGTTCGGCATCAAGCCGCGCGGACCGAGGATACGGCCCAGACGACCGACCAGACCCATGCAGTCGGGAGTGGTGATGAGGACGTCGAAGTCCATCCAGTTTTCCTGCTGGATCTTCTGTGTCATGTCCTCAGCGCCTACATAGTCGGCGCCTGCTTCCTGAGCAAGCTTCTCGTTCTCGCCCTTGCAGATCGCGAGGACGCGGACTTTTTTACCGGTGCCGTTGGGAAGTACAACAGCGCCGCGGACCTGCTGGTCAGCGTGACGGGAGTCAACGCCCAGCTTAACGTGCAGCTCAACAGTCTCGTCAAACTTCGCGGTAGCGGTCTTGATGACGGTGTCGAGCGCTTCGTTGGTATCATAGAATTTTGTTCTGTCGACGAGCTTGGCTGCGTCAACGTATTTCTTACCGTGTTTCATTGTGTTCCCTCCTTAGTCGACTACTTCGATACCCATCGAACGTGCGGTACCCATGATCATGGATGTGGCGGTTTCGATAGTAGCGGCGTTGAGGTCCTTCATCTTCTGCTCTGCGATCTGCTGGCACTGCGCCTTGGTGATCTTGGCGACCTTCTTCTTGTTGGGTTCGCCGGAAGCAGTCTCGATGCCGCAAGCCTTCTTGATCAGAACGGGTGCGGGCGGAGTCTTGGTGATAAAGCTGAACGAACGGTCGGCATAAACGGTGATGACTACCGGGATGATCAGACCGATATCGTTCTTTGTGCGCTCATTGAATTCCTTAGTAAAGGAAACGATGTTAACGCCGTGCTGACCCAGAGCGGGGCCGACAGGCGGTGCCGGAGTTGCTTTACCGGCAGGGATCTGTAACTTGATCAGACCTGTTACTTTCTGTGCCATGTGTTTTTTCCTCCTATTCGTGGTAAATGGCGGATCGCCGCTTTGCAGCGGTCCTCCCACAAGGGATCGCTCCCTCATATAAAAAGCTTTCGCTTTATACCTATGTGATTAATCGTCCAGTTTTTCGGCTTGGTTGAGTTCAAGCTCGACGGGCGTTTCGCGTCCGAACATAGAAATGGTGACCTTGACGTAGTTCTTATCGGTGTCAAGCTCGTCTACGATACCGACAAAGTCCTCCAGAGGACCGTCGATGATGCGAACCTGATCGCCGACGTCGTAGGAAACCTCGACAACGCGGGTCTCGACGCCCATTTTG
>CADBOO010000162.1 GCA_902796225.1 uncultured Ruminococcus sp.
CGTCATCCCCTACAATAAACGTTGCCGATAATTGTAGGGGGCGACATTTATGACGACCCGCATAGCAAAAACGTTTCTCCCCTGTCTCACGCTTTCGATAACAGAAATGCCCATCATTCTGCGGATGACCAGTGGTCATCCCTACGGAAGCATGGATTTGCTTCGCGTTAGTTGGCATTGAGAAGATGCGTATCGGGAGGAGCAAGCCCCTCCCCTACAAGGGGTTTATCTGCTCCGCTTTTAGGTGACATAGATTGGATAGGCAGCGGGATGTCGCAAGCGTCATCCCCTACAATAGACGTTTCATTTACGCCTAAACTCCTAACTCCTAACTCCTCACTCCTAACTCCTCACTCCTCGCAGTAGCTCTCAGCCAATCATCGTTCACGGACTCAATCGTCCGTTCCGATTCTTGGGAGAAACGGGGACCCCATAATCCCCCGGATTATGGGGAAAGGAGGAGCCGCGATACGAGGTTAAGGCATACCAACCGGATATGCCTACCGAGTTCAGCGGACGACGACGAGCATGGGTGCTGTTAGCCAAATCATAGATTTGGACAGCACCTCAACTCCTCCCTCTTCTCCCATCTTTAGTCCTTTTTCACGAAATTTCATACTTTTTTTCTATACGCGATATGATTGCAATTTCATTTCTTTCGGCGGTATAATAATAGTGCAAAACTATTTACGGAGGTAAATTATGGCAAACAGAATCATTCTTAACAACACTTCCTACCACGGCAAGGGCGCGATCGCAGAGATCCCCGCTATTGCCAAAACCAAGGGCTTTACCAAGGCGCTTATCGTCACCGATCCCGATCTGATCAAATTCAACGTAGCGCAGAAGGTCACTGCGCTTTTGGACGAATGCGGTCTCCCCTATGACGTTTTCTCCGAGGTCAAGGCGAATCCGACCATCGAGAACGTACAGGCAGGCGTAGACGCGTTCAAAGCGGCTAAGGCTGACTCCATCATCGCCATCGGCGGCGGCTCCGCAATGGATACCGCGAAGGCGATCGGCGTGATCATCACTAATCCCGAGTTCGCCGACGTCCGCTCCTTAGAGGGCGTTGCGCCCACCAAGAATCACGCGGTTCCCACGATCGCGGTTCCCACCACTGCCGGTACCGCCGCGGAGGTCACCATCAACTACGTCATCACCGATGTACAGAAAGAGCGCAAGTTCGTCTGCGTTGACGAGCATGACATTCCCGAAATCGCGGTTGTCGATCCCGACATGATGAGCAGTATGCCCAAGGGTCTGACCGCTTCCACCGGTATGGACGCGCTGACTCACGCTATCGAGGGCTACACCACTGCCGCGGCATGGGAGATGACCGATATGTTCCATCTCGAGGCGATCCGCCTGATCGCGAAGCATCTGCGCGGCGCTGTCGAGAACAAGCCTGAGGACAGAGAAGGTATGGCGCTGGCGCAGTACATCGCCGGTATGGGCTTCTCCAACGTCGGTTTGGGTATCGCACACAGTATCGCTCACACCCTTGGCGCGCATTATGACACACCGCACGGCGTAGCGTGCGCGATGATGCTGCCGATCGTCATGGAATACAACCAGGAATACACCGGTGAGAAGTTCCGTGAGATCGCGCGCGCGATGGGCGTAGAGGGCGTAGACGGCATGTCTCAGGCTGAGTATCGCAAGGCGACGATCGACGCGGTCAAGCAGCTCTCCAAGGACGTCGGTATCCCCGAGAAGAACGAGAAGGTCAAGGCAGAGGATCTGGAAGTCCTCGCCGCTGACGCTTATGCGGACGCCTGCCGTCCCGGTAATCCGAGAGAAACTAACGTCGAGGATCTGAAAGAGCTGTATAAGAAGATCATGGCGTGATATCCAAAAAAACTATATGTCATTGCGAGGAGTCAGTGTTTAGCTGACGACGTGGCAATCCCCCTGTAATAGATGCCGTTTGACAATAGGAAAAGCGGTACGCTGTTTTGTGGGATTGCCACGGTCGCAGGCTCCCTCGCAATGACAATCAAG
>CADBOO010000163.1 GCA_902796225.1 uncultured Ruminococcus sp.
CGCTAAGGCCAAGATTGAAGCTGCCGGCGGAAAGATCGAGGTGGTATAATTGTTTAAAACAATTAGAAACGCCTGGTCGATCCCGGACCTGCGCAAAAAGATCTTATTCACACTGATGATCGTTGTAATCTTCAGAATCGGTTCCGTTATTCCGGTCCCGTTTTTGAACATGGACGCGCTGGCTCATGTTATGAGCAGCAATTCGGGCGCGGTTGACGATACTCTCGTCGGCTACCTGAACACGCTCTCCGGCGGTGCGTTCAGTAATGCGACGATCTTCGCGATGGGTATCACCCCCTACATCAACAGCTCCATTATCATGCAGCTGTTGTGCGTGGCGATCCCGCCCCTCGAGCGCCTCAGTAAGGAAGGCGAAGAGGGCAGAAAGAAGATCGCTGCCATCACACGTTATGTTACGGTTGGTCTGGGTCTGATCCAGGGCACGGCGTACTACTTCTTCCTCAAGAACTCGATTGATAATCAGGCTCCTGCCGAGGGAAACTGGACGCCCACCTATCAGGCGATCGCCAAGTACACCGAAGGCGGCGCGATGTGGTTCACCATGATCGCGATCATCCTCTGCTTTACCGCAGGTACCGCGCTGATCATGTGGCTGGGCGAGCAGATCAATAAGAATGGTATCGGCAACGGTATCTCGATCCTGCTGTTTGCGGGTATTATCGCAAGACTGCCTTATACCATCAACCAGCTCTCGATGTACTGGAATCTCGCCGGTGACGACAATACCAGCTACTATGTCACCGTTCCGCTGTGGGTCATCCTCTTCCTCATCGTCATTTGGGTCATCACCTTTATGCAGGATGCGGAAAGACGTATCCCGATCCAGTATGCAAAACGTGTCGTCGGTCGCAAGATGTACGGCGGTCAGTCCACCCACCTGCCGATCAAGGTAGCCCTGGGCGGCGTTATGCCGATCATCTTCGCGTCCTCCATCCTTTCCATCCCCAGCACCATCAAGCTGTTTGTCGGCAACGTCAAAGGCTTCTGGGCAGGCTTCTTCAACGCCTTCTCGACCAACGGCTGGTTGTATGCGGTGCTGTACTTCCTGCTGATTCTCGCTTTCGCGTATTTCTACACGACGATCCAGTACAATCCGATCGAAATGGCGAACAATCTGAAGCAGAACAACGGTACCATCCCCGGTATCCGTCCCGGCAGACCGACTGCCGACTTTATCAAGAAGATCCTCTCAAGAATTACCCTGATCGGCGCTCTGTTCCTCGCGTTCATCGCGCTGCTCCCGATCCTGTACTCCGACTTTACCGGTCTGTACGGCCTGTCGATGGGCGGTACCTCCGTCATCATTATCGTCGGCGTCGCTCTGGATACCGCGAAGCAGCTTGAGAGCCAGATGATGATGCGCCACTACAAGGGCTTCCTTGATTAATTCAAGGCAACTGAATAGGAGAGAACTTATGAAACTTATCCTGTTAGGCGCTCCCGGTGCCGGTAAAGGCACCCAGGCAGCTGTTATCAGCGAGCGCTTGAATATTCCCCAGATCAGCACGGGCAACATTATCCGTGCCGCGCTGAAGAGCGGTACAGAGATGGGACTGAAGGCGAAATCCTTCATCGACGCGGGTCAGCTGGTTCCCGATGAGGTCGTGATCGGCATCATCAAGGAACGCCTGAATGAAGACGACTGCAAAGACGGCTTCATCCTGGACGGCTTCCCCCGTACCATCCCTCAGGCCGAGGCTCTGGACGAGATGGGCGTTGACATCGACAAGGTTATCGATATCGAGGTAGCCGACGATGTTATCATCAGCCGCTTGTCCGGACGCCGCGTGTGTGAAAAATGCGGCAGACCCTATCATACCGAAAGCCTCAAGCCCAAGGTAGAGGGTATCTGCGATGATTGCACAGGCGCCCTTATTCAGCGCAAGGACGACCATCCTGATACGGTCAAAGCCAGACTCGATATCTATCACAAAGAGACCGAGCCGCTCAAGGACTATTATGAGAAGCAGGGCAAGCTCTCTGTCGTCGAGGGTATGAACTCCGTCGAAGAGACAACCAAAGCTACTTTTGAAGCTCTCGAGGCTTAAGTATGATCGTAGTCAAGACCGCACGCGAAATCAGATTGATGCAGGACGCGTGTACGCTGTCCGCGCGGGCGTTAAAGCTCGCGGGAGAGATGGTCGAGCCGGGCGTGTCGACCCTTGAGATCGACACGGCAGTTCGTAAATTCATCGAGGGTGAGGGCGGCGTGCCCTCCACCCTCGGTTACGAAGGCTATCCGGCTTCTACCTGTATCTCTGTCAACAGCGTGGTAGTCCATGGCATACCGAGCAAAAAGACGATCCTCAGAAACGGCGATATCGTATCCATCGATATCATGGCGGGCATGCACGGGTTTCACGGCGACAACGCCTACACCTATGCCTGCGGCGATATTTCGCCCGAAGCCCAAGCGCTTCTCAAAGCGACTGAGGAAAGCCTTTATGAGGGAATCAAGGCGGCGCAGGCCGGCAATCGCATCGGCGATATCGGCAGCGCTGTGCAGCGGTATGTCGAAGCTCGCAGTTACGGGGTGGTACGGGAATTTACCGGC
>CADBOO010000164.1 GCA_902796225.1 uncultured Ruminococcus sp.
ATCAGAAATGAGAAGAGAATGCTGCAGGAGGCTGTCGACGCTCTGATCGATAACGGCAGACGCGGCCGCCCCGTAACAGGACCTTCCAACCGTTCGCTGAAATCCCTCTCCGATATGCTCAAGGGCAAACAGGGTCGTTTCAGACAGAACCTGCTCGGTAAGCGTGTCGACTACTCCGGCCGTTCGGTTCTCGTCGTCGGGCCTGAGCTCAAGATGTACCAGTGCGGTCTGCCGAAAGAAATGGCGCTCGAGCTGTTCAAGCCGTTTGTCATGAAGCGTCTGGTGGAAACCAAGGTTTCGCAGAACATCAAAGCGGCGCGCAAGGCTGTCGAAAGAGCAAAGCCCGAGGTTTGGGACGCTCTGGAAGTCGTTATCAAAGGACATCCCGTCCTTCTGAATCGTGCGCCTACCCTGCACCGTCTGGGTATCCAGGCATTTGAGCCTGTTCTGGTCGAAGGCAGAGCGCTGAAGCTCCATCCGCTGGTTTGTACCGCGTACAATGCGGACTTTGACGGCGACCAGATGGCGGTTCACGTACCGCTTTCCGCCGAGGCGCAGGCAGAGGCTCGCTTCCTTATGCTGGCGGCGGGCAACCTCTTGAAGCCCTCCGACGGTAAGCCTGTCGTCGTTCCGACCCAGGATATGGTACTCGGCTCCTACTATCTGACCCTTGATAAGGACGGCGAGCCCGGCGAGGGTAAGGTCTTCCGCGACGTCAACGAAGCGCTGATGGCGTATCAGACCGGCGTTGTGACACTGCACAGCAAGATCAAGGTCAGACGCGAGGCAGAGATCGACGGCGAGATCAAGCGCGGCATCATCGATACCACTGTCGGCAAGATCATCTTCAACCGCGCGATCCCGCAGGATCTCGGCTTTGTTGACAGATCGATCGAAGAAAACCTCTTCAAGTTCGAGGTCGACTTCCTGGTTGGCAAGAAAAAGCTCGGCAACATCATCGACGCCTGTATCAAGGTTCACGGCACCGAGATTACCGCTTCCGTGCTGGATGAGATCAAGGCGCAGGGCTACAAATACTCTACCCGCGGTGCGATCACCGTTGCGGTTTGTGATGCTATTATTCCTCCTGAGAAAAAAGACATCATTGCCAAGGCGGAAGCCGACGTTGACGTCATCCGTGAGGAATACAATATGGGTCTTCGTTCCGACGAAGAAAGATACACCGAAGTCCTTTCTATCTGGGAAAAGGCGACCGATGAGGTCACCGATAAGCTGCAGGACAACCTCGACAGATACAACCCGATCTATATGATGGCAGACTCCGGAGCGCGTGGTTCCATGAGCCAGATCCGTCAGCTCGCCGGTATGCGCGGTCTGATCGCGAATACTTCCGGTAAGACCATCGAGATCCCGATCCGTGCGAATTATCGTGAAGGTCTGAACATTCTGGAATACTTCATTTCTTCCCGCGGCGCTCGTAAAGGTCTTGCCGATACCGCGCTGAGAACGGCTGACTCGGGTTATCTGACCCGTCGTCTGGTCGATGTATCGCAGGAAGTCATCATCCGTGAGGATGACTGTCATTCCAACGAAGGTCTTGAAGTGTTTGATATCAAGTCCGGAAAACAGGTCATCGAGGGAATGCACGAGAGATTGCTCGGTCGTTACCTGATCCGTGATTTCTGTGACGAAAACGGCAACGTTCTTGTCAGCAAGGATACACTGATGGGTAAGGAAGAGGCTGATATCATCGTCAATTCCGGCGTCGAGAGCATCGAGATCCGTTCCATCCTCGGCTGCCACAGCAAACACGGCGTTTGCAAGAAGTGCTACGGCGCGAACCTTGCGAACGGTCAGCCTGTCACTGTCGGTGAAGCGGTCGGTATCATCGCGGCACAGTCCATCGGCGAGCCCGGTACCCAGCTGACGATGCGTACCTTCCATACCGGCGGCGTTGCATCTGCAGAAGATATCACACAGGGTCTTCCGCGTGTCGAGGAACTCTTCGAGGTCCGCAAACCGAAGAATCTCGCGATCATCTCCGAGATCGACGGCGAGGTTCGCTTTGATGAGATCAAGAACAGCCGCCATGCTGTTGTGTTCAATACAGAAACGTCAGAGGAAAAATCCTATCTGATCCCCTTCGGATTCCGCGTTGCGGTCGAAGAAGGTCAGCATATCAAGAAGGGTGACAAGATCACCGACGGCGCGATCAACCCGCATGATATCCTCGAGATCATGGGCGCGCAGGCTGTTCAGGACTACCTCATCAGCGAGGTCCAGAGCACCTACCGTTTACAGGGTGTTGATATCAACGATAAGCACATCGAGGTCATCGTTCGCCAGATGCTGAAAAAGGTCAGAGTGGACGATCCCGGTTCGACCGATTTCATGCCCGGTCAGATGTACAACCGCAACGACGTTCTTTATGCCAATAAGCTGATCAAAGAGCGTATCGCAAACGGCGAGGAAGGTCTGACAGAGGCGACATGGACCCAGCAGCTGCTCGGTATCACCAAGGCTTCTCTGGCGACAGACAGCTTCCTGTCCGCAGCGTCCTTCCAGGAGACCACCCGTGTTCTGACCGACGCCGCAATCAAGGGCAAGGTCGATCCGCTGGTCGGTCTGAAGGAAAATGTTCTGATCGGTAAGCTGGTTCCTGCCGGTACCGGTATGGCAAAATATAATAATATCGAACTGGAAGAAAACTACATTCCGACAGTTCCTGCTGCTCCCATCGAGGAATAACGGCAGAATCTCCCAAAAGAGTCGCGCGGCGCACTTCATTACGAGGTGCGCCGCCTTTTGTTATGTGTTGGGTACCGATGCGGGTGGAAGTGTGTGTCTTCAATTTCGGATGCCTATAAACGAAAACTGAAAACTCAAAAGATGAAGCCGCCGCAACCGCAGAATGATTGATTACGATCTCAATACACGTAATTGATAGGGTCGATTCTGTGATTCCACAAAGAAAATGATGCGTTTTAGCGATAGACCAAAGTGTATAATTTAGTATAGACTAAAGTATAGACTATAACAAAATCCGGTTACATTCTTCCGGCACTCTGTAATTTCCTCTGAGATCCTGCTGAAAACTGTAGATTTTTTGTAATTTTTGTCTTTCTTTTTTCACGACCGTTACAAAAGCGCCGTGTTTACGCAATAATTCCTTGATGATGCTCTCATTTTGTACGTCGGCTCCCAATCCCCGAAATAGACAAAAATGTCAAAATGTAACAGTTGTAAAATTCTAGTGAAGAATAAAAACTTGGACTTTCAGTTGGAATTCTATATAATTCCATCACAACTATTGTGCAATACCACCAAAAACAAGGTCGCAATTTCTCACTCGAATTGACGTAAAATCGGTTTGATTTTATTGAATTAATTACCGCTTTGTAATATAATTAACAGCATAGCGTAGTGTGCGTTTGTATGCTAAGTTAAATTTTTGTAATTGGAGGAGATTACATGAAACAAATGAGAAGAGCTGTCAGTATTGCTCTCGTTCTGACGTTGATAATGTCGATGTTTTCGATGAATATCTTCGTTGCGAATGCAGCTGACAGTACGACAGCTCCATTGCTCGGCGACGTCGATGGTGACGGCAAAATCACTATTTTCGACGCGTCTGCAATTCAGAAATCGATTGCTCATATGGGCAACTCGATCAACTATGACGAGTTGAAAAGAAGAGGCGAAACCGATCGTGACGAGTACAGAGTTGCCGATGTTGACGGCGACGGTACCGTTACCATCTTTGATGCTTCTTTGATCCAGAAGTATATTGCTCATGATGCTTCTACTCTGACGAAATACCCCAATATCGGTAAACCTATCAGTAAACCGGAACCTCCCACGGAAAAGCCGACGCAGGCTCCTACTGATGAGCCTACGGCGGAGCCCACAGATGCTCCGACTGACGAGCCGACCGATGAGCCGACCGATGAACCCACAGATATCGGCGAGATCACAGACGGCTACTATCTGGTTGGTACCCTGAACGGCGTGGACTGCTGGCAGGATAATATCACACCCGACAGAAAACTCCAAGAGAACCCCGGCGCAGCTAACGAATATATGTTAGACTGGTTCTTCTACAACAACGACGAAATCAAGGTCGTTGAGGTTGTCAACGGAGAAGTCACCGCATGGTTCAATGACGGCGGCGACAACTATGTCCTGACCGACGAGGGCGGCAAGACAGGTCTTTGCACTGTCTACTTCAACCCGACCGGTGAGACCACATGGTCCTATAAGTATATTACTGTTCAGAAGAAACAGGATCAGCCTACCGACGAGAATCCCACATCTTCCGGCGAGATCACCGACGGCTACTACATCATCGGTATCATCAACGGCGTCAAGAATTGGGAAACCGTAGACGCAGCTAATAAGCTGACTGCTAATCCCGGCGCTGACGGCGAGTATACCATCGATAAGACCTTCAAGGACGGCGACGCCATCAAGGCAGTTAAGGTCGAGAACGGCGAGATCAAGACATGGTATAAAGACGGTCTGGACAACGAATACAAGCTGACCGCTGAGGGCGGCAAGACAGGTCTGTGCACCGTATACTTCCGTCCTGCAGGTAACCCTGAATGGTCCTACACCTATCTGACCGTACAGAAGAAGCAGGATCAGCCCACCACCGGCGACGATACTGAAAAGCCCACAACCTCCGGTGACATCACTGACGGCTACTACATCATCGGTATCATCAACGGCGTCAAGAATTGGGATACCGTAGACGCAGCTAATAAGCTGACTGCTAATCCCGGTGCTGACGGCGAGTATACCATCGATAAGACCTTCAAGGACGGCGACGCCATCAAGGCAGTCAAGGTCGAGAACGGCCAGATCAAGACATGGTATAAAGACGGTCTGGACAACGAATACAAACTGACCGCTGAGGGCGGCAAGACAGGTCTGTGCACCGTTTACTTCCGTCCGGCGGGTAACCCCGAATGGTCCTA
>CADBOO010000165.1 GCA_902796225.1 uncultured Ruminococcus sp.
ACTCATTCAGAAATTCTTTATATTGATCTGTATAGGTCATTCTTTTACCGCCTTTCGTGAATCGTTTTTGTGATTTACAGTATAACTATTATAATTAAAAAAGATCTTTCCCCGCCCCATAAATCCATCTGTTTTCACAGAAACTTGAAAAAAGCTATCTGTTGAATCTCCGTAGTAATCATATCGGTCAAAAGAGAAATCCGATATCATAAAATAATTGCCGTTATATCTGATTTCTGCCGTATTGTCGCTTTTGTAAACCTTCTCATAATGATAGCTCATTTTATTAACCTCCTAACAAGTATCTACCGATGATACCAGTATAACATACGGATACGGCGGTTTATCGGACTTTGAGGCTTGTCGGTAAACTTTTTCTATATTTGTAAAAGCAACTGCCAATCTTGCTACTGTGCCATGAATAGTATCTCCTCCGTATACTACTATTCTAACGAATTCTGAGTAATAGTCAATAATTAATTGAAACGCTTGCAATAACAGCGAGAAACTGTATAATGGTTTTAGCAATTACATATCCCCGAAAAGAGAAAGACGGACTGTAGAGAAAGGATAAGGATTATGGCGCTGATGTTGGAAACAGCAAAAGAAATCAACAACACTCGGCGCTGAGATCAGCATCGAAGAATCATGACGATCAAAAAACAAAAGCCGCTCTATTCCCTCACGATCGAGTTTAGAGCGGCTCTTCTTTTCGTCCTGCCGCAAAGCTTCGCGTTTTGCGGCAGCCACTTATTTAATCGGATTGATGATTATTTTACTTCCTAAGCTGCTTTACTCCAGGTAAAGTCATTGACGCTGGTGAGGAACACGTCGTCGTAGATTCCTTCGCCGGAGTTGTTGACGATAAATACGTCTGCCGAGTCTACCAACTCGTTACCGACGAATGCCTTGCAGGTGACGGTAGAGCCGAGGGGCAGGTTGACGGACAGGCTTTCAAGGGGGTTGTTGACAACCTTATCGATACCGGTCTTATGGTTATAATCCTGACCTTCGAAATGGAATCTGTAAGCCATGAAGAAGTTGTTTACGTCAGTCTCGAGGTGAGTATCCTTGGCGTCGCCGTTGACAATGATCTTCTTTGCGACATTGTCGATGATATCAATACCCTTTACGGTGTAGCGCTCGGGGTCGTCCTTCGCGGCAGCAGCGAGCTCATTGAACCGGTTCCGATGTACGACTTCCATTCTGTAAACGACGGTACCGGCAATACCGTTTTCTTCACCGTCAAAGATTCCGTTCTCCCAGTTGACGGAGCACATCCGGAAGATATACTCCTGATTGTAGACGACTTCCTTCATTTCGCCGCCGTAGTAAACGGAGCCATCCTCGAAGGCAACCACCATCTTCTGGGGAACGTCGATTCTGAGGCTGACGGTTTCTCCGGAGGGTGCATCGGGCGTCACAGTGGGATTCTCGCCGGGAATGGTCGTCGAACCGCCGACAGCCGGGATAAAGCTGTCATTGGAGCCGGTGCTGATCTCAAAACCGCCCAGACCGGTAAGACTGTTTACAATCGTCGTTCCGCAAATGTCGGCATTGGTGCCGGTCAGATCGGTATTGGGAGCCAAAAGAGTACCGTAAATATCGGTAGTGGTCATATCCATCTCAGTCGCATTAACGACGTTGAAGATAAGATTGCGGCTGAAGCTCCTCTTATAATCCAGATCTAAGCTGCCGTTGATCATGATCGCGCCGTATTTCAGGTCGATCTTATCGGACGAAGTAAAGTTGACGATGACCGTCTGATCCTCGGCGATATTGAAATCAAAACGATACGAGCTGATGGCAGCGTCGTCGACGTTGTATACCAATACATCCGCATCCGGATTGCCGACAAACGTATAGATGCCGTTAGCCTCTTCACACACTCCGTTGACCGGGAGAGCTTCAACAGCCGCCTTCGCACCGTACGCGGTGTTTCTCGCGTCTGCAAAGTATCCCGTGGAATCAGCAACCGTGTACTGCGCGTTGGTTGTATCGGACGGAGTCACATTCGTCAGACGATAGGTGTTGCCGTCTGCCTTACCAACGACTGTCTGTCCCCAGACGTTGCCGTAACCGGGAATGTTCACGTTGCCGTTAACAAGAAAAGCAACATCGTCGGTAGACGCGGGATTGAGACCGTCTTTACCGCCGTTGACCGATAAACCTCTGGTGGAATCGAAATTGCCGCCTACGGCAAACGTCCCTTCCACATCAATGATGTTGCTGGCGTTACCGAAAACGATAGCAGTCCAATCAAGCAGATCACCAAAAGCATTGTTTGACGTAGCGCCGTTGAATACCGGCGTACCTCCTTCGTTGAGATGTCCTACGTAAGCGGAGGCAGGTAAGCAAAAGGCTACAGCCATGATTGCCGCTACAAGAACCAAAGCTAACATTTTTTTCATAACGACTCACTCTCCTTCAAGTATAAACAGATTAAGGCGGGTGCTTAAGAAAAAAAATAAGCACCTACTATGCGCCCGTGTTTTACAGACACATGATAGATGCAACCAGACGACCATAGTGCAAATACACCTTAGGTTCTTCGCTTTGCGTCACTGCCTTTCGACAGCTTTGCCTTTATATCTTTAGTCTATTATACAGACAACAGCACGATATGTCAAGAGAATTTTGTATATTTTTTTGATAAATTTTGTATATTTTTTTTGATAAATGAAATACTTGCAATAACAGCGGAAAGCTGTATAATGGTTTTAGCAATTACATATCCCCGAAAAGAAAAAGACGGACCGTAGAGAAAGGATAAGAAATATGGCGCTGACATTGGAAAGAGCAAAAGAGATCAACAGCTCGATGGTGACCGAGGATCATCTGATCATTCACTCGCTGAACGTGTGCTACGCG
>CADBOO010000166.1 GCA_902796225.1 uncultured Ruminococcus sp.
CTCACCGTCAGCGCGCATTTCGACCAGATTACTCAAGCGATTATGCAGCTTGGCTTTCTCATCGTCATACTGCTGAATCAAGCCGGTATTATCTTGTTGGGGTTCTTCATCATCTTTGTGTTTCTCTATGATGGAAAGGGCAAGGTCGATAATCTCCTCCGTTTCTTTGGAATAGAGATCAAAAATGTACTTCGCCATTAATTCCATCTTCCACTGGGGTATCATCGGAACTCGGCAAATCCCTTTCGTCGGCAGTCCCCTTTTCTTTCGCGCCGTGAATGTTCCTGTTTCAACCGTCGCGGCACATTGAAAGGCGTAACTTACCTTACCTTTATACTTATTCCATTTCTTTTTGTATATGTTATGACCGCATTCACATTTCATCAATTCCGACCAAACACACGACGGTCTCATATTGCCAACAACGCGTTCGGTATGATTCTTAGGGTCGATAATCACTTTGCGTTTGCTTTGCATGATTCGCTGCACTGCCTCGAATTCTTCCGCAGATACAATCGGTTCATGCGTTCCCTGCACAACAGTGTATTCGATTTCGCCGTGATTGCGGATCGTTTTCTGTTCCAAATAATCCGGCGTCCACTGTTTATGATAGGTGATGATACCGCAGTAAAATGTATTTTTCAAGACAGCTGAAACAGAGTGCGTTTTCCAACTTGTTTTTCCGGTAGCAGTCAACCGACCTGCCTGTTCCAGCTTGGAATGAATCGTGCGGACTCCGTCTCCTGCCAAATACCAATCAAAGATCATTCTGACGGTTTTTGCTTGTTCGGGGTTGATAATCATTTCCTTCCCGACTTTGTCATAGCCCAGAATGTTGCCGTTTCCATAGATAACGCCGTTTTCCATAGAGGTCTGCTGTCCTGCCTTTACGCGGATAGAAGTCTTGCGGCTCTCATCCTGGGCAAGCGTCGCCATGATTGTCAGTCGAAGCTCGCCGTCGCCGTCAAAAGTTCTGATGTTGTCATTGATAAAATACACTTCAACGCCCTTTGCTTTCAAGCTTCGGGTATACTGCAAGGTATCCACGGTGTTTCTGGCAAACCTCGATACTTCACGGGTCAGGATCAGATCGAACTTTCCTTTCTCGGCATCCGAGATCATCTTCATAAACTGTTTTCTCTTTTTCGCAGATGTTCCGGTTATGCCTTCGTCGACATACATTTTCACGACTTCCCACTCAGGATGCTGCTGCAAGATCGGCTTGTACCAATCTTTTTGATTCTCCAGCGCCGATAATTGCTCTTCGTGCTCGGTCGAAACGCGGGCATAGATCACCGCTTTTCTGTTTTCGTTCAGTCGGTTGGTATAGTATCCGTACATTTTCTCTCCTCCTTCCGTACTATCTTTTATATATAACAAAACCGAGAATCTAACAATGATGCGATTCAAATGATCGCACATCAGATCCTCGGTAAATATTTTTTGATGCCTTTTATTTATGTAATAATCATATAAACACCGCCGCTTTTATATCAAACCACTTCAACACCCGGCGCTGGTGAGAATAGGAGTATAGGTATTTCTTTGCATCTTCCTTTGTGAACGAGTATTCTGCAATCTTTTGCGGCTCATCGGTTGCAGGACTGTCATCAGGGCGAAAGCGGAGATACCAATCCAGACAATCCTTATGAACAACGATTTTTGATACAAATGCTCGCAGTAATCCATCAGGAATGGTGCCGCCTTCACCGGGATACACCGTTTGAAACAGATGGTACTTCAACAGAGTAATCTTTTCTTCATGTGAATAATTGTTTTGCTTTTGTCCTTCTTCCGATTCAAGACGGACAATTTCATCTTCAATCGTTTTCAATCTGCTGTTGATTTCAGCCACTTTTGACCGATATACCTCTTTTGTGATTTCTCCGTCAGCCCGCATTTCCACAAGATTATTATGCCGCTTTTTCAGCCTTTCGCGTTCGTTATGATACTGACGGATCAAATCGTCGTTATCCTTTTGCTTTTTCTTATCGTCTATGTGCTTATCAAGGATAGAGAGAGCAAGATTCACGATTGTTTCGGTATCTTTTGAAAACTCGCTAAAAATACGTTTTGCCATCATTTCCAGTTTCCAACTCGGTAAATTTGGAACCGAACAGATCCCCTCAATCGGCAAACCTTTGTTTTGGCGTGTTTTTACCGATCCCGATTTGATCGTACCATAGCACAGATAGCTATAGATTTTATGTTTACTGTCAGTATGCCAGAAGCGGCGGCTGAAATGGTGTCCGCATTCGCAGATCAGTAATTCTGTCCAAATATCGATCGGCTGTCCTGTATACTCTCTTTTCTGTCCTGCGCCTGATTCGGGATGTTCCTTATGATTCATTTGAAACCTCTTTTGCACAGCCTCAAACTCCTCTACGGTCACGATAGGTTCATGCGTACCCTGAACAACCGTTTTTTCGATCTCACCGTGATTGTTGATCTTTTTCTGTTCAAGATAATCCGGCGTCCATTGCTTATGGTAGGTGATGATACCGCAGTAAAAGGTGTTTTTCAGTATCTTTGAGATATTTGTCATGTGCCAAGTAGTTTTGCCCATGGCTGTCA